>JAQVSS010000548.1 GCA_028700415.1 Kiritimatiellia bacterium
CGCGACTCAAGGACGTTACGCGCCGGGGTCGGTATTAAAGATACTGGTGGCGGCGGCGGCCTTGGAGAAAGGGCTTTCGCCGGTTTTCCAGTGTCCGGCCCAGGGCTATATCGCAGGCCCCGGCACCCCGCCGATCCGCGACAGCGAGTATTATGCCCGCTCGCGTCAGGGCAAATCTTGGCAAGGCTGGGGCCGGTTGGACATGAAGGCGGCCATGAGCCACCCGTCCAACGTCTATTTCGCGCAGCTCGGCGTGGCATGCGGGGGGGAGGATTTTAAAGTCATGATGGAGCGGGCGCAGATGAACGCGTCGCTGACCTATCTGAAAAACGCGCACGGCGAATTGCAGAGCGCGCGCGGCAACTTCCCTGAAGTCAGTAAGGCGCCGGTACTGGCGCAACTGGCGATCGGGCAGGGCGCGATGCTGGTAACACCGCTGCACGTGGCCTGTTTCACGGCGGCGGCGGCGGCCGAGGGACGCATGATGCGCCCCCGCCTGCTGCGTGACGCAAAGGCCGAGGAGGCGGCGCGGCTTTTTTCCGCGCGGACCGCGGAACGGCTCAAGGCCATGTTGCGCGAGACCGTGGTGCGCGGCACCGGTCGCGGCGCGGATTTGCCCGGTCTGGAGGTCTGCGGCAAAACCGGCACCGCGCAGGCGGCGGGCGGCGGGGATCACGCATGGTTCACCTGTTTCGCCCCCCGCAAGCGGCCGCGTCTGGTCGTGACCGTCTTGGTGGAGCACGGCGGCTTCGGCGCGCGAGCGGCTCTGCCGGTCGCCCGCGCCCTTCTGGAAGAGTCAGACCGCCTGGGGTATGTCAGGCAAAAGTAAGCCGTGTGTTGGGGGGCGAGCGTCCCCGCGAGCCGAAGGAGCAAAAGGCACGAACAATGTCTCGTAAGAGCAAAAAGAGTGATGCGGCCACACCGGCCGGCGCGGCAACAGGACTTTTCCTGTTGTCCTCGCTGGCTGTGCTTTTGGCCTGTCTCTCGATTCTGGGGGTCAGGCTCTGCAACGCGCCGGCGTTGCCGTGGGAGCAGATGATCCCGATAGGGGTGTATTTGGTTGGCGTGCCTCTGATCTTGGGGTGGCTTAAAATAACCGGGTGGAAGGGGGACCCGGGCTTGCCGGGCGCGGTCTTTCTGCTCTGCGGCATGGGGCTCGTGGTCCAGTTCCGCATGGGCAGTTTCGCGCAAGGCCTGGCGCGGCCATTGGCCCTGCTGCCCTTCCCGCTGGGGCTGGCCGCCTTTTTTGTCGGAGTTACCGTGACCGGCAAAGGCCGCGGCCGCTGGCTCGCCGGCACGGGGTGGCTGGCATACCTTGCGGCGGCCGGGGTCTTCGCCGTGATGCTGCTGCTGGGGCGACGCTTCCGGGGCGGAATCTACATGCCCGGCCATATGAACCCCTCCGAGATCATCAAGCCGCTGCTGGTGATTTTTCTGGCCGCTTATCTCAGCAGGCGGCAGAAGGATTTCTCGGAAACGCAGGTCGGCATCCCCGTGCCCGCGCTCGACTCGCTTTTGGCGCTCATATTCTTATGGGCGCTGCCCATGATGTTTGTCTTCCTGCTGAAAGACCTCGGCCTGATGATGCTGATGAACGCGACTCTGATCATCATGCTCTTCGCGGTCTCGCAAGGCACCGGTTATCTGGCCTTGGGCCTCGCCGCCGTGACCGCGGCCGGGTTCGGCATGCGCGTGATCTCATCGAATGTCCGCAACCGCTTCGACGTGTGGCTCAACCCGTTCGCCGATCCTACCGGCAAGGGGTGGCAGACCTTGCAGGCGCTTTGCGCCATGTACTCCGGCGGGGCCTGGGGCGCCGGCCTGGGTTCGGGCGTGCCGCAGGCGGTGCCGATCGTTACCTCTGATTTCATTTATGCGGCGATGGCCGAGGAACTGGGGCTTTTCGGCTGCGCCATGCTGCTGATGGTTTACGCCGTCCTGTTCTCGCGCGGCTTCCGCGCCGCCGGCGCCACGCGCACACCGTTCGAACGCCTGCTGTGCGTGGGGCTGACCGGATCGCTGGCGGTGCAGACGCTCATCAACGTGGCGGGCGTGACCAAGGCCCTGCCCATGACCGGCGTGACCCTGCCGTTCATCAGCCACGGCGGGAGCAGCCTGATAACCTCCATGCTGATAGCCGGTTTGCTGACGGGGCTCTCCGACCGCAAATAGGCGGTCGTTGCAGCCGAAGACGGGACGGCTTGCCACGCTGTCCGCATACCGAGGCGCGGGTGGCGCCGCGCCCCACCGCGCCCTTTTTTGGCACGGCCGCACCAAGAATACGACCGCAAACCCCGCAGCCCGCCGAAACCAGTCCCGTTTCGGACAGACTAAACGCGAGTTCGGAACGACTAAACGCACCTCAGGGCTCATTTACTCTGCCAAAGGCGATTTTACTTTGTCCTTTGACCATTTTCGGAAAACGTCGCGGAACACGCGGACGACGCGGACGCTTATGGCGCATCCCCATACCAGAAGGACAAGACCATCGCCAACCAGGCCGAGTC
>JAQVSS010000145.1 GCA_028700415.1 Kiritimatiellia bacterium
GCCCGCCACGGGATGCGGAAAAAGAGCGGCGCGACCGCAACGCATATGATGACGGCACTTCCCGCTAGCCAGACCCCGGTTGCGGCCGCCTGCCCAAAGCAGAGGCAGACGGCGGTAACCGCCGCATAGGTTCCGCACAACACGGCTCCGCCGAGAGCCAGCGCCTGCCATTTCACCCGTTCCGCATGCGAGCTGACCACGAGGTCGCTATCGGACTGCGGCAAAAGCAACAGCCCGGCTCCGGCCGCAAAAAGAAATCCGATTGCCGGAGGGGCCGACCGCAGCGCCCGAACGGCGCTCCCCCAGTCAGGCCGCGTAACGAGGACAACCATCCCTGTGAGCAGGGGAGGCACGGTCAGCAACGCCGCCCGCGCAACGCGCCGCCAGAGAGGCTGCCGCACCTCCTCGCCGCAGTACGGGCAGTGCCAGTAATGCTGGCCGGACTCGCGTCCGCACGAGACACACACCCCGGTTTTCCGCACGCTTTTCATGAACAGCGAGTGCAATGGATTCGTGTTAATCCGTTTGTTTCAATCCCCCGACGGGGCCCCTCACGGCTGCGCGCCGTTCGCCGTGGCCCGCGTCCGGACCGGATCGCCGTACAGGCCGATCTCGTCAAGTGGCGGCAACGGGCGAAACGGCGACCGGGCCGCGACAGCCTCGGGATCAGGCATCTCCGCAAAAACCTGGTTCTCCCACTCGTCCGTGTCTTTGGGTTTCTTGTAGAGCGGTTCTTCCGCGCCGACGAACCGGTTGCGCCAGATCCGGTTGATGTCCGCTTTGCCCCGGAGATCCGCCAGTTCCGGATAACGCTTGCTGTAGGGCGGCAACCGGATGTTCACGTCGGTGAACATCAGTTTCCGGATGGGCTCGCGATTCAGGAACTCTTCCCACCGCTTCTGCCCCCACGGCGAGAAACTCACGCCGTACCGGCATCCCGTGAACACGTTGTTGTCGACGATGTTGTTCTGCCCGCCGTGAATCTGCACGCCGCCGAACTGCCCCTCCGATGTCCGCTCGAACCGGTTGCCGTAGACCACGGCCCCGCAGATCGCGTCGTCGAAACGGATGCCCGCCTGACCGCACGGCGTCCCGCCGCCGCCGATGTCCTGCCAGCGGTTGTAGCGGATCGTCACGCCGCGGTACGAGGGGTTGCCCCACATGTCGATGCCGCCCTGATCGTCCGACTCCCGCACCACATGGTCCACCGCGTTGTACTCGATCAGGTGGTCGTTGCCCTCGATCCGCATGGCGCTCGACGGCGCGTGGTGAAAGCGGTTGTGCGCCACCCGCGCGCCGCACCCCTCCAGCAGCAGCGCGGGATTGTAGGTGCGCGAACAGCGCGCGAAGTCTCCCGCGTCGTTGTTTTCGATCACGATGCGGCCGGAGGTCAGGTTCCTGCGGTTGCCGCCTCCCACGCGCATGCCCGCATGGCCCAGCGCGTGCAGAAGGTTCCCGTAAATTTTGACGTTGGCGCCCTCTTTGACCGTCAGCGCCGTGCCTCCCATGCGGCGGATCACGTTGCCCGCCACCGTCACGTTGACGCAGGTGTCCAGCACGAGGCCGTGCTGTTGGCCGTATTCGAACACGAGCCCTTGGAACACCGCTTCCTGAACGTTCTTGGCCTCGATGAACGGCTTGTCCCAGCGCGACAGCACCAGCGTGCTGAACCAGGGGTGTTTGAGCGGCCACACATAGAGCCGGCCGGCTGCCCGGTCAAGGAACCACTCGCCCGGACGGTCGATTTCCTCCAGCAGGTTCAGCACATAGAACGGGCGCCCGTCCCGCATGTTGTAGCACGGCTGCTCGTTCAGCTTGAAAACGCCGGTTCCCGCATCCACCGACGCCACGGGCACGGTACACTCGGACCACAGGTGGAACCAGTAGCCGTTGGCCATCAGGTCGTCGGCCCGGCCCCATCGGGCGATCCGGTTGGTCTGGCAGGCGAACGTGAGGTTCGTGATGTTCGCCGCCCCGATTTTGAGGTTACCCGCGTTCGGCCACCGCGCGATCTCCAAGGGCTGCCCGTCCTGGAACAGTTCGCGGACGGCCTGATTGCTTTTCCCGTTCCCGTAACTTTTCTGCGGCTCCAGCGCGGAGAACCCCTGCGCTTTCACGTCCGCGACGAACACCTTGCCGCGCGCCTCCGGCGGCAGCCGCGCGAGCAGGTCCGGCTCGCGGACTTTCCAGAACCGCCGCACGCGGAACCCGCCGTCGAAGACCGGCCGCTCGTCCTGCCACGCGCGGTAAACCACCGGCGCGCCGAAGCTGCCCGAATCGTCTTCCGCCAGCGTGAACGTGTTGGTGACGGCATACCGTCCGCCCCGGAGATACACGCACGCGCCGCCCGGCGGCAGCACGCCCTGCCGCTTGTGCGCGCGCACCGCGTCGCGGGCGCGCTCCAGCGTTGCAAAGGGTTTTTTGAAAGTGCCGGGGTTGGTGTCGCTCCCCTTCGGCGACACAAAATAGCGGAGGGCGGGCTCGGGCAGCTCCGGCAGGCGCTGCCGGCCTGCCTCGGGATCGCGCGCAGGCTTGCCTGACAGCAGGTTGGCGCACTCGGCGGCGCACGCCTCGGCCTCGGCCTTGAGATGCGGGATCTGCCTGGCGATGTCCGCGGCGGCTCCGTACGCGGCAGCCGCTTCCGTCAACTTGCCCTCCTGCCGCCACACCTGCGCGACCGACAGTGCGGCCAGCGCGCGCACGTGCTGCGGCAGCCGCGCGTCCTCCATCACCTGCGCATACTGTTCGCGGGCGCCGGCCCCGCGCCCCGACTGCCACAACGCCTGCGCGTAGCGTTGGCGGATCTCCGCACGGTCTTGCGCCTCGTTGGGGGTGACGGCGAGGAGCTGCTTGAACACGCTTTCGGCGGCATCGGCATTCTTTTCGCGCAGGCACGCCGCAGCCAACGCGAGCCCGAAGAGGCGCTGCCCGTCGCCATCCACATCCAGCCGTTCGGGAAGTTTCGACAACACGCGGCTGGGCAGCTCGCGTCCCATCCCTTTGCGGCAGACCCGCACGAGAAACTCCACCGCCTGGCCGCGCAGGTGTTCGGGTGTCGCGGGATTTTCAAAGAGGGCCGCACAGGAATCCGCTCCCGCGCGCAGCCCTTTCGTCCCCTCCGACAGGCGCGCGGCAGCCAACTCCGCCCACAGCTTCCAGGCCGCCGGAGCGTCCGGAGCGTCCGCGACGGCCTGATATTCTTTTTCAGCGGCCTTTGCGTCACCCGTTCCCGCGGCCTCCTGCGCGTGCCGCACGCGCGGTCCGAGCGTTTCGGGAAGCGGTTGGCCGGCCAGCGACAGCGCCGCAATCCGCTCGGGCGGCAGCGCGCGGCCGAACACTGCCAGCTCGCCGACCGCCATTTTGAGCGAGCCCACGCCGTAGCCTGAGAAACCCAGGCGCAAGCCGGACTTGGGCGCGACGGCCTTTTCCCCGTACGGCTTCTCAGCCGAGAGCATGCCGTTGACATAGATGCGCACCCGCGCGCCGTCCCACGTGGCGGCCAGATGATTCCAGCACCCCGCGCTGAGCGCGTCGGACGCGCGGAGGGAAAACGCGCCCTTCTCCTGGCCCAGTTCGATGGACGGCTGCCGCGTTTCCCAATCGTGGATGAGCAGGCGCCAGCCATCGTAATAACCGCTGCCGCTCGACACGATCATGCCGCTGGCGCTGCCGCTATCGGCCTTCTTCGCGCCCGCGGCCAGCGGGCGGAGCCACAGCGCCACCGTAAGCGCATTGGAGGGGAAAACCAAGGCCGGAGCCTCAAACGAGTCGCCGTCCAGCACGACCGCCGTGGTGCCCGCAACGCGCCCCTGCCCGGTGGTCAGTGCGGAGCGGTTGTCAGGCCGGAAGCGCATCGCCGCAACCGTGCCCGCCAGATCCGGCTGCACCGCCGCGGCCTGTTTAAACGAGTAGAACCGCGTCAGCCCAGGCTCTTTGGCGAGCGCATCGGATGCTGACCGCCCCACATCAGGAGGCACGTTCTGCCCCCTCGCCACCCCGAGAAACACGGCCGCCAGAAAACAGGAAAAACGCCTCATTTTTTCTCCCGACTTTTTACACATGCGTTGAGTGATAGCCTAACACACATGCGGGAAAAGAGGGAAGGGGCGAGTTGCGCGGGCTACTGGGTGCCCGCGTATTTGGCATGGGAGGTCAGCACCGTGGCTTTTTCGCCGTCGGTGGTCAGAAGGCACGGGGCCGTTTTGAAACGGATCCACACGCCGTCCTGCTGAATGCGCACAACCCCTGCGGGGCACGCCGCCACCATCGGCGCGTGCCCGGCCATCACGCCCAGCGACCCCACATAAGTGCGGAGTTCGATTTGCGTCACGTCGCCGCTCACGATCGTGCCGCCGGGGGTCAGGATGCTGAAAGGGAAGGTCGTCATAAGAGGGTGTTCGCGGTTCAGGCTTTCAGTGATTTGGCTTTTTCATACACGTCATCAATCGTGCCGACCATGTAGAACGCCTGCTCCGGAAGGTCATCGCACTTGCCGTCCAACACCGCCGCGAAGGAGCGGATGGTGTCTTCCAGTTTCACATACGCGCCCTTCATGCCGGTGAACGTCTCGGCCACATGGAAAGGCTGCGACAGGAGGCGCTGGATCTTGCGGGCGCGCGACACCGACAGCTTGTCGAATTCCGACAATTCGTCCATGCCGAGGATCGCGATGATGTCGCGCAGTTCCTTGTAGCGCTGCAAGACCTCCTGCACCCCGTGGGCCACGCGCACATGCTCATCGCCCACGATCTCGGGGGCCAGCATCGAGGAGTTCGACGACAACGGGTCGACCGCCGGATAGATGCCCTGCTCCACGATCGCGCGCGACAGTTCGGTGGTGGCGTCCAGATGGGCGAACGTCGTGGCCGGCGCGGGGTCGGTGTAGTCGTCCGCCGGCACATACACGGCCTGCACCGAGGTGATCGAACCGTTCTTGGTGGAGGTGATGCGCTCCTGCAGCTCGCCCATTTCGGTGCCGAGAGTGGGCTGGTAGCCTGCCGCGGACGGGATGCGGCCCAGCAAAGCCGAAACCTCTGAGCCCGCCTGGGTGAAACGGAAGATGTTGTCGATGAAAAGCAGCACGTCCTGGTGCATCGTGTCGCGGAAGTGTTCGGCGACGGTGAGCGCCGAAAGGGCCACGCGCGCCCGCGCGCCCGGCGGCTCGTTCATCTGTCCGAACACCATCGCGGTTTTGTCGAGCACGCCCGCGCTGCCCATCTCCTGATAGAGGGCGGTGCCTTCGCGCGTGCGCTCGCCGACACCCGCGAACACGGAGTAGCCGCCGTGCTCGTGCGCGATGTTGTGAATCAGCTCTTGGATCAGCACCGTCTTGCCGACGCCCGCGCCGCCGAACAGGCCGATCTTGCCGCCTTTGCGGTAGGGCGTCAGGAGGTCGATCACCTTGATGCCTGTGACCAGAATCTGCGTTTCCGGGTTCTGGTCGAGAAACAGCGGCGGTTGGCGGTGGATGGGCAGCCGGTCCCCGGAATGGACGGGGCCCTTCCCGTCCACAGGTAAGCCCAGAAGGTTCATGACGCGCCCGAGCGTCGGTTTGCCGACCGGGACGGTGATGGACTCGCCCGTGTCGCACACCTCGGCGTCGCGCACCAGCCCGATGGTCGAATCCATCGCGATCGCCCGCACGCGGCAATCGCCCAAATGCTGCGCCACCTCCAGCACGAGGTTGTCCGGCCGGTCGTTCAGCATGGGGTTGGTGGTCGTCAGCGCATGGAGCAGCCGGGGCCGTTGCCCGCTCGGGAACTCCACGTCGACCACCGCGCCCAGCACCTGGATGATGCGCCCGCGATTCACTGTGTCCGTCTTCTCTGCGCTCATAACGTCCTCTGAAATCCGGGCGGGCACGAAAACCGCCCCTACAAGGTTTACCCCAATGATTCCGCTCCGCTGACAATCTCGGTCAGTTCGCTGGTGATCGCCGCCTGTCGCGCGCGGTTCCTCAGCAGGATCAGATCCTTTTCCATCCGCCGCAAATTGATCGTCGCGTTCTCCATCGCCATCACGCGCGACGCCTGTTCGCTCGCCGCCCGGTTCAGCTGCGCGACGTACACGCAGTAGTGGACCCACTGGCGCACGACCGCCTCCAGCAGGCGGTCGTCCAACGGTTCCAGGATTTCCTCATCCCCCCCGTTTTCAGTGGGCGGGTTTTTGACTTTCCAAGGGTCATAGGGCAGTATCCGCTTGACCATCGGCTCATGCGTCATGGTGTTGACGAACCGGTTGGAAGCCACCCACACCTCGTCGTACCGTCCCTCCAGAAAACCGTTCAGCGCGAAATCCGAAATGGGCTCCGTCTCCTTGATGTGCGGGTGCGCAGTCAGATCCAACGCCTTCATGCACGGCGGGATCTCGCGCCAGAGCGCGGTATAGCCCTTGTGTCCCGCGTACACCGCCTCAACCTGCGCCAAGCGGGTGCGCGTCTGCCCGTGCAGCCACTGGCGGATCTCGCGCACGATCATATTGTTGAACGACCCGCACAGCCCGCGGTCGGAACTCATCGCCAGCAACAGGATGCGCGGATTCATTCCGGCCGGCGGCCGGCACAGCCGGTGGCCCTTGAAGCGGTCCATCCGGGCCAGCCGCGACAGCAACCGGAGCTGCTGGGAGAAAGGTTCGGGCAGGCGCAGTTCGGTTTGGGCACGGTGCAGATGCGAGGCCGCCACCATCTTCATGGTGGAGGTCACCCGCCGCATCCCGCTCATGGCGCCGAGCTTCACGCTGTATTCACGGAAATTTGCCATGGTGGTCTCTCCGCCTGCCGCGCGTTACCCTTTCCGGTACTTTCTCACGGAGTCTTCGATGACGCGCGTGAGCAAACCTTTGAGTTCGTCGTCCATCACCGGGCTTGACGCGAAACGGGCCGCGTACGCCTTTCCGTTCTCGTACGTGTCGACCGCGTCATACAGGTCCTTGACCGCCTCGCGCAGCCGACTGTCGGGAACCTTCACAAGCGCCTTCTCCGTGCCCGCGAAAAGCACCGCCACCTGCTTGTGAACCGCCACCGGCTGGTTGGGCGCCTGCCGCAGCACATACATGAGTGAGCGTCCCACCGCCAGCTGTTCGAGCGTGCCCGCGTCCAGGTCCGACGAGAACCGCATGAACGCCTCCAACTCGCGGTACTGCGCCAACAGCACGCGCAGCGGGCCGGCCGCCTGTTTCATGGCCTTGACCTGCGCGTCGCCGCCCACGCGCGACACCGACACGCCGGGGTTGATGGCCGGACGCTGCCCCTCGTGGAACAGCCCGGCCTCCAGAAAGATCTGCCCGTCCGTGATGGAGATGACGTTGGTGGGAATGTACGCCGAAATGTCGTTCGCCTGCGTCTCGACGATCGGCAGCGCGGTCAGGCTGCCTCCGCCCTTCTCGTCGGAGAGTTTCGCCGCGCGTTCGAGCAACCGGCTGTGCAGGTAAAAGATATCGCCCGGGAACGCCTCGCGTCCCGGCGGGCGGCGCAACAGCAGCGACATCTGGCGGTAGGCTTGCGCGTGTTTGGTGAGGTCGTCGTAGATCACCAGCGCGTGCCCGCCGCGGTCGCGCCAGTATTCGGCCATCGCGCATCCCGTGTAGGGGGCGAGATACTGGAGCGGCGCGGGTTCGGAGGCGTTCGCCAACACGATGGTGGTGTACGCCATGGCCCCGCGCTCGGACAGCAGCTTGTGCAGGGCGGACACGGTCGAGAGCTTCTGGCCCACCGCCACGTAGAAGCACTGGACCCCGGTTCCGGCCTGATTGAGGATCGTGTCGACCGCCAGCGTGGTCTTCCCGGTCTTGCGGTCGCCGATGATCAGCTCGCGCTGGCCGCGCCCGATCGGCGTCAGCGCGTCGATCGCCAGGATGCCGGTCTGCAGCGGCTCACACACGTTTTTGCGCTCGATGATCGAGGGCGCGAACCCCTCCACGGGCAGCAGCTCGTCGGAGAGCACGGGTCCCTTGCCGTCCAGCGGCCGCCCCAGGGCGTCCACGACGCGCCCCGTCAGCGCCTTGCCGACCGGCACCGAGATCACCCGCCCGGTGCGGCGGAACAGGTCGCCTTCGCGGACGAGCGTCACATCGTCGAGAATCGCGATACCGACCGAGTCCTCCTCGAGGTTGAGCGCCAGGCCGGCCACGCCGCTCTCGGTTTCGACCAGTTCGTTGTACATGACCGTGGAGAGCCCGTCGACGCGGGCAATGCCGTCGCCCACGCTCAGCACCGTCCCCACTTCGGCCACGTCCACAGGCCGGTCCGCCTGCTGCATTTGACGGCGCAGCAGGGCGGAGATCTCATCCGGTTTCAGTTGAATGTTCATAACGGTTTCCTGAAAATCTCAGCTCGCGGCCTTTCCGGGCTGCTGCGGTTTTGTGAGACCGGCCCGCAGACGGGCCAGGCGTCCGGCAAGGCTGGCATCCACCCGCCTGTCGTTCACAAAGAACCGCGTCCCCGCGATCAGCGCGGGATCGACCCGCACCGCCACTTTCATGACCGGGCCGTACGCGTCGGCCACCAACTTTCTGATCTGTCCGATCTCTTCCTCGCCCGGCTCGCAAGCGAAACTTATGCGCACGTCACTCCGCCCCTGGGCGCGGTCGTCCATCTTCTGATACTGTCCGGTGATCAGGGGCACCATCCCCAAATGGTCCCGTTGCGCCAAAACCGACAGAAAGAAAACCATCGTCCGGGTGAACGTGCCACCCCAAAGCTTTTCGACGGACCGGGCGCGGCCTGCCGGGCTGCCCGGCAGGCCGCGCTTGCAGAAATGGCGCAACTCGGGCGAGCCGACCCACTGACGCTCGAGCGCCAGGATGTCCTGCGTCACGCCGTCCACCTCGTGGCGTGCCTGTGCGGAGCCGTACAGCGCGCGGGCATACGCGCGGGCATAGGCGCTTTCGCCGTTCACAGCTTCACCTCGCCGAGAAACTCCGTCTGGTACGCGCGTTTCTGCGCGTCCGTGAGTTCCTGCCGCAGGAAGCGCTCAAGCGTATCGGCGAGGCGGTTGGCCGCGTCGAGGCGCAACGCCTCGGCCGCCTTGCGGCGCTCCAGCTCCAGCGCCTGCTCCGCCGCTTCCAACCGTCGCTGCGCCAACGCTTTGGCCTCCTGTTCCGCCCGGGCGAGGGTCGCCTCCGCCTCGTGGGAAGCGCGCTCCGCCACAAGGCGGGCCTCTTCGTCCGCCTGCTTGATCGTCCGCTGTTTGCGGTCTTCCGTTTCCGCCAGCTCTTGGCGCGCCCGCTCGGCGCCGTCCAGAGCGTCGCCGATCGATTTCTCGCGCCCCTCGACCGCGCGGAGGATCGGCTTCCAGAGCAGCTTGTGCAGGCAGAAGGCGGCGATTCCGAAGGCCAGCCACGTCAGCAGGAGCATCTGTCCCGACACCTGCATGACGTCGCTCGGCAACTTCTGGATCGGCTCCGGTATGCCCGGAACGGCAACCGTATGTTCTACGTCAGCCATGGCACATTCCTAAAATTAGCGGCCCGCGTCTTGATGTTGCGGCACGCACCGTGCGGCAGGGGACCGTCTCTTCACCGGACCGTGCCGGTGGAGAGCCAGACCCTGTCCCTGCCGGCCCGTTACCCCTTCATCAGGCAGATCACCAGGGCGAACAGCGCCACGCCCTCGATAAAGGCGCCACCGATAATCATCGCCGTCTGGAGCTTCGCCTGCAGTTCGGGCTGGCGGGCCGAGCTTTGCAGACCCACCGCAAACAGGAGCCCGATCCCGAGCGCCGCACCGATCATGATTATACCCGCACCGATCGCCGCCATACTTTCCGCCATAGGAAGCATCATCTCGCACCTCTTTTCTTTCCGTTTAATGTGCCGGATTCACCATCATGTTCATGAAAATCGCCGAGAGCAGGGTAAAGATATACGCCTGCAAGAACGCCACAAACAGCTCGAAGAAATACATCAGCACCGCCATCGGCACGGCGGGGAAGGCGGCCCCGCCGAAAACGACCACCATGCCCAGCAGGGAGTAGATCACGATGTGCCCGGCCAGCAGGTTGCAGAAGAGCCGGATCGTCAGCGCGAACACGCGGGAAACGAAGCTGATCACCTCCATCACCGCCATC
>JAQVSS010000146.1 GCA_028700415.1 Kiritimatiellia bacterium
TGAACGCCTTGGCCTCTTCGCCGGTGACGAATCCGCCTTGTCCTCCGCGGAAGCCGTTTTTGAAGCGGTAGTCGCCCCAGCTGTAAAGTCCGCCGATTATCGGGAGGATGACCCCCTCGTCGGTCATTTCCGAGAGCCAGCGCAAGTAAAAGTCGTCGAAATCGGCGTGGGAATTGCAGAAGATGTCGTTTACCCACGCCGGTGGCGGCGGGATCGACGCGAATTCCTTCGCGACGTCCCCGTCCTTCGCGAAGACGTCGTCGAAGAACGTGAAGAGGTCGCCGTCGAAGGCGTTGAACTGATCCGTGACCGAGACGGGCTTCCCGGGACGGACGTCGAACGTGCCGAGGCCCATTTTGTACCCGTCGGGGAGATACCACAGGCGGTCGTGGTATTCGCGGTAGTGGCCGATCGTCGAATGCCACCAGGGTAGCGCCACCGTGCCGTTGATCTTCACGCGGAAGTGTGAGAAATTTCCGCCCTTCGCGTCCGGATGGATGAAGACGAGTCCCTTCGAGGACTGCTTGTACTCGTTTACCGGACGCGGCGACTTCACGGACGGGAACGGCTTGTACGGGCCGATATACCCCGCACCGAGATGCCATGCGTCCTTCTGGAACGCCGGGTCGAACCGGCATTCCGTGAACGGCGTGATGTACACGGTGTTCGTCATCGCGTCGGCACGTTTGAATTCGAGTGTCCGCCGCACACCCCCGTTATACGGACGGTAGGTTTTGACGATTTCAAGTCCCGGCAATTTCGGGTTTGTACAGCGGTATTCGCGCGTGTTCCCCGCAACAGACTTCGAGACAACCCGGTCCTCCGCCTCCGACGCCTCGGCGTCGCCCATCCGGGACATGAGCGCATAGACGTTGCGGAAATTCCGCGCTACGGGCCGTCCGTCCTCCGCCGCGAAGGCGGACATGGCTCCGTTAGTGTCGTCGAAACACGCTGTTGCCGCGGCCGCCCCGTTGAAGACAAAAGCTCCCGCGAGTAACGCCGCTGTCAGAGCCTTTTTAAAAGAGCTTCCTCCCCTGGACCTCATTTTCTTGAGTTCCGTGGACTCCCGCGTTACGAGCGGAGCGGGCAGGAAGATTTCACGCGGCGGAAGAGTCGGGTCGGCGATACGCTCCTGGAGCGCGCGGAAGACCGAGGCCGCAATGTCGTCGCAGGGTTGATGAATGGTCGTGAGTTGCGGGGACATGATCGTCGCATGCTGCACGTCGTCGAATCCCGCGAGCATGATGTCCTCGGGGACGCGTTTGCCGAGCTTGTCGAGCGTATGCTTGAGGTACGCCGCGGCTGTGTCGTTTCCGCAGACGATGGCATCGGGCTTGAACTTCTTCAGATAGCTGCGGATGGCGTCGATATCGTCCGGTTCCGCGCGGAGGAGGTTTTCCGACTTTCCGCCGCCCATGGAGGAGACGACGCTTTTGATCCCGGCGTAACGGTTCCAGACGCTGGCCGCCCAATATGGCCGCATAAGGCAGTGGATGCGTTTCGCCCCAACGGCGGCGAGATGGATCGCGAGCCGGCGCCCTGCCTCGAAGTTGTTTATCCCCACGAGATCGTGGTGACTGCGGTCCGGCGGCGGCACGATGTCATAGTCGATGAGCACCACAGGGATTCCGGCCTCGTCGAACACCGAAGTGATTTCCTTGTTGATACGCGTCGCGTTGCGCAGGAATTCGATCGGTTGGAAAATGACGCCGGCCACTTTTTTCGCCGCGAGATCGCAGGCGAACTTCTTGGCCTGCGCCGCGCGCTTCTCGTGATCCGAAGAATAGACGTCGCCGAACAGCAGTCCGCACACTTCTTTTTGGCAAAGACGCGATATGCCGCTGACAATCGGCGGAAAGAACTCCGAATACGCGATTCCGGGAACGATCAGTCCGAGCGTGCGGCTTCCTGGTTTCACGTACAGCCCCGAACACGGCCGCGAACCGACGACGCCTTTCTTCTTGAGTTCGTCCACGCTTCTCAACGCGGTCGCACGGGAGACCTTGAAACGTCGCATGATCCGCGTCAAGCTCGGGAACGATCCGTGCGCGGAATACTTTCCGCCGCGGATATCCTCGCCGAGAACATCGACGATCTCAAGGTATTTGGCGCCGTCCGTGTTCACGATTTCCCTTTGCCCGGCATTGTAGCACGATCCGTCCCTCCACGGACAGCTGGTCTAGACCAGTTTTTTCACGCCTGTTCCGCTAAGAATAACGGCTTGTGTGCCGCCTCGGGGGGTGGGGTGGGGCAACTCCGAGCCTTCTTTGCCCGGTATCGGCGCAAAAAAAACGAAAACCGGGAGATTCGGGAACCTCCCTGTTTTCGTCATTTTGAAGACCTGTCGCGCGGAAAAACAGCGCAAGAGCGCGGAAACCGCCCCAGGGGGGGCGAGGGGCAATATCACGCCTCGCGCAGGCGCGCTTTCTTGCCGGTCAGCTTGCGCAGGTAGTAGAGCTTCGCGCGGCGGACTTTGGCGGAGCGTTCCACCTCAACCCGGTCAATGTAAGGCGAATGGACGGGGAAGACCTTTTCAACGCCGACGCCGAACGAGATGCGGCGCACCGTGAAGGTCGCGGAGTTGCCGTTCTTGTTGTCGCGGGCGATGACCGTTCCGGCGAACGCCTGCACGCGCTCCTTGTCGCCTTCCTTGATCTTGACGAAAACTTTCACGTTGTCCCCGACTTTGAACTCGGGGGCGGTTTTGCCCGCATCCGCTTTTGCCACCTGCTCGGCATTGATCTTATCAATCGCTTTTGCAATCATGTTCCCTACTCCTTCTCCTAAAAAACCGTTTTTTCCGGATCCCGCTTCAGCAGGTCCGGGCGCCTCCGCGCCGTCCTGTCCAACGCTTGACCGGCCCGCCACGCCGCCGCCTCCGCGTGATGGCCGCGCTGGAGCACATCCGGCACCGCCATCCCCCGGAACATTGCTGGCCGCGTATACTGCGGCGGCTCCAGGAGGTCCTCCGTAAAGGACTCGTCCCGAGTCGCCTGTTCACCGCCGCCCAACACGCCGGGCAACAGCCTCACCACCGCATCCACGACCACCGCTGCGGGCAGGACCCCGTTGGTGAGCACGTAATCGCCGATCGACAATTCGTCCGTCACCAGCGCCTCGCGCACACGCTCGTCAATCCCCTCATAGTGTCCGCAGACGAAGATGAGGTGCTCCGCCTGTGCCAACCGCCGCGCATCGGCCTGCCGGAACGTCGGGCCGGCGGGGGTCATTAAAATAACCCGCGCCCCCGGCGTGCGCACCGCCTCAACGGCCTCGAACCACAGCTCCGGCTTCATGATCATGCCGGGACCGCCGCCGTACGGCCTGTCGTCTGCGGTGCGCCGGGCGTCATGCGCAAAATCCCGCAAGTCAACCGTACGGAAAACCACCGCCCCCTGCCGCGCCGCCCGTTTGAGCATGCTCTCCTCGAGAAACCCGCGGAGCATGCCGGGAAAGACGGTCAGCACATCGATCTTTAGGGGGCCGCCCATACTGACCGTCCAAAGCCGTTACGCCGTTGCTGCGGTTGCGCTTTTTTTCGCCTTGCGAACCATGCTCGCCACGGTTTCGCTCATCTGCGCGCCCTTGGATTGCCAGTGTGCCACACGCTCCATATCCAGCTTGAAGTTCTCGCCCTCACGCTTCGGATCGTACCACCCCAGGATTTCCAAAAACTTTCCGTCGCGGGGCGAACGCTCGTCCGTCGCCACCACGCGGAACGACGCGGTGTTGTTGCAACCTGTTCTGCGAAGTCTGATTTTGACCATTTACTCCTCCGTGAAACGTAATACGATACCAATAGAGCCCCCCGTGATGCAAGCGGGATTTTTGTCCGGCGCGATTTTCTTGCGCGATTTTCTGCTCCTGCCGTCCCGTTCTTCCGTCAAGAGCCATAGATATGGGCCTCGAGCGCGGCGCGCATGGCGGCGGCGTCCGCGGTCATTCCGGTCCACAGCGTGAAGGCCGCCGCGCCTTGGTACGCCAGCATGCCCGCGCCGTTCATGGTGTCCGCGCCCGACGCCTGCGCCGCACGCATGGTGGGGGTCACGCGCGACGTGTAGATGATGTCGTACAGGAGCTGGCCGGGGCGGAAGGCTTCGGGAGGCAGCACGGGCGCATCCCCTTCACGCAGCCCGACGGGTGTGCATTGCACCACCAGGTCGGCGCCCGGAGCCTTCTGCTTCCAGACGGCGGCATCCGCGGTCAGCGCCTCCACCTGTGCCTCCGCGTCCGGCAACAGGCGCCCGATGTCCGCGGCCAACCGCTCCACCTTCTCTGTCGTCTGGTCGGCCAGCAGCACCTCGGCCGCCCCCTGCTTCACGCAGGCGATCGCCAAAGCCCGTCCCGCGCCGCCGCAGCCGAGGATCAGCACGCGCCGGCCCCAAGGCGTCATGTGGCGGCTCAGGGAAAGGTCGGCCAGGAACCCCTCCGCGTCGGTGTTGAAGCCCGTCAGGCCGTGCGGCCCGAAACGCACGGTGTTCACCGCGCCGAACAGGCGGGCGGACGGGTCGAGCCGGTCCATCAGCGGCAGGGCCGCCTCTTTGAGCGGCACCGTCAGGTTCAGCCCGTCGAACGATTCGCGGCGGCAGGCCGCGAGGCGTTCGGCCAGCGATTCGGGCGGCACGTCGAAACAGAGGTATTCCGCCTCGATGCCCAGCGCGCGGAACGACGCGCTGTGCATCAGCGGCGAGAGCGAGTGTTTCACCGGATGCCCCAGAAGCCCGAAGCGGTATTTTTTTGTCATGAGTCCCTCCGCCCTTACCTTTTGGCCGGGCGCTCGACCGCCTCGCGCCCCACGGCGATCACGCCGGTGCGGGAAATGTCGATGATCGTGTAAGGCCTGAGCAACCGCAGAAAATCGGCCACCGTCTCTTGGTTCCCCACCATCTGGATGGTCACCGACTCCTCCTGCACCGCCACCACACGCGCCATGAACAGCGCCGCCAGGTCCACGATTTCCGCGCGGGCATGGTGGTTTTGCGTCGCCACGCGCACGAGAAGGAGCTCGCGGTCCAGATGGCGGCGGTTGGTCATGTCGACCACCTCGATCACGTCGACCTGCTTGGAGAGCTGGTGCGTCACTTGCGCGATGACATGGGCGTCTCCCGGCACCACGATGGTCATTTTCGACACCGTCGGGTCTTCGGTGGGCCCCACGTTCAGCGTTTCAATGTTGTAGCCCCGGCCCGAAATGAGCCCCACGATGCGCGCGAGCACGCCGGGTTGGTTTTCCACTAAGCAATTGATGATGTGTTTCATAGTATGTGCCTGCTCCCAAACTCAAAACTAACGAACTAAAGCACTCATGCACTCACGCACTTCTCCTACACCGTCCGGTTGATCATCTCCGCCACGTGCTGGCCGGGCGGGATCATGGGGTACACGTTGGCCTCGGGCGACACGATGCACTCGATCACCCAGGTCGCGGGATGGGCGAACGCCTCAGACAATGCCGCCGCCACCTCGCCGGGGTTCGTGACGCGGCAGGTGCGCGCGCCGTGCGCCTCGGCCATTTTCACGAAGTCCGGCAGGTACGCCGGGGCGTCCTCAACGTGCTCGTTCGGCAAACGCCCGTGCTGGCTCAGCATCACGCCCGAATAGCGTTTGCTGTAGAACAGTTCCTGCCACTGCCGCACCATGCCGAGGTAGCCGTTGTTCAAGATCACCACCACGATCGGCAGCCTGTGCTCCACGGCCACCACCAGTTCCTGGAAGTTCATCTGCACGCCGCCGTCGCCCGTGATGCAGACCACGGGTTCCCCTTTCCGCCCGAACTGCACGCCGATCGAGGCCGGCAGCCCGAACCCCATGGTGCCGAGGCCGCCGGAGGAGATGAACGTGCGCGGCCGGGTGTAGCGGTAGAACTGCGTGGCCCACATCTGGTTCTGCCCCACGTCGGTCGTGATCACCGCGCGGCCTTTGCTGACGGCATAGATCTGCTCAATCACGAACTGCGGCATGAGCACGCCTTCCGGAGCGGGGTACACGAACGGGAAACGCTCTTTCCACCGGTTCACCTGTTCCAGCCACTCGGTGTGTTCGGCCGGCTTCACGAACGGCAGCACGGCCTGCAGCACCGGCACGAGGTAACCCTGCACGCCCAGGTCTGTCCGCACGCTTTTGCCGATGGACGAACGGTCGATGTCGATATGCACGATCTTTGCCTTGCTGGCGAACGCGGAGACTTTGCCGGTCACGCGGTCATCGAACCGCGCGCCCGCCGAGATCAGCAGGTCGCAGTGGTCCACCGCGTAGTTCGCGGCCACGCTCCCGTGCATGCCCACCATGCGCAGCGCGAGCGGGTCGTCCTCAGGAAAGGCGCCGAGCCCCATGAGCGTGGTGCACACCGGGATGTTGGCCGTGTGCGCCAGGGCGGCCAGCTCGTCCGAGGCGTTGCCCGCGATCACGCCGCCCCCCACGTAAAGGAGCGGGCGGGAGGCGTGGTTGATCAGCTCGGCGAACTGCGCGATTTCCGGTGGATTGACCGGCACGTCGGGATGGTACGCGCGCATGGTGACCGTCTCAGGAGGCACCGAGGCGGTCTTCTGCTTCTGTATGTTTTTGGGCAGGTCGATCACCACGGGGCCGGGTTTCCCGGTGGTCGCGATGTAGAACGCCCGGGCGATGATGTCCGGCAGCTCGTCCACGTCGCGCACGAGAAAATTGTGTTTGGTCACCGGGCGCGTGATGCCGATCACGTCGGCCTCCTGAAAGGCGTCGTTGCCGATCATGTTCAGGGCCACCTGGCCGCAGACGCACACGAGCGGGATGCCGTCCATGCAGGCCGTGGCGAGGCCGGTCACGGTGTTGGTGGCGCCCGGCCCGGAGGTCACGAGGCAGCAGCCGGGCTTGCCGGTGGCGCGGGCATACCCGTCGGCCATGTGGACCGCGCCCTGCTCGTGGCGTGCGAGGACGAACTGGAACGGCGCGTCGTAGAGCGCGTTGAAAATGTCGAGCACCGCGCCTCCCGGATAGCCGAAAAGCACCTCGCACCCCGCTTTGACCAGGCCGTCAATGACGCATTGCGCGCCGGTCTTGAGCGTCGGTACTGAATCCGTTGCCTTGTCTGTTGCCGTGTTCGCTTTCATGATGCCCTCGTTCGTCTGTTTTACCGTCTAATATGCAAAAACCCGCCGTTTGCTTGAACGGCGGGTTTCTTGCCTCAAAACTGAAATCATCTGTCGGGTTGATTCCTTTAGAAGCCCACCGGGTTTGCCAAAATGGCCAATACGGGCGTAACCCGCCCGGTAACAGGGAGGCTCTTCGTCAGGAATTCACTATCCTTCAGCGATTTCATTTGTGATAAAATACTCCGAAACCGGTGCGCTGTCAACGGGCCGCCGGCAAATTTCTTCGCTGGTGTTTGCCCGATTTGCCCAACGTGCAAATTGAAGGCGAACCGTTTCACGTTGAGAGCCAATGCACGCGGGGAGGGAGTGATGTTTGACGCGCACACACATTTGCAGGACAGCCGTCTGACGGCGGTGTTTGACGAGGTGGTCTCCC
Source organism: Kiritimatiellia bacterium (assembly GCA_028700415.1). GTDB lineage: Bacteria > Verrucomicrobiota > Kiritimatiellia > RFP12 > UBA1067 > JALHET01. Next base: position 7,507 of record JAQVSS010000146.1, read on the forward strand.
GGGCCGCCCGTGCGGGCATCACCGGCGCGTGCTCGTGCGGTACGGCACCCGGCGATTGGGGGGCCACGGCCCGTCTGGCCCGTTTACCGCTGCCGTTCCCGGTTGTCCCGGGGTTTGGCGTACACCCATGGCACGCGGGCCGCCTGCCGCCCGATTGGCTGGCTTGTTTGGAAGGATACCTTGCCGCCCATCCGGGTGCGGCCGTCGGTGAGATCGGCTTGGATGGTGTGCGCGGCGATGTGCCGTCCGAACGGCAGGAGGAGGCCTTGGTCATGCAATTGGGGTTGGCCGTGCGCCTTCAGCGTCCGGTCGTGACCCATGGCGCGCGCGCGTGGGAAAGGCTGGCCGAGATCCTGAAGCCGTTCGCGCGGGAGTTGCCGGGTGTTATGGCGCACGGGTTCGGCGGTTCTGCCGAACAGCTCCGCGTATTTTTGGGCATGGGCGGGTTTGTGTCGGTTTCCGGTTCGGTCTGCAACCCGCGGGCCGAGAAAATCCGGGAGGCGGCACGCCGGATCCCCGATGACCGTCTGCTGGTCGAGACGGACACGCCGGATCTTTTTCCTCCGGGAGGGGAACCGGCCGGCTCTGGCGGGGACGGGAAACCGCTGAATCAGCCGTCAAACTTGGCCCGCGTCCTGACTGAGCTTTCGGCCTTGCGCAAGGTGCCGCCCGAAACACTCGCTGTGCTCACCCGCGCCAATGCCCGGCGTTTTTTCTATGGGCAAACCGGCAATGAGAGGCGGCCATAAAAATTTGCAACCCCTTTGCCGCATGTGAGTTGTGCGGTATGAGACGGGGAAGCGCCCGATAGGCCTGCTTGTCAGACGCGGGGGAATATGCTATTTACCACACTTCAACAGAAACAGGCGGATGATGGATTTCTGTGAAGAGAGGATGTTGTGACGGAACGAGAGGCTTTAATCGCCTTGAATCAGGTGCCGGGTTTGGGTGCCGTTACCGTGAAACGGATGGCCGGGAGGTTCGGTTCGGTGGCGGCTGTTTTCGAGGCATCGGAAAAGGATTTGCTGAGTGTGCCGGGCATCGGCGTGGACCGCGCGCGCCAATTCCATGCGGAATTGAAGCGGGTGCGTGCCGATGACGAGTTGGAGCGCGCCGAGAAAAAGGGCGTGAAATTGGTGACGTGGGTGGACGAGGGCTATTCTTCGTTGCTCAAGCAGATCGCCGACCCGTCGCTGGTGCTCTACGTGGCGGGCGACGTGGCGGCGCTGGACGCGCCCGCGGTGGCTGTCATTGGCACTCGGCGGCCGACCGTGTACGGGCGCGAAACGGCAAGGCGTTTCGGTTTTCAATTGGCGGGCGCGGGCTATGTGGTCGTCAGCGGTTTGGCGACGGGTATCGACACGGAGGCGCACACGGGCGCGGTGCAGGCCAAGGGCCGCACCGTGGCGGTGCTAGGCGGGGCTTTGGATTGTCTCTTCCCGAAAGAGAACGCGGGGTTGGCGCGCGAGATCGTGGCCAACGGCGGCGCGGTGGTCTCCGAATACCCGTTCGGGCGCCAGCCGGACCGGCAGACGTTCCCGATGCGCAACCGGATCGTGAGCGGGCTCAGCAAGGGCGTGCTGGTGATCGAGGCGCCTTACAACAGCGGCACGCTCATCACCGTGAACCAGGCGCTCGATCAGAACCGGGTGGTGATGGCGGTCCCGGGGCGCATCGATTCGCCCGCGTCGCAGGGGTGCCACAAATTGTTGCGCGAGGGCGCGCGGCTCGTGACCTTGGCGGAGGATGTGATCGAGGAGCTTCAGGATCTGGTGGCCGGCATGAGGCGGGAGCCCGTTGCGCGCGGAGGAGGGCATCCGGCAAACGGTCCGGACGCGCCGCTCGCCTGTGTCCTCACGCCGGAGGAACGGTCGGTGCTGGCGCAGGTCGAGGCGGAAGGCACGCCGGTGGACGTGCTGGTGCGCGGCAGCGGGTTGGACGCCGGGACAGTGAACGCGATACTGGTCGGGCTGCAAATCAAGCGTCAGCTCAGGCTGTTGCCCGGTGGGCTGGTGGCGCGGGGCCGGAGCGGTTAGTTCGGTTTTGGGTGTGACGGAAGGGCCTGTCACGTTTTAGAGTGTTGATTTGATTTTAAGGAAACGAACATGGGAAAGAAACTGGTGATTGTCGAGTCGCCTGCGAAGGCGAAAACGATCGGGAAAATTTTGGGGTCCGGCTACGTGGTGAAGTCGTCGGTCGGACACATCCGTGATCTGCCCGAGCGTACGCTGGGGGTCGATATTGAGCACGGGTTCGCGCCGAAATACGTTTTTTCAAAAGGCAAGGCCAAGGTGATCGCCGAGCTGAAGAAAGCGGCCAAGGCGTGCGACGAGGTTTACCTCGCCCCCGATCCGGACCGCGAGGGGGAGGCGATCGCGTGGCATCTGCATGAGGCGTTGGCGGACGTGGCCAAGGGCAAGCCCTTCCACCGGGTGATGTACAACGAGATCACGCCGCGGGCGGTGAAGGCCGCCTTTGAACAGCCGGGGGAAATCGACATGCAGCGCGTGGACGCGCAGCAGGC
>JAQVSS010000147.1 GCA_028700415.1 Kiritimatiellia bacterium
CCCGTCCGTCACCCGCTCCATTTCATTGATGACCCGCTGGATCGGCGAGCCGTCCGCGTTCAGGATCAGGCTCTCCCGGATGCCCCACCCCCGCTCACGCGAATACACCGGCGTGATCTCTTCCGGAAACGCGGCAAACAGGTCCGGCGGCAACCTTTTCTGCAGAGCCTGATGGTACCGCCACTCCTGGCAATTCGCGTTGTTGAGAACAATGAACCGGGACATCCAGATGTGCAGCCGGACACCGAGCGTCGTCTTATGCGTGTATTCCGAAGGGAGGCGGTAGAACTTGACGCAGAACGGCTCACCCGGCAGCCGGAAACAGCGCCGCCGGCTGCCCTCCCCGATCAAAACCCACGAGGGGTCGTATTTTGACATTAGACTTTTCCCGTTTCCAGCAACCGTAAAACCCGCGCCGCCGCCCGCTGGACTGTCCTGTCGGTCTTCAGCCGTTCCGCCATCCGCTCAACCGCCTTGGCGACCGCAGGCACGGTTAGCCCGCCTGCCTGTCCGCCAAGCTCTCTCAGCGTCAGTCCGCACCGCATCCGCCCGACGTGCAGCGCCAGGTCACGCCCCCAGTCGCCCCGGCCGTCTGCGAAGTCCTTCCACGTTTCGCCCTTCACCGACTCGACCGCGCGGACGACCGCGCCGAACGGAAGCAGCCGGCGCCAAGCGCGGGCGTTCGTCTCGCCCCGCGCACGTTTCGGGATTCCCCGGCGCAGCCTCTCGACGAACGCCGTCCCTCCGATCGCCACCGCCGCGGTCAGGCGCGCGGCCGCGCCCTCCCCTGCCCCCTGCCGCAGGCCATTCTCAAAGTAGCGCCGGTATTCCGTTTTCGGGTTTCCTCCCTTATCCCCGGCCACGCGTTTCCACAGCGTGCCGCAGGTCAGCCACCCCGGAGCCGGCGCATACCCCGCATAGGCAGGATACGAGCTCCAGCGGTGACCGCGCAGCTTCGCCAGACGCGCGGCGACCTCCTCCCGCGAGGGTTCCTTCGGCAGAAAACCCGCCTTTTCACGGGCCCGTTCCGCCTTGCCCAAGCCCAAGGCCTTGACGCGGACTGGATTCAAATGAATGTACACGCTGCACGCCAACGCCCAGGAGCCCTCGGCATCCACGGGGATGCTCTTGAAACGCGCCTGAAACAGCGGCCCGCAGCGCCTGTGCTTCGCGTTGAACCATGCGGCGTAACTCAGGTTCAGCCACTGCAGCGCGCGGCTTGCGTTGCCCGTCGGCGTCTCAATCAGCAGATGGTAGTGGTTCGCCATCAGCACATATGCGTGCAGGACGACCCCGTAACGCCCGGCCATGCCTTCCAGCAGCTCAAGGAAACGCTGCCGATCGCGTTCGTCGGTGAAAATCTCCCCCCGCCCCATACCCCTTGTCGTGATATGGTACCACCCGCCGTCGAAATGGTGCCTTAAATGCCTTGCCATGCGGATACGTTACCACGACGGCCCCGCGTAAAGCAACCCAAAATGTCTAATGTCAAATTACGACCCTATTCCGCCGAATTGACACCGGATACGTTTATGTGTATCTTGAATACCGAATTGGTTGAGAACATTGTTTCGGCAGGTGGGGCTTTGTATCGGTTTTCTTTTTGCATGCTGCTGTAGGCTACAGCTGCGACCGGCCCCGAGGCCAGCGTTTCTTCGGGTGCCTAAGAACGGGGAGATATCGAAGTTGTCTCTTTTCACCCCCCCCCCAGCATCATAGTTGCTAATCATGGAATCTGGTACGTTACCGGCCAAACCTATGGGATGCCAGTGTCCGCGTTTTTATCATGCCTATGGGACACGCATAACGCTTATTAATGCAATGCTTGGAATACAAAGGATGGGGATGCCCGCATGAAAAGAATCTGTTTATGCCTTGTCACGCTGCTTTTCGGGGTGGCCGTTCCTGGCCGGTCGGAGGACGTGACCGTCTCGAACCTGACGGTCGCCCAGCGGCCGGGAACCAAACTGATGGACGTCTCCTATGATCTGGGCGGCCCGGTGGGGCAACCGGCTACCGTGATTCTGGAGGTGAAGCAAGCGGGGTATCCGGTCGCGGTCACCTCGAATACGTTGTCGGGCGCGGTCGGCCCGGGCATTGAGGCCGGCACCGGCAAGGCGTTCACTTGGAATGCCGGCCTGAATTGGCCCGGGAATGTGGCGGAGTTGTCGTATACGGTCAGGGCGGAAAAAGCGCCTGTTGCACCGGCGGGCATGGTGCTGGTGTCGGGCGGAACGATGCCGCCGTTCTATATCGGAAAATATGAGGTGACGTGGGGCGAGTGGAAAGAGGTGCGAGACTGGGCCGTCACCAACGGCTACGACCTCGCCGGGGCAGGGGCCGGGGGTTCGGACAGCCACCCGGTGTATGCGGCTTACTTTTTTGCCATACTGAAATGGTGTAATGCACGCAGTGAGATGGAAGGACGAAATCCAGTGTATTGGAAGGATGGCGCAGTATTACGGTCGGGGGATTTCGACTTCACATCTGTCGCTTCTTTGAACAGCGCCGCTAACGGGTACCGCCTTCCTTCAAGCCCCGAGTGGTTTTTCGCGGCGAGTGGTGGCACAGGGAGCCAAGGATACCTCTACAGCGGCGGCAACGATCTTTCCGAAGTCGCATGGCATTGGAACAACTGTGTCGGCGCCGAGGTTGTCCGATATAACGGGAGAGGAAGTTGGCCGGTCGGACTCAAAAAAGCAAATGAGCTCGGATTGTACGATATGAGCGGAAATCTCTGGGAGGTCTGTTTCTGGTTTGATGGCATTGGTTGGGATCTTTATAAAAGGGGGGGGGGTGGCAAGTATCGAGAGGAACCACCGTATATGAGGTAGCTCAGTATACTCCGTTTAGCCCCGGTGAGAATCCGAGCAGTTGGAGTACTGAGTTCGGCTTCAGGCTGGCCTGTCATGTCACGCCATAAACTTGAGACAAGGTGACCCGCACAGATAAAGAAGCACCCAGATGTTCAAAAGAAAAGGATTCCAATAAACGACAAGGTATACAATGACACTAATGCGCGCGAAACTCGCCCTTTTCGTATTGCTAAAAATCGGTGCGCCGTTCCTATGCCCAGCCTCGTCGGAATCGGCCACGGTGCTTGCCCAGACCGACACGCGCGACTACACGTTGAGCGTGTCGTCGGAACTCGGCAATCCGGTTCCGGCTGTGGGAACGCACACCTACTGCTGGAGATCCATTGTCTCGGCGTCCGTCGAAGCCTTGGTGGGTGACCGCGCCTGCATCGGCTGGATCGGAACGGGATCGGCCCCGTCCGAGGGCTGGAAAAACAGCACGGGCGATTTTGTGCTGACGGTCCCGCAATCGTCCATCACCTGGCAGTGGCCGTACACCATCACCTTCCACACCGTCACCTTCAGCGAGGGCGCTCACGGCGCCCGGACGGGGGGGGGCGAACTCACCCAGCAGATCTTGCACGGGCGCGGGGCCGTTGGGCCCGCGGTCACGCCTGCGACTGGCTGGCTGTTCTCGGGCTGGTCGGCGGCGTTGAACCCGGTTCTGGCGGACTTGAGCCTTCAGGCGGTGTATGCGCGCGATCCGGGTTACGCGCTGATGACCGTCACTTCGGCCTACGGCAACCCTTCCCCCGCATCAGGCCCACATATGGTTCCGAAAGGTTCGACTGTGACGCATTCGGTACCTGAGACCGTTCTCAGCAGCGCCTCTGCCATCCATACTTGCACGGGATGGATGACCGACCAGGGGGCCTCGGGTGACAATGACCAGGCGGTGCTGACGCTGAACGCGGATGTCGCGTTGACGTGGAAATGGAACACGCAGTACGCTCTCGGGACACAGGTGACGGGGCCGGGGTCGGTGACGGACGCAGCCGGGTTTCACCCGGCAGGCAGCGTGGTAACCCTCACCGCCACGCCTGAGGCGGGCAGCGAGTTTCAGGGCTGGGCCGGCTCGGTCACGGGGATGGATCCGGTGGTTGAAGTTACTATGGATGCCGCAAAAAACGTGTCGGCCTCGTTCGGCGGGCATACGGTCAAGGCCACCCTGCTGGAGGTGAGTCCGGCACGAACGGTGTGGCCGGCACCGGTGACCTTCCGAGGCGCGGCGGCGGCGAGCGGCGGCGCAAACATCGTGCGCTACCGCTGGCGGATAATCCGGCTGACGGAGGGTGCGGAGACGGGTGATTTTATGGATCTCTCCGACCAGCCATCCTTTATCCGGGCCGACCTTCCGGCTGGCCGTTGGCGTCTCTATTTCGACGCGCTGGATTCGACGGGTGCCTGGTCGGCTCCGGTCACCAGCGAAATCCGGGTTGAGAATTCCGCTTTTTTGACAGATCTGACCTTGGCACGTCCGGACCTGCGCTTTTTCACGCAGACCGGAGTCGAGCTGGATCCGATGATGGCCAATCAGGTGCGGCTGGGCGACCGCATAAAGGTGAGAGCGACTGTTCGCAACACAGGCGGTTTGGACGCGACCAACGAGTTGACGGTAGCGTTGTACGACGGCAGAGGCCCTGCAAGTCTCGAGAGTCATGACATGACGCCCGGCTTGTTGGCCACCCAAAAGATTGCGGCGATTCCGGCGGGCGGATCGGTTACCGCCGAGCTGGAGTGGCGTGTCGGTTACGATGCGGCGGGGCTGGCCTTGCCGGATTGCGACGGATCGTTCCGGTTGTTGACCGCGCTGGCGGAGTTCGATGCCAACCGGCTGCAAGCGTTGCAGAACGCGCAACAGGGTGTTGTGGCGGATTTACCGGTGTATGAGGCTAGTCTGCTGAACAACGTCGCCCAGGCGACCGTGCTGGTCGGATCGGTATCGCTGGATGACTACGCCATGACGTTGTCGGTGTCGGATGCGGCGTTTCGAGAAAACCAAAAGGTTGTCATCAGCGGCACAGCCCGTTACGCGTGGTTTGAAGGCGAAGCTGCCCGGGAAGGTGCGGTGCTTGGCGCCTTCGTGCAGATCCAACTCGCAGGCCGCACGCTGAACGCGCAGACGATGGCGCCGGACGGACGTTTCATGATCGATGCGGGCATGATGATGCCAGGCTGTTACGTTGTTCAGATACAGGTAGACGACGGCGCGCTGAGCGCTACGGAAAGCGCGGTTGTGACGGTGGCACCCTTGGAGATACCGCCGCCGCCAATGGCCGATTTGTCGGTTGAGCAGGTTCAGGTGGCCGGGCCGGGGATGTATGAGACAGGGTCCACCATGCCGCATGCGGTGGCAGGCGGCAACGTGACGGTCACCGCCATGCTACGGAACGACGGTAATTTGACTGCGGTTGCGCCGTTCACGGTCACGTTTTACGCGAATGAACCGGAACAGGTCATCGGAACCGCAATCGTCACGGAATCACTGGGCACAAACGCCTCCAGGATGGTTACGTGCCATGCGCTTTGGAACCCTGCGGTTCCCGCGACCTATTCGGTGTATGCCGAGGTGGATACGGGACAACAGGTTCCCGAACGCAATGAACTGGACAACAGCCGTGGCTTGGCTGTGGCGGTGCATGAGGGGCGGCCTGACTTGAGCCCGAATTATATCGCGGGACAAGCTGTGCCCACCCTTCGGGTTTCGCCGTACAAACCCGTGCAGGGTCAGCCTGCCACCCTCTGGGTGGAAATATACAACGTCGGTCCTGTTCAGATGGCGGCCGAAACGTTCCGCGTGGTTTTTCTGGCAGACGGTGTGACGGTAGCGGAAACCAACGTGACGGCGGCGCTGGAATCGGGCGGCAGCGTTCCGATCCCGATGATCTGGGATACATCCGCTTTCCCGCCGGGTCTCTGTACGCTGTCTGTTGTTGTAGACGCCGACCACGCGGTTGAGGAGGATAATGAGAATAACAACACCGCCTCCTTGATCCTGGAAATCCTGCCGGCGCTTCCCGTGCTGGTTCTGGAAGAGGTCAAGAAGACCATCGGCACAATTTTTGTCGGGACTATGGTGCCCCTGACGGTGCGCATCCGGAACGCGGGCGGCGCGGATTATGAAGCTGGCCGGTTCCTCAGAATACACGAAGGAACGCTTGATGAAACCCTGACCGCTCTAGAAGTTGAGCCTCTAGAAGTGGGGCTTTCCACGACTGTGAATTGCCTCTGGCAGGCACCTGACCAACCGGGAACATACATCCTGTTGTTCTCTCTGGAGGGTGTCGTCAAGGTCTTAAATATCAAAGTGAACTCTTTGGATGAACCTCATCCTCCGATAGGCGATCCGGGATTGGGCTCTCGCGACCTGACGCTTCGGGGTGAACCGTTGCGAGGGTCGTTTGTGTCGGGGGCTGCGACGGTCCATAATTACGGAACACTGCCGGTAAGCAATGTGCTTGTACAGTTCTACTACAGCGTGGATGCGGTCGGCTATGTCCCGTTGGGAATGAGCCAACTGGTCGACAGGCTTGCGCCCGGCGCCGCGACGAACCTGCTCGCCTCGGCGAACTTCGAGGCGATGGAGCCGTATTACACACTCAGGGTTCGCTTGACTTCATCGGGTGGAAATAATGCGGACACGGGCAACGATACCGCCACACGTTCGTTCGCGATCCAGGCGCCGTGGGCCGATGCGGGTCCTGACCAGATAAGCGTGGTCGGACATCGGACGGAACTGGATGGAACCGCCAGCCAGTTTGCGTCAACGTATCTCTGGAGTTTCAGCGCCCGGCCAGCCGGCAGCGCGGCCGTTCTTTCAGATGCGGAAACCTCACTCCCCTCCTTTGTGCCGGATGTCGCGGGAACCTACGAGATCCGTTTGCAGGCGCGTGATGGCGATCTGTACAGCCCGTACGACTGGGTGCAGGTTGTCGTGAGGGCTCCGGTCGCCGCAGTGCTGGACGTGGAGAGCGAACATGGCCAGCCGACCCCGGCAGTCGGCTCACATGTCGTCATGATTGGTGACCTCATTGCTGCATCGGTGGGGCATCTGACGGTTGGCGGCACAAACATCCAGTGCATCGGATGGGCCGGGACCGGCATCATACCAACGGAGGGTCAGACAAATGAGGCCTCGCTGTTCGTCGTGGACAAAGCGGCTTCAGTGCGCTGGCTATGGAACACGAATTATCTTGTGGCGGTGTCAGTCATAGGCAACGGAACGGTTTCGGGAAATGCCGGATACCGGCAGGCGGGCTCAACGGCCGAACTGATTGCCGAACCGGGAGCGGGCTACGCGTTTGCCGAATGGCGTGGTGCTCTGGAAGGGTGTACCGTGCAGGGGGAGACGGTTCGAGTTCCGGTGGACCGGACACGTGAGCTGACAGCGGATTTCCGGCCACAGGCGGTTTCCGGGTTACAGGCCCAGGTGACGGGCATGAATCGGATTGAGCTGCTTTGGTCGTATGGAGTTCTTTTGTCCGATGTGCAGTTCAGGATTGAACGGCTGATAGGAGGCGCAAACACATGGGAGCTGCTGGCGACGGTATCGGATAAATCGTACGCGGATGAGACCGTCACCGATGGCATGAGCGTGTTCTACCGTGTCATTGCGGTGGCCGATGGCCTTCATTCCGCCGCTGCGGATGTCCATGCGGAAGTGCCGCGGCTGCCTGCTGTTCCAGGTGCGGTGGGGGTTTCCGCAAGGTCGGCCGGAGAAGCCTCCGTTGTTTGGCAATCGGCGGCCCGGGCGACGGGCTATACCCTGCAGCGGAGAGAGCTCCCGTTGGGGCAGTGGACAACTGTGGCGACAGTCGGGAATTTGCGGAGCTGGTCTGATTTCTTTGTGACGGGCGGCAACCGGTATGCCTACCGGGTACGAAGTGTCAACGGTTCGGGAAATTCAGCCTTTAGTTCAGCGGTGACCGTAATAATACCGGCAGCAGCCGGTTTGTTCTACGGGCTACAGGTTTCCAATGTGCTGTTGACGGCTTACGGGGACGTGGTCAGTTCCGGCGACACTGTGTTTTGCGGTAGCGAACTGCGAGGGACTTTTGACGCGTTATTGTCCAACCCTTCCGGTGTTTACGTCCAGCACCGTGTGGTGGCCGGCCTGCGCGATACCAACGGGGTTGCTGTAGGCTCAGCGTTTGAAATCAAGGATTTAACCGGGATTCCGTCGGCCCTGCCTGCATGGGTCAAGGGCGTCCGGATGCCCCGAGGGTTGCGTATGCCACAGGAGTCGGGAACGTATGCGTTATGGATTGAAAGCCACCTTGAGGGAGGTGATCCCCTTGAGTCGTTTGCGGCTATCACACGGGTTGAGGAAACGGTTCTCGCCCGGCGCGTGTGTGAGTTCATCGCTTTTTCGCCGGGGCCGCAAGACGCCTTTGTGGCGCTGGGCAGCGTAGTCGGCAACGCTGGAGAGAAAGTCGTGGTTCCTCTGACGGTCGGTGCGACCGGAGAAGAAAACGCACTGACCTTCAGTATAGCCTATGACGCTACGCGCATGGCGCTTGAGAGCCTAATCCCGGCGGATGCCATGAAGGCGAGCTATCTGCAGGTCGATAAACAGGCTTCCGGAAGTGCCGGGGTTCTGATGCTGTTGCCAGCCGGTGTGCGCCTTGATGCGGGATTGCAAACCATCGCCTTTGCGTCTTTTCATCTTGGGGAGAACAACCCTGCCGGCTCGACGCTGAATGTCGCGTTCACGGATTCACCGACATGCCGGAGGGTAATGGATACCTACGCCTACACGTTGCCGCACGTGTTCCTGAACGGGACGGTTCGGATTCCCGCACTGGGATGGGAAGCCGATGTGACACCTCGGGAAGATCCGGACGGCAATGTGGACGCCGCAGACTATGTGCAGATCATGCGTTTTGTCGTGGGACTTGATACGGCGCAACCCGGAAGTGAATGGCGAAGGGCGGATTGTGCCCCGGCTGAGACCAGAGGCGACGGAAAACTGGATATCCGGGACGCGGTGGTCGCTGAACGCTATGCGGGTGGCGTTTTGCCGCTTACCGCCGAGAGTGGGCCGGTGGACATCCTAGCGTCATCCGCAACAACGTTGCGGTTATTCAACGTCCTGACGGTCGAAAAGAATGAAGCGCTGGACGTTTCGGGGGTCATTAGATTGTTATCGGATCCGGTGTATGGGGGCGAGGTTCTTGAAGTGCCTGTCCGTCTTGTATCGGGGGGGAATGTCGCAGGAATCGGTTTCAGCATTCGATTCGACCCGTCGCTACTGACTCTGCTTGGGGTATCACCGTCATCTCAATATGGAGATGTCGTGTCGATCGCAAACGATGATGAATCGGCGGCGGGTGTTTTCGGCTATGCGGCCCGTCTGCCGAATGGCGGAACCTTCGCCGAGGGCGAAACCACGGTGATGACCCTTCTGTTTCGGGCAGCTGAGGTAACCGCTGATACCGTCACAACAATCTCGGTTAGCGAAGATCCGACTGGTATCGTTCTCTCTGACACGGCAGGAGAAGCGGTCGGCGTGAGCACACAGGGTACGCCTGTGATGCTGCTTCATATGACGGCAGAAGGATACCCATATGCCGTTACGAATCTAACGGCGGTTGCCTTGAGCGATGAGCGGGTTTTATTATCATGGCAAGGTGTGTCGGCGGTGACCAGCTACGAAATCCACCGTAGGAGCGAGACTGAGGTGTGGGCGCTATTGGCCGAGATTGCAGCCGATTCGCAGAATTATATGGATGACGGGTTGACACCGGGAAAACGTTATCTCTACCGGATTGTTTCGTTGAATGAAACGGGGAGGAGCGGCAGTGAGCCGGTGAGTGTGGTGACCCTTGGGAAATTCCAGTCTTGGATTCGTACGCATCTGGGCGCGGAGGGAGGGGAGCCCGATGCTGATAAGGATGGCTTCAGCAATTATTTCGAGTACCTCATGGGGACGGATCCGCTTGTCCCACAAAAAGGTTTATTGCGGACGGGGTTCGAGGATCTCTATGGTATGGAGCAACACTATTTCACTCTCTCGTTCAGCGTCGATCCAGAGCGTTCTATGGAGTCGCTGGCTGTTGATTCCACAACGAATCT
>JAQVSS010000148.1 GCA_028700415.1 Kiritimatiellia bacterium
GGTCGCTGAGCGAAAGCATGGAGGCGGGCAGGCGGCTGTCCGGGGCGATATACGACCAGTCGCCGGGGCGTTTGACCGAATAGCCGACGAAGGTCGAAAGGGTGGCGGGAAGCGTGGCGCCGTTGATGACCGGCTGGTCGTCGGCGGTGTACCGCATGCCGTCGGCGCCCTCCTGCCAGTCGGAAACGTAGGGGGGCGCGACGGAGGGCGCGCCCTCCTCCATCGCCCGTTCGCCGGCGTCGCCGCGCAGGACGGCGTGGAGGAAGAGGGAGGTGCGGGCCATGCGGTTGACATGGATGAGCCCGGTGAGGACGAGGAGGAACAGCAGCAGCCCGACGGCGAATTCGATGGCGGCCTGTCCGGAGCGGGGAACGAGAGATGAAGCAGGAGGAGTCACGATGAAGGCTCGGCCGTTTTCAAGGCTCAGTATTTTTGAGACTTCGGCTTGCGCCAAGCCTTTGCGCATCGCGGCTTCGACATTTATACCCAAGCGCGCGTATCCGAATGTGCGTGCGGTCAGGCGCAACAAGTCCTCTTCTGGCAAACTGATTTGCTGTTCCAGATGTTCTCGCATGACCACGACGATTTCATTGGCCGGAATGTCAGCGGGATTGTCACGCTTGTGTCTGTCCATGACGGGGGCTGGCTGAACGGGCGTAGCAGAGAAATCAAGGGAGGACGGCGAAGGCGTGCTGGCTTCCGTCATGGGCGGCGGGGGCGCGTTGGTGAACAATCTTTCCTCAATGCTCTGCAAAACGCCTTGCGGATTCTCAATCCAGTCCATGGTCCAGACACGGTGGAGCTTCCAACCCAAACGGCTCAGGGTCTTTCGCTGAACGATCTCACGATCCCGTGCGGTTTTGACGCGGGCGTAGTTCTCGCCGTCGCACAAGATGCCGAGTTTGTAACATGAAGGATTGTCGGGATCGACAATCCCGATGTCGATGCGATAACGCGACGCGCCGACATTGGTATGCACGGTGTGGCCGAGACGGCGCAGTTCGCCTGCGATCACGTGCGTGAGCGAAACCGCACCGACACCAGAACCTTGTTCGGGTGCGCGGTTTGTACGGTTTTTCGCGTATTCCAAGAAACGCCTAAGTCCGGTGACACCGGCGGCACTGGTTCGATTGAGATCGATCTGCTCAGGCTGCAAGGTCGCGAACACCGTCATCTCGTGACGTGCACGAGACACGGCAACATTCAATCGCCGTTCGCCGCCTTCGCGGTTGAGCGGTCCGAAATTCATGCTTACGCGCCCGTTCTCGTCCGGACCGTAACAGATAGAAAAGAGAATCACGTCGCGCTCGTCGCCCTGCACATTCTCAAGGTTCTTGATGAAGACGGGCTCCGCGCAATCCAGTGCAACCTGTTCAAGATCAGGGCGTTTAGCGAAGAGTTCCCCAAGCAAGTCTTCTACCAACGTTTGTTGCACGGAACTGAAAGTGACGACGCCGATGCTGTGCTGCCTCAACTCGGGATCAGAAAGACGGCGTTCGATTTCACTGACAATGGTTTGCGCCTCCGCCTTGTTGGTACGGCTCTTTCCCTTTTCGTAACAACCGGGCACGAAGACGAACGTGACCTTGGAAGCGATATTGTCAGGCGAGGGGAAGGTATAAAGTGCATTTTCATAGTATTCTGCGTTACTAAAGGCGATCAGGCTTTCGTGGTGGCTACGGTAGTGCCAGAGTAGATACTTGGAGGGAATCGAAAGCGCAAGGCAATCATCAAGAACACTCTCCATGTCTTCAATATCGATGTTCTCCTCGTCAACGGTATGGGTAGCGAAGAAACTCGTGGGCGGCATCTGTTTGGGGTCGCCGACAATTACCACACTCTTTCCGCGCGCCAGTGCGCCGACCGCCTCGCTAGTGGGCATCTGCGAGGCTTCGTCGAAAATGACTATGTCGAACGCCTCGGCATTGACATCGAGGTGTTGCGCCACAGACATCGGACTCATTAACATACACGGGCACATTCTCGGTAAGAGCGTCGGGATTTGGTCGAAAAGTTTGCGGATAGAGGTACCGCGCCCATTGTTGCGGATGTTGCGCTGCAGAATACCGACTTCAGAATTCTGCGAAGCCTCGATCGTGAACGATGGGATATTCGCGGAGAGTTTTGCGACGATCTCCTGCCGGGCAAGCGTTTCAAAAGACGCTGTCATGGCTTGATATTTCTCAATCACCTCGTTGAACAGCTTGCCGTTGAACATCTCCAGTGCTTGGTCGCGCGAGATGGCATACACGATAACGGCATGATAAAAACTTTTATTGAAAGCATCCACCAGCGTGTCAGCCGGAAGGTTCTGTTCCTTGTAAACGTCCGCAAAAAACCCGATGCCCAGCGCGTTCAACCGGTTGCGAGCGGCGACCCAGCGGCTCCAGTCCTTGAGCTGGCTCAGGTTGTCCGACCACGCCTTGGCCAGATCGGACGCTTCATCAATCGCGGACGGAATGTCACGTTCCAACGAAAGTACACTCTTTACTCGCTCGTCAGCCTCATGCAACCCCTCCCTCCATCTGCAAAAACCATACATGGCGTTTCCATGCAGTTCGCGGAGGGTGTCGACGCCTTCGGCCAATTGTGTGGCGAGGTGCTGTTTGATCGTCTTGATGTGAGGCACGTCCTGAGCGAAATCTCGAATGGCCGCGCTCAGGTCAACCAAGCATGACAACAGCTCACGCACATTCAATTCACGGGGTTTGGACGCAAGATGTTGTAAAACTTGTTTGCGCAGCTTACGTTGACCCAGCCAGCGTGGCAGAATCCACTTGCTTTCCCGCGTGAGCCATTCCGCCAGAAGAGTCTTCGCGTCCAGAGAGAAAATCGAGTCGGCTGGAGTACAAACAGGCATCGACTGCAATACGGTAAAGATGCGTTGCGCAGTTTCAAATACTGCCATGTCGGGATTGGAGGTTACAGCGATCCCTGTGATCTTAAAGATCAGTTCAATCTGGGGTCGCGCCGCTTGCAAGTAGTTTTGCCACTCAGTCAAAGACGTTTCGGCCGCTGTTTGACAGGCGGCGGAATAGTTGGCGACTCCAATGCCTTCCAGCGGCGACATTCGTGGATGGCCGCACACGCGGCCAACGCTTGCCAGTGCTTCGACCGCGTCGCGCCATTCGGTCACGGTTGTGGCGGGCAGTCCCTCGAGGAGTTCTGGCGGGAAATCGAACGCCCGTTCTCCGGCGATATCCAAATAGCGGGGCACGGCCTCATAGAGCGAAAGCCCGAACGGATACTTCCGGTGAAGGCTCCACACATAGGCGTTAAGTTGGTTGCGCAATTCGTAGAGACGCTTGGCCTCCTGTTCAAATTGTGCGGGGCTTTGATGACGCACCACGTCCGTCGTCTCTTTCAACTGTGACAGGACGGCGGATTTCTGCACTTTGTTGGAATGGAGTTCCAGACAAAACGGCCCGAGGCCGATTTTACGCAGACGTTCTTCCACCACGGACAGCGCTGCCATTTTCTCGGCCACGAACAGAACGCGCTTACCGCGGTACAACGAGTTGGCAATGATGTTGGTGATGGTCTGCGATTTACCCGTACCGGGTGGTCCGTGCAGAATGAAGTTTGTGCTGCTGACCGCCTCATGCACCGCCTCTAGTTGCGAAGAGTCGGCGGGCATGGGCAGCAAGATGTCGGCGGGCGAAAGCGTGCGGTCGAGATCCGCCGCATCGCTAGTTGTTCCTGTTGTCTGCCATTCAATCTTTCCGTTCATCAGACTGGCAACAATCGGGTTGCGTGCCAACTCCTCGGCGTGGGAGTGGATGTCATTCCACATTACGAAGGTGTTGAACGAAAAAAGTCCGAGCATGGCATGTTCTTCCACGTCCCACTTGCGCTGGTTTTTGATGCCATGTCGGATGATGGTGTAAATCTTCCGCACGTCCACACCGCTTTCGTCACGCGGCAGCGGGTTGAGGCCTGAGATCGACAGATTGAAATTCTGTCGCAACATTTCAAGTAGGGTGATATTCAGGAAGGAATCCTCGTCGCGAGAACGGATTACGTATCCTTTAGCGGATGATTTGCGGATGATTTCAACCGGCAACAGCAGGATCGGTGCGTAGCGTGGGCGTTCGCTATTTGGCGTTTCGAACCATTTCAACAACCCTAATGCGACATACAATGTGTTCGTGCCGCTTTCCTCAATGGCCAGTCGCGAGGCACGGTACAAGTGCGTTAGAGCGGTCGGTAGCAGATCCTCCGAAAGGTAGGCGCGGAAGCGATTTTGCGTAAGTTCCGACTTGATCAGTTCAACAATTTGATCAGTCTGGTCCAGCGAGTGGTACAGCCCGAACTCATAAAGCGGACTGTCCCAGTCGTTCGGTCTCGGTAAGACACGGAAATCTGATCCATTCGCCAGCGCGTCCTCCACCTCATGCAGGTTTGCGGAAATGAACTGGATCGTGTTCTTTGTGATGCGGATATTAAGCAGGTTGTTGCGCAAACTCAAATCGAGTAGTTTGCGTTCCCACAGCACTTGTTTGGTCAGTTCAACGGTGGCGACTGTTTGCGGCAGATCATAGGGTGTCACGGTCTGCGGTGCGGTGGCCGTAAGGCAGATTTCGGAATCATAGGACTCGAGACTCCAATGACCGTCAGTTTGCACACGTTGCGGCAGTGGGCGTATACCTGCGAAGCGGCAACGCTTCACGTCTAGGGCATAATAAAAATTTGTAAAGTCGCGTAGATGTGTCTGACCCGCTTTGACCGCTTGTTCAAAATCCATCTTACCGCCGCTGGTTAATCCAGTGGCCTCAAGCACTACAATTTCATTCACTCCTTCAGCCGTTCGTTTGGTTAGGAAGGCGGCATCGTCTGTGATATTGTCAGGGAAGGTATCCGGAATTAACCAACCACCTGTAAAAGCATGACCCTTAATAGTGATGACAAGCGGATGAATGCCTGCTGCTTCAAGGCAAGCCGCATAGAGTATTGAGAGTTCTATACAATTACCAAGCTTTTGCGCTAGAACCGCATCGGCTAAGCGGATACGCTGCCCAGGAGCGTCAAAACTCGCGGGGACTGAGGCATAGGCGATGTTCTGTTCAGCAATAGCGGCATAAATCGCCGCCATCTGCTGGCGCACTCGGTTTACGTTACGAGATTGATACTCGTCCAACGCGGAGTGCCCCGTCCATTTTTCCATCCATTCCGATGCCTGCCGTAGAATTAGAGCGATGGCGGGATGGTTCGGTGTGACGAATGCGGACAACATTTCCGGTAGGATGCCGTTGCCGCACCACTGGTCGTAGGCGAGCACGTCAATCGGGAACTCTTGCTTATGCGTGAGGAGGTCATCGGCGGTGACGGTCACATCGATTTCTCCCGTCATACTTTCAGTCAGCTGCGCGAAAAAGTTCGGTTGCAGGTTCAGCCTTACGCTCTCCAGCACTTTTTCCTCGTCTGCGGCCAGCGTTCCGACGGTCACAGTTATTGGCGAAGCGAACGGTGGTTCAGGTGTAACCGTTACTGTGACGTTGGCGAGTTCGTGATCAGACAGATTCTTGATGTGCAGTTCGCGGATCACAGGTACCCGATTTTGCTGCATCGCGAAATTCACCACATGCAGATAAGTCATCTCGATGTTCACAACTCACCTCCGCAATGAGGACAGACCTTTTCGACGTGTTTCCTACTGTGTAGTTCCTCTGCGAAACCGGATGCCAAAATACCGGTTGGCAGGGCAAAGAGGCCGATCCCCAGCACCGCCAGTACGGCTGTCAGCAGTTTCCCGGCAATCGTCACGGGGAAGACATCGCCATACCCGACGGTGGTTAACGTGATGATACACCACCACATGGTACCGGGAATACTCGGAAACTTGTCGGGTTGCGCCCCGTTTTCCACAAAATACATTGCACTTGAGGCTACGACGATCAGTAACCCCATCACCATCAGGCACATGCCGAGCTCTGCCGCTTTGCTTCTGAGGACGTTCAAGATCACGCGGGTTGCGGTAAAATAGCGTCCGAGTTTGAAAATCCGTATGAACCGCGCTAGCCGCAAAATGCGGATAAAGCGCAGATCAATCGATTTCTTGCCAGGCACGAAAAACGGCAAGATAGCTAATAGATCAATGAGTGCACCTGCCGAGACCGCATAGCGTAGCCGGCCGAAAAGCGGATGACTATATCTCGGATCGCAGGTGCAGGTCCATAGCCGCAACATGTATTCGACCGAAAAGACGCATACGGAAAAGACCTCAAAGTTTTGCAGCAACGTCCCACAGGTTACATAAACAGCATGAACAGTTTCCAGAACGACGGCGATTACATTGAGAGTGATCAATGTGGCGAAGAAATAGTCGACTAACGTGTCCCATTTTGAATTGCCGAACCCTGGGTTGAGTTTATGATAAACGTGCTGTTTAAACGTGTTGGGCATGTCAGTGTCCCCTCCGGCTGCCGCCGCCGCGCCCGCCGCCGCCGGAGCGGACGTTGCAGTCGGCGCAATAGAGTTCGAGCCAGTCGCGGCCCTCTTGGCGGAAGGCGGGCTGTTCCCATACGGCGAGCGCGCGGCAGTAACGGCACCCGGAGGATGGGTGGCCGGTCTCCAGATAGGGCTGGAGGTGGCTCCGGACGTGTCGCACCCAGTCGATGTCCGACGAACTGTTCTCCGAGCCGGACGCCGCGTCGACGGGAATGAGACGAACGTTGCGGAAGGCGGGCAGCACGAATCCGGCAGCGGAGTCGGGGCGCTGTTTTCCGGCATCGGTTTCGAGGAACCCGAACGGTTTGGCGGCGGCGGTCCAGACGACCTTGTCGTTGCGGCTGCCGCCGTCGATGCCGGGGGTCATGCGGGCGACGGAGGCGTAGACGCGCACGACGGCGTCGGCGCCGGCGTAGTCGTATTCCGGGCGCACCGGGCCGGTGACGGGGAAGGCGTCCCCGCCGTCCGGTTTGATGCGAATCCAGTCGGCCCAGTCGCGGGGGTTGTAGACATACCAGTTTTCCACGGCGTTCATGACATTGGTGACCGCGAGCATGGCGGCGGAGACGGTGTCGAACCCCGCTTCGCGGAAATGGGTTTCGAGCGCGCCGGCGGAGAAAAGGAAACGGATGGGTGTGGCCACAGGGCGCAGCCCGACGCCGAAAATTTCGCTGTTGACGGTGTCGGTAACGTCCTGTTCGGGCAGAGGCGGCCAGTCGTGAAAGGAGGAGTAAGAGTCGATCAGGCCGCGCGCGTGAAGGTAGAACCAGCACCAGTTGCGGCTCTCGACGGCCTCGTAAAAAGCTTTCTCCATGAGCGGGTGGCCAGACGAGGGGTCAAGGAAGCGCTGCGTGTTGTCGGGGCCGGCGGCGATACCGGCGGCGGCGACCTGTCCGATCATGTCCGCATACTCGGCCCAGGCGCCGGGCCAAGGCTCGAAGAAATATTGGGACCCGTCGAAACGGGCGGCATACTGCGTGCGGACCGTGGCGGCGTGCTCCGTGAGCAGGGCGGTCATGTCGGGGTCGACGTAGATGTGGTTGTTTTTGGCGGCGATCTGTGCGGCGAAGAGGGCGGTCATGGGCCCGGTGAAGCAGAGTCGCGCCTGCATGTTGGTGATGGCGTCCACGGCGGCGGGAGTTTGGTTGGCGAGGGCAAGGAGGTGGAGCAGGTTGAGTTCGCCGACCAGGTTGAGGGTTGCGCCTTGCCACCGTGCGGCGGCGAGGGCGGCGGCGTCGCCCGCGTTCTGGGTCTGGTTTTTGCGCTGGATGATGCGGTGGAGGTCGACGTTGAAAAGAAGGACGAAGACCAGCGCGGTGAAGGCCAGAAGCAGGAAGACGACGGCCTGGCCGGAACGTTTTGTCCTTTCCGCTCTCACCAGTTCATGTCCTCCAGATAGAGGGGGTAGTGGCTTTCGATGGAAAAGAAGCCTTCGAGCGCGACGTCTTCGCCTTGGGCGTCGCGCAGCTCGCCTTCGGCCAAGGGGGCGGAGGCGAGGAGAAGCGGGTGACGCTGGCGCACGGTGACGCGGAGGGTTCCGGGCGTGGTGCCGTCCAGGTCGAGCGGTTCGTCGATGTCGACGGAGAGGGCGTCCCAGAGTTCGTAGTCGAGAAGGTTCGCTGCGGTGGGGGCGTTGTTGCTGTCCATGTAGTCGGGAATGCGCGCGACCTCCAGTTGGGTGCCGGGCGAACGGGTGGAGGAACGCAGCGCGAGTTCCCAGAGGTCGCCCGCGCGGTTCGGGTTTAGGGCGGCCGTGATGGCGGGGTCGATGCCGGCGGAAACGGGCGTCAGCCTCCGTCCCGAGGCGGGGATGGCGGCGACGCGGGCGCTCTTTTCCACCATCCAGCGGTTGAACCCCACGGCGCGTGAGCGCGCGGCCCGCGCGGCCGAGTGGCTGAGCACGGCCTTGGCGGCGAAAAGGTTCGCATACTGGAAGACCGCGAGAAAACAGAGGCACGCCAGGATCATCACGAAGACCGACTCGATCATGGCCTGGCCGCGCCGTCGTATGGTTAGGGCGTGCATAACAGACAGAAGAGGGCGCCCTGCTCCCGGGGGAGGGGGAGGATTATCGGAAGGTGCCGTCGGAATCGAGGTTTTTCACCTTGTTCTCGTCGATCTCTTCGGCCAGCGACTGCGCTTCGGAGCCGACGTCGGCATCGAGGGCCGACGTCGCGCCGGCGATCTTCTTGCCCGTGGCCTTGCTGAGGCGCGAGAAGAGGACGAGCAGCGTGATGGCGATGAGCACCACGATGATGATGTATTCGACCATGGTTTGGCCGTTGCGGCGGCCTGCACGTTTTTTCATGGGAGTCTCCCGGGTTTCACCAACAACGGGAACCGGTGGCCTAGGGGTATTCCGAGGCGACCAGATCCAAGGTCCGGTTGGATTGTTGTCTGACGGCATAGAGGAAGAGCGCAAGCACAGAGACGACCGCCAACAGGGCCGTGAACACAACCACATATTCGAGCATGGCTTGTCCGGCCCGGCTCCTGCCGCCTACACATGTCCTACATGATCGTCTTATCACAGCGCATTATCATACAAGGCGTGAAAGAAGGGCGCAATCACAATTGGGAAAAACGCTCACCGCTGAACGCCCAACGTTCAACGCTCAAGCGGAGAAAAGACAAGATGAACGACTTTGACACCACGGGGCGCAAGCTGCCGTTGCCCAAGGCGCGGTACGAGGCGCCAGAACCCTGGAAGGACGCGGACCGGAAGCAGCTCCTGCAGTTTCTGAAAACGCCGTCCGGCACCAAGTTCCTGTTCACGCTGCACGATCTCGCGGCGGGCCGGGCGCTCTCGGTGGCCGAACGGACGCCGCACGGGTACGGGATCACGGCGGGCATGTCGGTCATGCTCGGCCTGATCGAGAACATGGCAAGCGAGGCGGAAGAGGAACCAGGCGAGTAAAGATGAAGCCATTTTTCGCGCAGAGGACGCCAAGAACGCTGAGCAACTGGCGGCTGAACAGGCTGCCACAGATAAGGCCGTGGCCGATAAGGCTGCAACTGACAAAGATGCCGCCGACAAAGCGGCTGCCGATAAAGCCGCCGCGGATCAGGCGGCGCAGGATAAAGCAGCGGCGGACCAAGCCGCCTCAGACAAGGCCCTTGCCGACCTCACGTCTGAACGCGACACGCTCCGCTTGGAGCGCGACGGGCTCGCGGGCGAGCGGGACACGCTGAAAACCGAACGCGAAACCCTCAAAACGGAACGCGACGCGCTCAAGGCCGAGGTCGGCCGGCTGGAGAAACTGACCGGCAAGGCCGCCAAACCCCCGGCGTCCGGTGGCGGCGGCGACAAGAACCTCATTTCCCAAGAGGTGTAACTACGGCATGTCATAGGATCGCGTAAACAAAGCGCCTTTTCAAAAAATGGCGCTTGTTTTCTGTCACAAACATAGTTACAATAGA
>JAQVSS010000149.1 GCA_028700415.1 Kiritimatiellia bacterium
GCGGCCGCCGCCGCGTGACGCGGCCCCCGCAGGCAGCCCGAGACCGGTCCAGCACCAAAAACCATGCGCCCCAACAACAATCAACCAAAAATCAACTATGCTATGTGGCCAAAATTAGAATTGCTGCTTGTGGACAGAATACGTGTTACTGGCATTTTTTTGATAAGAAACCGTTGTCCCGGAATGAGTCCGCCGACGTGCTTCTGTCGGAAAATGGGATTGCGCGTTCACCCCGTTCCCCCCGGCACCTCCTCCCTCTGGCCGGCAACCCCGCCCGCCCTTTTCCCCACCCGCTTCACAGAAGAACGGGCTGCAGGGACGGCGCGACAAAACGGCGAAGGTACCCGCCGGAAAGACAGCCGGTAAACCCGAGAGCACAAACAGAGATCGCCGGGAGGCGGGCGGGGAACAACTTCAACCGTCGCAAATCAGGCGCGAGCGTTTAGCGAGTCGCCTGGATTTGCCGGTTCGCTTCCGTTTCTTTCCTTCTACCACGAAAAGCAGTCTTCTACAGCGCCTGCTGGTCCGAAGATCGAAATCAGATCATTTTCGCTGATTGGAAAAGGTAACGCCTTGCCGTCAGGAGCGATAAGGGTGGGTCTGTGCCACTGACCATTGGGGCCGCGCCACATGGTAACGGCACGGTTTATCTCGCCAACGAAATGCGCGACACCGCAGGCTGGCGGTTCTACTGGGCCTTGAAAAACATCCCCGGCATCCGGCTCTGCACCACGTACGAAGTACCTTTCGCCACCGCCAACGGCGCGGTCGTCACACGGGAAACCTGCCGCGAAATCGGGGAGGATACCACGGCCGTCTTCAAACAGTTCCTCACCCGGCCGACAGCCCGTTGACCCGTCTGCCGCCAGTGATGCGCCAGAGTCACACCTGCTCCGTGCGCAGGGCCGGATCGAGCAGGTCGCGCAAGGCGTCGGCCAGATGGTTGAAGGCCAGCACCAGCGCGAAGATCGCGAGCGTCACAAAGGTCATCTCCCACCAGACGCCCTGCCACAGGCGCAGCCGCGCGTTGTTGATCATGATGCCCCACGAAGGCTCGCCCTGCACGCCGATCCCGAGGAAACTGATGAAGACCTCGGTGGCCACCGACGCGGGAAAGCGGATGGAGAAGGCGATCAGGATGATGTGCGCCACGTTCGGGAGAATATGGCGGAACATGATCCGCGCATGGCTGTAACCCAACACCTGCGCGGCCTGCACATAGGCGCGCCCGCGGTGTTTGATCACCTCGCCGCGCACGTTGCGGCAGACGCTCACCCACGTGGTCAGCCCGATGCCCAGATAGATCCCCAACAAGCCCTGCCCCACCACCATCGCCACGGCGAGGATAAAGAGCAGTCCCGGCATCGAGGCCACCGTCGCGCAGAGCCACACCACGGCGCTGCCCACACGCCCGCCGAAGTAGCCGCCCAGACAGCCGAGGATCACGCCGAGCGGGATCGCGATCAGCGAAGTGATGATGCCCACATGGAACGCGATGCGCGGGCCCTGCCCCAGCCGCTGCAACACGTCGCGCCCGAGATTGTCGCTGCCCAGCAGATAGAGCGGCTGGCCCGCCGATGCGGGCGTGCCGGAAAAAACGCGGACGAAAGCCGGAGCCACATAGCGGGCCGTCTCATGCACCTGATTATAGGACGGGGTCTGGTCGGTCCACCGGTAATACCGGTAGACGGCCTCGCCATACACCGCCGCGCAACAATAGACGGCGATGACCAGCAGGCACAGCCGCGTGTCCCACCGCCGCCACAACCGCCGCAGTATGTTCGTTTCTTTCGCCATCCTATTCATACGCGCAGACGCCGCTGCGCGGGGAATTCGCGATGTTCAGGAAACCGCATTCGTCCGCTTTTTCCCGTTTGCGGGCACACGTTGCGCAGAAGACGTTGTCTTTGCTGGTTCCATATCCCATCATGCTGTCAACCCGCACCGCCGGTTTCCCGCAGTTCGTGCATACCCATTCGGGAGGATCGTTCCGCGCCAGCACAACCGGCTCCTTCAGCGGCGCGTCACGCCCTTGACGCATCCCGACCACTTTCAGGCTGAGTTCGGTGGTAGACCCGAAGTCATACTCATACCCGAACGCCAGACCCTTGGTCAGCACCTTCCCCAGCTCGACATTACTGTCCTTGTTCTCCGGCATGCCGAAATCAGAAAGATCGAAATCATCTTCTGTTGAGGCTGAATAATACTCGCCGCCGATGATGAACTGACTCAAATGTCCGCAGCATTCCAGCCAGATGCCGCGCAGGAAGCCGTCAAGGTCGTCCAGCGTCATGTTGTCCGTCATTTCCAGATACAGGAAATAACCGGGCTCGCACCTCCCGCACACTTTCAGCGTGAAAATGGTCCGTTCCCGTTTACCCTGCTTGGCGGGATGCGCCTCCCGGCATGAGGCCAGATGCCGCGTCAGCCCCTTGACCTTCACCCGCTCGCCGCACAACGCGCACACGGCCGTCTCGCTAAACTGATTCTGTTCTTTGTCCATGTCGTTTCCCTTTCTTTTCCTCACTCGACGATCCCCAACCCTACGATTCTTTCCAGCGTTTCCGCAATCTCATTTTTTGTCATTTCCACAGCATCAAGCCGCTTGAGAATAGCCCGGTAACCGGCGCTCAAAACCCTTCCGCGTGAACCCAAATTGCAGACGCATGGATACGTACCATTCCATCGTGTCTTCGTTACCATAGACATGGCGCAATCTAAAGTGTCTAGCCGTATCTTCCAACATTTTGCGGCATTTTGATGTAGGCTGCCCGGCGTGATTGAATATCTTCTCTTTCCACGAGATATCGGCGAACAGCCGCGAGACCGGTACCCAGAAATTGTCCTCTCCTGCATGACGCCGGCCGCACTCCGCCAGCGCGACGGTCAACGCGAGGCCAAGCCATTCCGGCGGCTTCAGAAAACACCCTTGTTCGATCTGCTTTAAGTCGTCAAAGAGAGCACGGTAATCCTCTTCTGACAATCCGATCTCACAGACAGACCACTCCGGCTTGTCTGTAAATCGTTCGGCCCAATCCGTCACCTTTTGCTGGAGTGTGTCACTCATGATGACACCGCCCCCGAATACAGATGTCCGAGAGCGATGACATTCACGCCGTCTTTGTGCGTATAGCTCTCCCGTCCGGCGATCCCTATCGGTGGCGAGTTCACCAAACGTCTTATATCCCCCCCATGAGGACAAAACTCCGTAGCCAGTTGTTCAGACCTGCACATTGCCGTCCTCCTGCTCGTAGTAGTAAGAATAGTCGATGCCTTTCATGAAGATTTCGCGGTCGCCCACTTTGCTGGTCAGCGCGCCTTGCAAAAGGCATTTGATGGCTCCGCTGTCGGCAGGACTCTTCTTCATGGCGTTCAAGTAGTCGGTTTTGTTGATTTTGCTCCAATCCACGCACATGTTCAGACTGCGCCGGAACATGAGGTCAAGCCAAATCCGGGTTGAACGCCCGTTGCCTTCCAGGAAAGGGTGGGCGACATTCATTTCCACGTACTTGTCAACGATCTCGTCGAATGTGGTTTCGGGCATCTTCTCGATGCGGGCCAAGGCAAGGTTCAGGAATTGCGCGGGCGCAAAAGTGAAGCCGCCTTTACTGATCGTCACCGAGCGAATCTTCCCGGCAAAGTCATAGAGCCCACCGAAAATATAGGCGTGAATCTTCTGCAGGGCTTTGACGCTGCCGATTTCCGTGTCGCCAATCAATCCGCTTCCCCAAAAAGTGTACGCTTTCTTTTTGCTTTGCCCGTCAATGGTATTGTCGCTGTAGATGAACCAGTCCAGAAATTTTGACGCTTTCGTGTTGGGGAACCGTCTTGCCAACGCAATCACGCCCGCACTATCGAGCGTGTCGGTCAAATATTTCTTCCCGTCAGGCGCGGTTAATTTCAGTTGGGTAGTGGCGCTAACCAACTGCTTGTCCTCTATTTTGAGTTTTGCCTTCAGATATTTCCAGTAATTACGCGCCTTTGTGTAATCAGACTCCTCGTTTAACACGCCGATAATGTCAAGCACAGCAAACCGCCACGTGCTCTGCGCTTCGTCCCAGACCGCGCGGACTTCCCTGTCATTAAAAAACCGGATCGAGAGTTTGCTCATTTGCGGTCTCCTCCGATCCCCACGATAAAACGCACTGCCGTATTCGCATACGCAGAAATCCGCGTACGTCGATCAAGGTATTTGCGGCAGCAAAACATGATTGAAACGTAGCAAAGCGTTTCCGGTTTTGCAAATTCTACATTTCCGGTTTTGTGGTTTTGCAAATTTTTCATTCCCGGTTTTGCAGGCCTCTTCGTCCCCATGCACTGCCCCTACCCCGAATGGCGCTAAGAGCTAAGATAAGACAGCTTCTGGTTCCTAATCGTAATCCTGATCGTAATCTTAATCTCTCGAATAGAACGGATTACGATTACGAGCAAGATTATGATTAAGGCGGGGTACGGTGCTTATCTTAGCGCCATTCGCCCCTACCCCAGCCTCACGCGCGGGTCGAGCCACGCATAGCAAAGGTCGGTGACCAGATTCACGCCCTGATACAGCAGCGCGCCGAGGATCACGACGGCCCGGACGACCGCCATGTCCGAAGAGTGAACCGCGTTCAGGCTGACATTCCCCAAACCGGGAATGCCGAAAAAGCTCTCCAGCATCAGACTGCCCGTGAAGAGAAACGGGATCGACAAGCTGACATACGTGACGATCGGGATCAGGCTGTTGCGCAAAACGTGGCGCACCATGATGCGGCTGCCGCTCAGCCCCTTGGCCTGGGCCGTCCGCACATAAGGCTTGTACACCTCGTCGAGAATCGCTGCGCGGAAAAACCGGACATCGCGTCCCAGCCCGCTCACAATGCCGATCAGCACCGGCAACACCAGATACGCCGCCGACTCGAAGCCCCAGATCGGGAAGAGCCGCAGCTTGAACGCCAGCAGGAACTGCCCCGCCAGCACCCACACCACGTAGTTCACGCTCATCAGAACCGTGGAGACAACCAGCACAAGCTTGTCCGTCGCGCCGCCGCGCCAGGCGGCGCAGAGCAATCCCAGCATGACGCCGACAACCGTGCCGCCCGCCAGGATCGGCACAGTGAGCGAAAGAGAGGGGCCCACACCGCTCTTCAGCACCCTCGCCACCGGCAGGCTGTGCTCGGCGGAGATCCCGAAATCACCCGTGGCCAGGGACCGCACATAATGAACGAACTGGGAGTCAAAAAAACCTCCGGCTTTCTTCCGCAGGCGGAGAACCTCCGGCAAGGTGCCGCCCACATCCAGCGTCACGGCCTTCCACCCCTCTCGGATTGCGAACGTCAGCGGCGCGGGGCCGTCCACCATCGCCTCGTCGGCCACACCCGTCGCGGTCTCGCGCAACCCCAGCACCACGTTCCCCGCATTGATCCGGTAAGTGCCGGCCGGAAGCGCATAGGCGATCGGCACACGGTAAAGCCCGCCCGCGCCGCGCTTTTCCAGACGGCCGCACGGCGTGTTGCCCAGCGCCCGTATATCCGACCAGTTCCCGCACAGCAACGGCTTGTCATACCCGTAGCACGCATCGAACGTGGCCAGCGCTTCCGCCGTCGCGTTCTTGCCAAGCACCACCTCGGCTGGGGAGCCGCCCACGACATGGAACAGCAGAAACGTGAGCACCAGCACCCCGAGGGTGGTCGGCACCATCTCCAACACCCGCCGTATGACGTAACGCTTCATGTTGTTCGGTTTCGCAGAATACGATATTCCCCTGACGCTTACAAAGCCCTTTAAACCTCGACGGCCTCCCGGCCAAGCCCTCACTCGAACGTAAGTGCCTGGCCTGGCCCCAGCCCTTCCAGATCCAATTTCCCGGCCTCGGCCTCAAGCACCCGCGAGGCGTGCCATCCCCCGCGCACCATGAGCCGTCCGGGCCGCACCCCCCGCACCACCCGCACCACTCGCCACGCACGGTCGAGGAACACCAGGTCCAGCGCGAAACGCATGCCGACCGTGTGAACGGCACCGCACCGCTCAATCAGCAGCGCGGCGGACGAGCCCAGCCCGTCACGGCCCAGCAGCCCGCGCATCCGTTCGAGAAACGATGCCGCGCGCTCGGCCTTCCGCACCCAGACAACCCCGTCACGGACTATTCGCCCTTCTGTCATTTCGAAGCCCGGGCTTCACGTTATGCCCGCCCCCAGCCCTTACGCGTTCCGTTCCATCGAACTCCCTTTCGGGGGGATGAGCGCCGGCCACGGCGCGTGCCCTTTGAGAACCCGGTTCAAATCCTCCAGCACCCGTTTCCAATCGTGGTGCCGGTGATCCGGATCTTTCGCCAACATCTTCTCGAGCAACAGCGCGAACCCGGAGGCCGCACCGGGCACAAGGGTTCTGACGTCCGGGGCCTGCGACGCGTCCACATGGCAACGGATCATCTCGTCATCCGTCTTCCCCTGAAAGAGCATCCTCCCCGTCACCATGTGGTACAGGGTAGCCCCCAAGGCATAGATATCCGAACGGCAGTCGAGCTTTTCGTTCCCGTAGACCTGCTCGGGCGACATGTAGGCCGGCGTGCCGAGAATCTCGTCCGCATTCCCCGCCGTCCCGCTTTTGACCATTTTGAGCGAACGGCAAAGCCCCAGGTCGGTGACTTTCACCGTGCCATCGGCATCCGCCATGATATTGTCGGGCTTGATGTCGCAGTGGATGATCTGATGGAGCGACCAGGCATAATCCAGTGCCACCGCCACGCATTCCCCGACAATCAGCGCGTCCTCCACGGTGATGCGCCCCTTGCGGCGCACCAGATCCCCGATGGTGTACCCGTCCACCAGCTCCATCACAAAATAATACACGCCGTCCGAGAAGTTCGCGTCATAGACCTGAACGATCCCCGGATGTTTCAGGCTCGCCGCCGCATGCGCCTCCAACCGGAAACGCCGGATGTCCTCCGGATCCGACGCAAAAGAAGGCGAAAGGATTTTGATGGCCACAAGCCGGTCGAGCGAAATCTGGCGCGCCTTCCAGACCGAAGCCATGCCTCCGCGCCCGAGCAGCTCCAACACCTCGAAGTTCGGCAATTTAAAAGCGGGTATCTCACTCATCGCGCCACAGCCCCTTCTCCGCGGCAGGTCGGACACAAAACCATTGTTTCCCCCTTGCATTCGGGACACTGGAGGCCCTTGACCTGGCCTGTTCCCTTACACTTCGCGCACGCTGAAAGCCCGGTTCCCGTGCACCTCGCGCAACGCGGCGCCAAGCCGCTGCCGTCACATTTTGCGCACGCCACACATCTGTTCCCCTTGCACGTCCCGCACGGCACCTCCGCCAACCCCTCGCAGCGCGGGCATTTCTTGGGCAGGTCCTCATTCATCCGTTTGGCCTGCCGGGAACCGGGGGCGCGTGCCTCCTTGACCTCCCCCTTCACACACCCCGCATAGTCGCATTTCACCCAGCCAGACCCCCGGCAGGTCGAGCACGCCTGCCGCGCCGTGAGTTGGCACTCGGGGCAGGGCTGCGGCATCCCCGTCATCACCAAGGCCCGCTGACGGGTGTTCAACAGCTTTTCCAGAGCGACGGGCACAAAGGCCCGCCCCACCTTCACGTCCCCCGAAACCATTTGCCGCCGCTCAAACTCCTGCCGCCCCTGCAGAATCGCCATTTTCACTTTGGCCACTTCGCGGACCCCGGGGAAAAAGCCAAACCCCTTACACGCCGGGCACGCTACGCCGCTCACGGCCTTGACACCCTTCGCCCGGTCGACCTTGCCCAAGTCGAGCTGGTACTTGCCGGTTCCCTGGCACCGCCTGCAAGGCACCCGCCCGCGCAGCAGCGTTTCCAGCACGCGCCCGTTGCCGGCCAGAATAGCCTCCCTCGCGTCCTCCTGCCCCGCGTCCCCGGAGGGCGACACCAGCCGCATCAGCGCCAGCGCGTTCTGATAGTAACAGAGTGCCACTTCGGGCTGTTTCTCTTCCAACCCGCGCGCCTGACGCACACACGCCCCAACCACCGCCGCCGCATCGCGGCCAACCGGCGCCGCATTATTTTCCGCCGGCGCCGCAGGCGCGGCGGCCTTCCCTCCGTCCCCCTTCGCCGCGGGCAACGCCGCCGAGCAGTGCCCGCACGCCGCCGCGCCGGCCTTGGCCTCGCGCCCGCACGCCGGACAAATCACCAGCTCCTGCGCCCCTGCGGAGGCAACCATGAGCGCGACCCCCGCACAGACCGTCCAACTCCAGATACTCATGTCCGTAACTCCTCATCCGCCGGCACGCCGTCCGCCTGCAGTTCCCTGTATTCGCGCAACTTCCGGTGCAGCGTCCGCCGGCTAATCCCCAGTTCATCCGCGGCACGCGTGCGGTTCCCCCCGTTCTTTTCGAGAACCGCCATGATTTTGCGCCGCTCCGTGTCCGCGAGCGAACCGGTCATCAGCGCCGGCACGCGGCCGAGAATCCCAGCATGCCCCCGCACCGCGTCACGGATATTGGCAGGCACATCGCGCGCCGTCAGCCGCTCCGACCGCGACAGCACCACCATCTTCTCAACCGCGTTGCGCAGCTCGCGCACGTTGCCCGGCCAGGAGTAGGCCGTCAGCAGGTTCACCGCATCGGGCGTGAGCCCCTCGATCCGCTTGCCGTTCCGCCCGCAGTACTCCTTCAGGAACCGGTCAGTCAGCAGCGGGATGTCGCCCGCCCGCTCACTCAAGGGCGGCAACAGGATATCCACCACGTTGAGGCGGAAGAAAAGGTCCTCGCGGAATTTCCCCTCTTTCACATACGCCCGCAGATCGCGGTTCGTCGCGGCGATCAGGCGGATATCAGTCTCGATCGTCTCCTCGCCGCCCACCCGCTCGAAGGTCCGCTCCTCCAGCACGCGCAGCAGCTTGACCTGGATCGAGGGGTCGATCTCCGAAACCTCGTCGAGGAACAAGGTGCCCCCGTCCGCCATCTCGAAACGGCCCTTTCGCTGCGCCGTCGCGCCCGTGAACGCGCCCTTCTCGTGACCGAACAACTCGCTCTCCAGCAGCGTCGGCGAGAGCGCCGCGCAATGGACCGCCACAAACGGCCCTTTCGAGCGCGTGCTCAAACGGTGGATCGCCTGCGCCACCAGTTCCTTGCCCGTACCGCTCGCCCCCTGGATCAGCACGGAGGCCTGCGTGGGCGCCGTCTGCCGGATGATCTCGAAGACCTGCCTCATCGCCGACGACTCGCCGATGATGCTTTCCATGCCGAACTTTTCGTTGAGCTGGCTTTCCAGCGTCTCGACCTTCTTTTCAAGGTCGCGCGACTTGAGCGCCCGCGCCACCAGCATGTCGAGATGGTCGAGGTTGATCGGCTTGGTCAGGAAATCATACGCGCCCTGCTTCATCGCCTCCACCGCCGTCTCCACCGAACCATAGGCGGTCAGCAGGATGCAGACCGTGCGGGGGTACTGCGCGTTGACGCGCCGCAGCAGCGACAACCCGTCTGCTCCCGGCATCCGCAAGTCCGAGAGCAGCACATCGGCCTCCGTGCCCCCGGCCAGCAGCGCCAGCGCGGCGTCTGAGCTTTCCGCGGTCACCACGTCGTAATGGCGCTGCAGCGCGCGCTGCAACCCGTCGCGCGTGTTCTTGTCGTCGTCCACCACCAAAATGACCGGCCTGTCTGCCATATCACGCCCCCGTTTTGAGCATCCGCACCCGCCGCTCGGAACGCGGCAGCCTGATTTTGAAACAGGTCCCTTCGCCCGGCTTGCTTGCCAGTTCGATCTCCCCGCCGTGTTCCTCGATGATCCGCTGCACGATCATCAGCCCCAGGCCCGTCCCCTTCGCTTTCGTGGTGTGATAAGGCTCGAACACGCGCCCCAACTC
>JAQVSS010000150.1 GCA_028700415.1 Kiritimatiellia bacterium
ATAGATCGCATCCTTGCCTTCCAGGCGGACATAGGTGTGCTGGGCGATCGAGCTTTCGTACGACGCCTGGGTGCCGTGGAACGATGAGATGTAGGACATCGGACCGTACCAGCCGATACGCCGGTTCTCATTGATCCGGGCGATGCCGCCGTTGTCGAGATAAAGCAGCGCGGTGGTGTTGGAGAACGGGTTATCCCATAAATTCTTCCCCTTACCGAAAATATCGTCTCCGACCTGATCGATATAACCAAAAGAGGCGACTTTGCGCGCCCAGGACCCGGAGGATGAAAGGATCATGCCGGTTGAGTGGGTGGGGTAGAGCATCGGGGGCACACCAGCGACCTGTTTCCAGTTTTCTCCACCAGAATACTTGTAGTCAAAATGGCGCATGTCGTGATTGTACTGCGATTCGCCATAGACGAAAGCGCCCATTTCACCGGATTTCAGCTTTTGCCGGCAGAAAATGCTGCAGGGCCGGTAGTGGCCGGTTTCACCCATTGAGTAAGTCAGGCCGGTTTGTTTCACAAGCGATACGATCTCGGCTATTTCCTCGATGTGCGACGCCATGGGAACAGCGCTGTAGACATTCTTGCCGGCTTTTAGAGCGGCAATGGTCATCGGGCCGTGCAGGTGGCGCTGGGTGAAAATGGCGACCGCGTTAAGCGTCTTGCTCTCCAGCATCGCTTCGAAAGACGGGTAGATTTCGCTGATGCCGAATTCTTTGGCATGAGCTGCGCTGCGTTCAGGCAGCAAATCGGTGACGGCGAGTGATTCGACATACGGATGAGCTTGAAACAGGGGGATGAAATTGCGGACAAATCGGCCACAACCGACAATGCCCATACGGATACGTTGTGACATGGGATACCCTCCTTGACATCTTTCTGACATTTCATGTCAGTCGTTCTTATGCAATCATTGCGGCAGCGAACCGGATCACTGAGTTTGGTCTATTTGATAAATCCTTACCGCTCCTCATGATGGCAGTAACTTTAACGGACGAATCGGGTTAACGATTTTCGTCCTCATGCAGACGGATGCTCATCAGGTCCAAAAGATCGGGAACGCCCAGGGCTGCCTCCTCCAGCCGACCTTCCGTCAGAATCTGCAGATACGTTTTGAGCAGATCGTTATGCGCTTCGCAGGTAAACCCGTTCTTCAGCGTAAGAAAAGCCGGATCCGTAACAATCCGGGCAGGATCGGGGGGCCATTCACAGCGCAGCCGGCGGGAGGAGCCGGGCCCTTTGTAAGCACACCAGCTTTCATAATGGCGCTTGAGGCGCACAGGATCCCCGATATACGACGATAGGACGCCAAGATAATCCATCATGTGCTTTTTCTCCACACCGGTCAACAAGCAGATCAGTCGTCCATCAGGAGAGAAACGGTAGGGATGGATGGTCATCTGAGGAAGGCCATCGCCAAATACGATATGAGGCATATAGCCGTAATACCAGGGATTTTGCGGATCTGGCAACGACACGTTGCCAAAAAGAAAATTCCCGGTGCTGTATACAATGGGCTTCCCCTCGTATACCTCATAGCCCTGTGGGCAATGGGGATGCATGCCGATGACGGCATCGGCGCCAATATCGATCAGCGTTCTATACCGGTCCACCACGATGGGGGCAGGCACAGGATTATGCTCATTGCCGCCGTGCATGACCACCAGCACAAAATCAAAATCCCTGCGGGCCTGACGGATATCCATACACAGTCTGCGCATATCGAAACCGTTACTGCCCGGTTTCTCGTCGCGTGCGGTCCCAAATTCATTTTCTGTCGAGGCTAGGACTGCGAGCGTCAGTCCGTTCCGCCGGGCGATCCAGGGCCGTCGTGCTTCCGCCAATGTCATGCCTGCGCCCGTGTGGCCGATACCATGAGCATCCAGTGCAGCCAGTGTGCTTCGGACGCCTTCGCTGCCGAAATCACCCATGTGGTTGTTAGCCAGGACGGCAGCATCAAATCCGCCTGCCTGGAGCAACAAGACAGCCGATTCTGGGCCGCGGAGATTGGGCCCGGCTTTAGCGATCGGCTTTCCGTTGTCCGTGAGCGGGTTCTCCAGGTTGACAAGGCGGACATCAGCACGCTCAAGAACCTGGCGCACATCACGAAAGACAGCAGTTTCATTGCCTGACCCGATCAGACTGTCAACGGGTGCTCGTGTGCTTAGATCTCCGGCTGCTATGACTGAAAGCGTATCAGCGGTTTTCATCGGAACGATCTCCCTTTACAAATTCACGTAACTGCAAAATATCAAAATATCGCAGCATAGACGGCATAACATAGGCTTTAATGTTGTTATCGTTATAATATTTCTCGCTGGCGATTCGTCGGAAGCTTTCGACCGGATCGTGCTCAATGACTGAGTATATTCGCTCGTCAACCAGTTTGGCCATGAGCGCGTACAGGTTAAAGCCGCCGCGCGTTAGAATATCCACCCGTGTTTCGGTACCGCATATCTCCTGCACAGCATCGATGGCGCGCAGGATGCCGCGCACGCGCATTGCCGGCAGATTGTCCCCGTTTACGAGTAAATTGTTGGCGTAGTTGCCAAGGCGGGACCAAAAATAATCCGGTTCGCTGCCATGATACAGATCGTCGCCTATGCAGCCCGTGCCGGCCAGATCCACGATGAAAACGCCCTTGCCCTCGTGGCACAGCGCGAGCACCTCGTCCATATGGCGGTGCCGGACCAGCGTACCGCCATCCCAGAGCGCAAGCACGTTATGCAAAGGAATTTCCCCGGGGGAGTGAAAGAAAATGCCGAAATTGGATAGGTTTTCCTGCTGGTACCAGAGAAATAGTTCGCACCGCAGATCGTAGGCATGATAAAACGCGTCGTCAGCTCGCTTCAGGTATAGGGGATAGGCGGGGAACGCGTCTATCTGCGCACGGATGAAGCCAACCGCCTCCCTGCGCCGTGTGTCGAACGTTTTTACCGCCGCTTCCCGGTCATACCCGGCTAGCTTGTCGACCACATAGTCATGTGGGATTCGAGAACCAAGGCTTTGCACCACCGAACCGGAAGGCGTTGCATTCAGGCGGCCTTCGTGTACCGGCTCGCTCGGCCGAACCGGTGCGGCCGGTTCCCCGCGAAGCGCACGGGAGAAAAAATCCGCAGCGGCATTGGCTAAACCGTGGCTATACCCATGCCGACAACGGTCCGTTTTCATTTCAAGCCCGTCGGGATTCCCCAAAATACGCCAGAAAGGACGCGCTTTTTCCAGTGTTTTGCAGCTTCCCTCGATCGGGAAAAAGTCTGAATCCGCTGTGAGCAGCATAACAGGCTTTGGCGCCATACACAGCACGGCGTCTGCGTGATCCAGTCCCGCGGCAGCCATACCCGGCCAGATCTGCTCAAGATCCTGTCGCCTGTGCGTGCGCAGAATATCTTCTCGTGTGGTGATAAAGCAGCACGGCGCGGCGGCGGCGATCCGTTCGGGTGCCTGCATCATCAGCATCGCGGTCAGTGTGCCGCCGCCACTGCAGCCCGTTACGCCGATCCGCTGCGGGTCGATGTCGTCTCGGGATTCCAGGTAGTCCAGTGCGCAAAGCGCATCGTGAACAAAGAACTCGCTGATGTTCATCCCCGTTATCAGGCACTGAATCCCGGCATAATCGTGCTCCGGGCAGGTTGCCTTGACAGCTTGTGAAATGCCGTCCTCCATATATGTGATGCGCTCACCCTGCCCAATGCTGTCCAGCGTCATAACCGCAAAACCAGCTTTAGCAATGGTCATCATCACGTTCTGATAGGGAGGATAGGTCCGCCCTAATTCGGAATGACCGCAGACTTGCAGCACAGCAGGCAGCTTGCCTGACGTGCCGGTTGGTTTGGCGAGAACAGCTGTTGCAAAAAAACCCGGGCGTGTTTCCAGAATAATCGATTCGATGTACAGACCATCGCGCTCGAAAGCATGAGAGGTTTGTGCGCTCAAGAAGCTGTCTGCCGGAATAGGGCCCAGGGATTCAGACCATGCATCCCGAACCGTGCGTTGGTATTCTACCGCATCTTCCGGTGTCATCACGGCACCGCGCCGTAAATCGCCTGCATGCATGTTCCGGAGCGTCAATTCAGCCATGTACCAGTCAAGCTGATGAGGGTTTATGGGAACGACCTTGTCGGCGAGAGCCGCATTGGCCTCATTCAAATCCATTTAGTCTATTCAATCCTTTATTATAATAGCGCATTCCGGTTCAACCAAAACCGTGTACCGCACATCTCCTTGCTCGTTCAGATCAGGCGAGGACACATTGGCTGTCCAGACTCTTCTTGTATCCCGTGGGCGTCTGCCCAGTAAGCTGCTTGAACGTCTTGATGAAATGGGATATGTTCACGTACCCTATTTTTTCACATGTCTGTGTAACCGACATGCCATCCTTGAGGAAGCGTTTGGCCGCATCAATCCGCAGAGCTATAACATAGTCCTTGTAATTCTGCCCGGCCGCTTTTTTGATCAGCCTGCTGACATATTTGTCTGAGAGACTGAATGCACTCGCGAGTCTTTCAAGGCTTAGATCATACTCCGTGAAATGGTCCCGAATATAACACAATACATCCTCGGATATGTCTCGATCTGCAGAATTGTCGTCTTCTGTCACGCAGCTGCACAGCGCTTTGATTATGACACCCACACCGTACCGGAAACTCTCCCTGTCATGGGCTGCAAGGACCATGCTGGTATGGTGCTGATGAAGGGGTGTTTTTTTCTCTTGGGCGGTTTGCACCAGCGA
This sequence comes from Kiritimatiellia bacterium, assembly GCA_028700415.1. Taxonomy (GTDB): domain Bacteria; phylum Verrucomicrobiota; class Kiritimatiellia; order RFP12; family UBA1067; genus JALHET01. The sequence continues at coordinate 4,738 of JAQVSS010000150.1, forward strand.
AACCAGCACATCGGATATGATGTAGCGGTGCAGGACCACCGAGTTCGTCTGATCCCATACCTGCGTTATGAACTCATCCAGATGTGCACAGGCTTTATCACAGTCGCTTATACGTACGGCATGCAGCATGCATGCGACATGTTTATTGTCATAATAGAGCGAGTCAGGATCAACAGATCGCTGCGGCTCTTCAACTCGGTTTCCCGATATGATCTGGTCGCAGTCGTCCATGGCTTCCATTACGACGACCGGGAGACGATCAATCGAGCTTACGGTGTTCCTGCCGCCCCCCATTGTAAAGGCTGTATCCTCTCCTGACTCAAGTACCGACCGAATGAGATCAACGGACTCCTCCAGAAATCCCGCGTCCTTTAGGCTTACGATAACCCACAATGTGTTGTGCCGCTCGCTGGGAAGTGAATAGTAGTGAATATCCTCTCCCGATAAATCCTCAATATGGGAAACAGGAGGCTGTCCGAGGGCGTCCATGTCGGAAAAATCCTGATTCGGGAAATGAATGCGCAATACGGTGAAGCAGTTATTGGAGAAAGGAATACCCATCTGGCGTAGAAGCGTAAGCGTGCTGTCCGACGCGTCACCACTGATAAGCAGGCGCAGGCTCTGGTACCTGAGCACACCCATTTGCTCGGCCAGTCGTTCAGTAACACGCTTGTTGTTCTCCATCGCCAGCGTAAACATCCGGTCAATGTTATGCAGTTCGTTCTGAGACTCGTCATCCTGCTGCTCGTTGTTGTGAATTTTGGCGTGAATGCGCTTGATGGGCATATAGTTGCGAAGCGCCATCAGCACCGCTACCCCCAGCAGCATCAGGATGAACAACACGATGGCCACCACATTAATCATTCTTAATCCTGCGATCGTGCCATACGCACTGTTCCTGGGCAGTGTCAATGTCAAAGATATACGCCGCTCAGGAGAGAGGGCTTTCAGTATCGGATCGTTATTGCCGACATTCATCACACGGTTGAGCAATGGCTTTTCATCGAGCGTCACGCGCAGATCCCCGATAAGGCCGCCGGTCGTAGTCATCATGCGACTGATCAAATTGTCTGTGCTTGTCACAAAGCACAATGTTGCATTGCTCACGGCGAACCGGATGTCGGTGGCTTTCACGGGATAGGCAAGCAGCATGACTGAGCTTCCCTCCGATTCGATCACTGTCATCTCACGCACATCATCGATCCGTGTGGCAACCGGTCCTGGATCTGTTAGCCCCAGGTTTTCTGTTATGTGCGTCTGAATCGGACACACCATTCCCGTGGAAAGATATGCGGTATCCGAATCATGGTACACGAGAAAGTACTCGTCCGTGATCCTGGAATACCCAACGTACTTTGTGAAGTCCTCGAGAAGCAGTTTCTCGTAATATTTATTTTGACGAAAATAGAGCGGCCGGTACTTGATGTCAAAAGATATACCATACGCTACGGATTGGAGTGTTTCGAGTTGCGTCTCAAGATCATGGGCGGCCAGTTCGATTTTCCTGCGGTTGTTTTGCAGCTCTGTCTGTTGCAGATTGTACAGGAACATGTTGAATACGGCTACGCCGATGAGCGCGCACGAGAGCAGTACGATGCCGATATAAGAAAAAAGATACTGTACCAGCACGCTGCCCCTAGGGGCTTTATGTTTCATATGAGACCCTCCACCGGCGATATCCTGCGTATGCCCGCAGCCGAAATCGCCATATTGGCAGGTTTCGGCTGCGGGAACAGGTCAGTTCAGAAATTGGGCGGTGTTACCTCATACACAGTCTAGATCACATTTACTGGTTTGCCAAATAGTTCTCGTAGGCTGTCTTGTAATAACCCAGGTATTCCTCAAGACCCAGCGCATCCAATTCGTTAAAGTATGCGTCGATCTCTGAGAGAGCGCGTGCGCCGGTCACGAACTTCGCGCATTCGGACTTGATATGGGCATTGATGACCGAGCTGAGTTCTACGATGCGGACATTCTCATCTTCATTGAAGAACAAGATGGTGGGGAATCCATATTCAACATATTCCTTCAGATTTTCAACCTGACTAACGCGCGGCCAATAGTCGCCGTTGGTCGGATCGTCTTTCCAGATGTCCAGGTTATACCTGGGCTCCAGACCGCTGGTTTTAGCTCGCCAGGCATTGTTGCGGATACCGACTCCGAAGACACCCCAGTCCCAACCGGCTACGCGCTTACGCAAGTATTCAACCGCGTTGGGATACAGGTCGGGATTCGCTATCCGGTCTCTATCGAGACGGGAGTAGCCTTCGTCGAGGTACCAGCCGCCCCAGCCCTCCAGGAGATTTTCGCTGTTTTCGTGAGCACCGACCCAGGCCATATTCGTGCCTTCCGCGGTAAAGAAATAGTCGCAGAAGCGGATGGCCGCCTCAGGATACTCCGTTTTGGATGAAATGACGCAGCCGCCGGTGGAGACTGCCATACTGGTAGATATGGTGAATTTCTCGTCATTATGGTCACTGGTCAGCGGACCGATGGTTGTGTACTGCTGGAAAAGCTCGGGCTGCGGCTGGGTTAAATACACCTGGGAAACCATGAATCCAACCAGACCCTGTGATGCCAAAGCCTTCGTAGCGGTTTCGTCAAGCGTATAGAAATCCTGATGAATATACCCCTTGGTGTAATAATCGTGGATAACTTCGAGCACGGCGCCAAAGGCTTCGCGGTCTGCCGCAGGGATAACGACTTCATCATTGCGCAGCGCGGGCAGGAGTCCTTCAGGATCATTGGTCTTGTAACCAAAGGCGTTGAGGAAGATGCGGAGCGGGTTTCCGTATGCAACCGACCCGCCCATGGGAACGACGTTGTCGCCGCGCGCCTTGAATGCAGCCATAATGGCCGTGAACTCATCAAGGGTGGTTGGCAATTGCAGGCCTGCTTCTTCCAGCCACACGGTATTGATATTCTGCTGGTTTAGGGTTAACGCTTCCATTGCCTCATCAAACACCGAATCACGGATATAGGGAAATGAATAGATTTCGCCATTCGGAGCCGTGATCTGGGCAGGATAATCGGGATACTCCTCGAAGAGCATTGTCAGATTGGGCATCATGTCTTCGTTGATATAGGAACTGAGCCCCAGAAGTTGCTTTTCCTGCACGCCGTGGATCATCTGCAGCTGAGGCGTGATGTTCATCGAGATCATGAGATCAGGCAGGGTGTCGGCCGCAAAGGTCAGGTTAACATATTCGTCCCTGTTGAAGACTTGCTCTACTTTGTAGTCGATGTTCATCTTCTCTTTGACGAAGTTCCAAAAATGCGTATCTTCGGGTTTGCCGAAATCGGTCGAGTGCCTTACCGCGATCGTAAGCGGTATGTCGTAACCGTCCTTAACGACAGGTAGGGTGCTGTCCAGATTCAGGTACTCGGGTACGTCGGACTGCGGCGTAGTCGTCGGTGCCGTAGTCTGACCAGACGCCGTTGTTCCGGAACTGGTCGTGGGCGTCGACGTTGACGATGGGGTTTGATTGCATCCGACAACCATAAGGGCCGCCAGAATACAGGCCAACAGGATGCTCAGTGCTCGTTTCATTTCACACACTCCTTTTTTTATTTTTCCACAGAAATGCGAACCTGCGCAATTCTGTAAAAACCAAAAAATTAACCCTTTATGGATCCGATCATGACACCTTTAACAAAGTACTTCTGCACGAACGGATAGGCGATCAGCATCGGCGCGCTGGCGATGAATATCGTCGCGTATTTCATGGCTTCGGCCAAGTAGGCTTGCCTGGCTGCCCATTCCAGCATCCCCTCCTCGTCAACCTCAATCGAAGCCAACATCGTTTTGCTTAAAATAAGGATATCGCGCAGTACGAGCTGGAGCGGGTAGAGATCGCGGTTTCGGATGTAGAGCAGGGCGTTATAGTAGCTGTTCCAATGGCCAACCGCATGGAAGAGCGCCATGACGGCTATAATGGGCTTGGCAAGCGGCAGAGCGATGCGGAAAAATGACTGGAACTCCGAAGCGCCGTCAATATGAGCTGCCTCGTATAGGCTGTCGGATATCGTTGATTGAAAATACTGGCGAACGACGATCAGATTGTAGCAGCTGACGCCACCGAGAATCATAATCCAACGGCTGTCGATGAGACCCAACGACTTCATGAGCAGGTAGGTGGGGATCATACCGCCGCCAAAATACATCGTAATGAAGAAAAACCAGGTTAGCACCTTGCGGCCGGGCAGGTAGATTTTACTCATCACATAAGCCGCAGGGATCAGGGTCAGCAGGTTGTAGAGGGTACCCACCGCCGTATATATGATGGTATTGTAGTAACCGGTCCATATCTCCTCGTTTTTGAACACATTGGCATATGCTTCCATTGTCAGGCCTTTGGGCCACAGCATCACCGAGCCGGTCGCCACCTCGTAGGGTTCGGAAACCGCGGCAATCACGACAAAATAGAGCGGATAGACCATGACAATGATGACAAGCAGCATAAGGAATGTGTTCACACTGTCAAAGATGATATCTGAAGAGCTTTTTTTCATGGAAACCCAGCCTTTCTATCTACCCGGATGCTTATGTCATTACCATAGGCCAACGGATGAAACGCGCTTAGCGATGGTGTTAACGACCATGATGAAGATGATGTTTACGATATTGTTAAACAAGCCAATGGCCGATGAATAGCTGAACTGACCGCCCATGATACCCATCTCGTACACATAGGTTGAAATGACTCTTGAGCTTCCGAGATTGAGAGGATTTTGCAACAGGAAGATTTTCTCAAATCCGACTGAGAGGACACTGCCGGTTCGCAGAATGAGCAGGATGATGATCGTCGGCAGTATGTGCGGAATATTGATGTGTTGTATGATCTGCAATCGGTTGCAGCCGTCGATGCGCGCGGCTTCGACCAGTTCCGGTGATACACCCGCTAGCGAAGCCAGATAGATGATGGTGCCCCAGCCCACGCCCTGCCATACGCCCGACCAGACGTAAATAGTGCTGAAGTAGCGTGGGACGGCCAGAAAGTCCACCCGCTCAGCGCCCAGCATGGATACGAGATTGTTGATCAGCCCGGTTTCACGCGCCAGG
>JAQVSS010000151.1 GCA_028700415.1 Kiritimatiellia bacterium
CAACCGAAAACCGGCAAGGCGAAAACGAAAAAAGGATTTTTCTTCCTGCCGGTTGTGGATATTGCGGCGGGGCTCGTCATCGCGGAAGGCCGCGGCACGGTGACCGGGTTCACCCCGGAGACCTTCGAGGCGCAGCAGGCGGCGGGAACGGTCACACTCGAATCATATAGAAAACCGATCGCCGTAAACGGTCAGATGCAGGTGGGGGGCGGCACGGTGGCGCTCGAGGGGCGCGTGCAAAGTCTGCGGGATCTCTTGAAAGGCGCATCCGCGGAGCAGCCGGAGCGGCTGACGCTCAAACTCGTCGGGGTCGACCTGAAAGCGTTCAGGCCGCTCATCTGTCAGGCGGCGGGGGAGCCGTGGATCCACAGCGGAGTGGCCGAAGGCGCGTTCACCGCGGTCATCTCGGGAATCGACCAGTTCACCGTGTCGGGCGGGCTGCTGGTCAACGGCCTTTCGGTCGGGGCGGCAAACCAGCCGCGCTCGCCGAAAGGCGATTGCGCGCTGATGGCGGATGTGGCGTACAACAAGCGGGCGGTGTCCATCTCCAAATTCGAACTCTCCTCCCCCTGGCTGAAGGCCGGGGCCAGCGGGACGCTGGAGCCGGGCGCAAAGGCCGGCGTGCTGACGGGCGCGATCCATGCCAAAGCCGATTTCGACCTCGCGGCCGTGTCGCGAGATTTCGCCCCGCTCCTGGGCCTGTCGAAGGGGTTCAAGATGCGCAAGGGGCAGTTGCGCGCGGCGTTCTCCGTGAAAGGCAACGACACCGCCTTGGGCATCGATGCGACCGCGACGACGGCCGATCTCGCGATGACAATCGACGGGGAGCCGCTGACGCTGAAGCCGGCGCCCTCGCTGGCGCTCAAGGCCAGCTTTCCTTATGGCAAAGGGCCGGAAGTGGAAACCTTCCATCTCAAGGCACCCTTTGCGGACGTGTATGGCAGCGGGCGTTTCGACACGGCCGTGCTGAAAGGGAAACTGAACCTCACCCTCTTCTCCCGGGATTTCAAAAAAATCCTGCGGGACGCGCCGCCCATGGTGGGCTCGGCGTATCTGGATCTGACCACCCGGCGCGAAGGCGGGCGCGTGGCGGTCAACAGTTTCCTGAAGCTGTCGGATGTGGCGGCAGAGCTGAGGCCGGGGAACCGGCTGGTGATCCCGCAGGGCACGTGGAAAGCGGAAGGGTATGTGCCGCTGAAAGGCGACAAGCCGGAGCGGGAGCTCCAGGACGCGGCGTTCGAACTGACGCTGGAAAACGGCAAGGTGGCGGGCGGCTGGAAACAGCTGGCGCCCGCGCATTCCGGGAAGCCGCTGACGCTGCGCGGGTTCACGCTGTCCGCCGACGTGGGAATGGAAAGCGGACGGCAGCTGTTGGGCGGCTTCATTCCTGCGGCGGCACAGCGGCGCATGAGTACCTGGCAGGGACGACTCATCGCAAATGTCACCGCGGAAGCGGCCTCCGGCGCGGTGAAAGCGCGGATGAATGCGGCGGCACGCAACGTTGTGGCGTCCTCAGACGCGGGCACGTGGCGTGTCCCGGATCTGCGTCTGGAGGGCACGGTCACGCAGGACAAGCCGAGAGACGGGCTGCGGTGCGAGGCAACCATCACGGGCGGGGGGGCGCTGGAGCGCGACGGCGAAGTGGTGTTCGCGGAGAAGGCCGCGCGTGCCATCACCGACCTGACCGTAGCGGCGGACGGCACGCGCGTGCGGATCGATTCGCTGACCGTGACATCGGGGCTGCTCGACCTGAACGCTCAAGGCGGGCTGACCGACTTGCCGTCGCGGTGCATGCTGGAGGCCAAGGGCAAGGCGGCGCTGGACTTCGCGATGGTGACGCGCCTGTTGGCGGCCAAGGGGATCGACGAGTTCGTCATGACGGGGCGCGAACCGCGCGAGTTCCGCTTCGCCTCGCCGCTGGCGGGCGGGTTAACGACGGTGCTGACGGAAGGCGAAGGCTCGTGCGCCGCGTTTCTCGGTTCATTGAAAGGCCTGGGGCTGAATGCGGGAGCCGCAGACGCTTCCCTGCAGTTGTCGAAAGGCAGGCTGAAGCTGGCGTACGAGCCGACACTGAACACCGGCAAATTGCATTTCGTGCCGGAAATCTCCACGCGCCAAGCCAAAGGGGCGTTGAGTTTCCCGGCGCAAACACGGCTGCTCGACACCGTGGCGATCACTCAAGAAATGGTCGACAAACTCTTGGTGAACGTGAACCCGCTGTTCCAAGGGAGCACCGTCTTGGGCGGAACGGTGACGCTGGACCTGAAACACTGCATGATTGCGCCAGACGTTGCGCCGCAAAAGGGCGTCGCGGCAGACATGACGATCGTGTTCAAACAACTCAAGTTGAAGATGGGTCCCGCGCTGCGCGACCTGTTGGGCATGTTGAAGGTGAAAGACCCTGTTTATGCCGTGGACCAGTTGCCGCTTCATGTCGTGATCAAGGAAGGGCGCATCAACGTCGACCCCGTCAAAATGGTGATCGGGAAGCAGCCCTTGACGTTCAGCGGCTGGGTCGCGTTTGACGGTACCATCAAATACCTGCTCGAAGTGCCGGTGACCGAACAACTGGTGGGCGGCAAGGGTGGAAAGGTGCTCAGGGGCATGACCGTCAAGATCCCGGTGACCGGAACGGTCAACGAACCGCGCCTCGACACCGGCGCGCTGCAAAACACCTTGGCGCAATTCATTCAGCAGGCGGTGGGGGAAGAGACCCTTGAGAAAGTGGGCACCTTCCTTGAGAAGCTCCAGCAGGAATTGAGAAAGTAAACGCCGCCTCACTTCATCTTTTTCCGTCATGCCCCAAACCGCCGCTCGTGAGTCCCCCCAAACGGCGCTTTACGGAACCCGCACATTCGGGTCAGCGCAACAGGATCATCGCGCCTGTCGGTTTGACCAGCACATAGACCGTTCCCGCGTCGGCATAGGCACTCAGGTGAAAACGCGGCGCGTACTTGTCCCCGTCGTTCCAAAGGCTCAAATTTTCCGCGCCTTGAATACTGTCGCACGTGAAAACCGCCGTGCTCCCGGCCACGGGACGCAGACCGTCGTGCCACTCGAGCAGCCCCGCGCCGCCGATGGTCAGCGTACCGTTCACATCGACCGTGTGCCCCGGGCTTACCCTCACCGTCGCGCCGTCCTCAATCGTGAGGTCGCCGTTGACCGTCAGCGTGCCGGCGTCCGGATCAGAGAGATCGACGAGGCCAGAGACCGACAGCGAACCGCCGCCGATCGTGCCGCCACCGACGAGCGCGCGGGTGTTCTGGGTAAAGCCGCCCAACTCGAACGTGGCGCCGGCGGCGACGCGGACGGTGTCGGCCGACGCGCCGTCGAACGGCATGTAAAGCACGCGTGACGACGCGCGTCCGAACCATTTCCAGTTGAGGTAGGTCTCGACGCCGAGGCGCTCCTCCTCCGTGACCGCGCGGCTGAAGATCAACAGCTCGGCCAGGCGCTGGCCACCGCGGCGTTCGAGGTTGGTACGGTCGAAAGCCAGCCCGTCGGCACGGGTCGCGCCCGTGGCAACGGTTTCAATCATCTGGTATGCGCCATTCAGCACGTTCGTCGCATAGACGGCGTGCGGGACCGGCAGGAGAACGCCGTCGATGTAGGTCTTTCCCCCCGTAACATTCGCCGACGCGCCGAAGCCGTACAGCCGGTTCTCGGTTGTGACGGGGTTGAGCTCGTTGTTGACCCGTGAACCGCGGTGCCAGTCGCAGACGGTAGAACCCCCCAGCAGGAAGCCGCCGCCGTTCTGGCTGCCGAGCACCCAAAAGACCGTTTGCGCGTTGGTGAGCGGGGCGTCGAACATCATGTAGGGGCTGCCGACCGCGTAGGTGCCGAAATCGACGGCGGGACGCCCGCCGAGCCCGGCGTCCGCATAGTAGGCCGGGGCGCTGCCCGGCGCATAGGCGTAACGCCCGTTGCCCGAAGCATCGCGCCATTCGGTGGCCTTGCCGCCGGCCAGCACAAGGGAGTTCGTCCGCGAAGCGTCAAGGTTGAGAACGAGCTGATTGGTCACGGGAGAGGATGCGCCGAACGCCTCGGCGGTGTAGCGCAGCACGCCTTCCCGGACATTCAGCGTACCGTCAAACCCAAGCGTGCTGCCCGCGATGTCCAGCGTGCCGGCGCCCGTCTTGACCAGACTGCCGGCGCCCGTGAGCCAGCCGACGCTGTTGGTCTCACCGGCACCGAGCTCGAACGCGGCCGCGTTGGCGAGGGTCAGGCCGGGAACGGTCGGTGCGCCCGGAACCGTGTAGCCGTGAATGGCCAAGCTGAACCATTTGGCCGACAGATAGGCCTCGACAGCTTTGCGGTCATCGTCGGCGAGAGGCTTGTCGTAAACGACCACTTCGGCCAGCCGCTGGGCACCGTTATAGCTACCCGCGCCGTTGTGGGCGAACCCGTTGGCCTTCACATCGCCCCCCGTCAAGAAGGTGACGAGCTGATACCCTCCGTTCAAACCCTTGAGATTCGGGAAAACGGGAACACCGTCGATCCACGCGAAGCTTCGGCTGAGCCACGTCCGCTCCCGCTCCGCGTCCGAGGCCTGTGCCGTGTAACTGTCGAACAGGGCGGCCGCCGCATTGTTGTAACCTCTGGAAAACAGCGACGTGTTGTGGCTGGATCCAAGGAGATAACCGCCGCCGTTCTGACTGCCCAGAACCATGAAGACGGTCCGGATGCCTTCGGCCGGCGCGGTCCAATGCAGATACCGGCCGCTCCCCGCGACATTGAAGTCGAGCACGGGAAGGTTGTTGAGCGCGCCGGCAAGCAGCAGGGGCGCGCCGGACAACGCGTTTGTGGCGGCGAGCGCCGGGTTGGCCGCATCCTCCCACCGCGTAACCCGCTGCGTGGCGGCGTCGATGGTCATCGTGTTGGTGCGGGAGGCGTCGAACCAGGCCGCATACCCCGCCAACGGCAGGGAAGGCGCGTTGCCCGGCGATTTGAACGTAAAGGCGCCGCCGTCGGTTTCGAGCGAGCCGGTAAAAGCGGCCAGCCCGTTCAGGGTCACACGTCCCGGACCGGTCTTGGTGACCGTCCCCGTCCCCGTGAGCGTGTCGAGCGCCAAGTCGTTTTCGGCCCTCAGCCCGACTTGCCCCGTGACCTCCAGCGTCGACAAGGCGGCCGGGGCGGGAAGCCATTTGGCGCGCAGCGAGGCTTCGGTGTCGACCCGCTCTTCTTCCGTCAGGGCACGGCTGTAGATGAGCAGTTCCGCCAGTCGGAGGCCGCCGCTGCGCTCAAAGAAACCACGGTCCTGCCCGATCCGGCAGGCCACGCCCTTATAAGAGCCGGTGTACCGGGTGGAGATGATTTGAAACCCTCCCGACAGCGGCGTCGTCCGGTTGTCGCACAGGCGGCCGTCAACCCACGTGACCATGTTTGCGGCGGTGAAGATGCCGGACTCCAACTTGAGCCAATCGGGATTGAGTGAAGCCGAAGGGCCGCGATGAAAGTCGGTGGGCGAAGAGAAAACCCCGGTGAGCAAGAAGTTGCCCCCGTTCTGGCTGCCGACCACCCAAATCACGCTGACGATGTTGCTGAGCGGCTCGTTCCAGTCCAAGAACTGCCGGGAGTACTGACAGCCGAAATCCACGACCGGAAGGCCGTTCAGCGCGTTGCGCATCAGGACCGGCGGGCGGGCCAAGGCATTGGTCAACTGGGCGACCATCGTCCCGCCTTCCGCGTCCCCCCAAGCGTAGACGCGGTCGTTGGTCAGGGTCATGGCCGAAGCCCACAGCGAAGCGTCCAGATGGAAGACCGGCGCAGCCGCAATCTGGGCCGAGGTGGGCCCTGCGGCGACATTGGTGAGGGCGAGGGCACCTTCGGCCAAGCGCAGGACCCCCGGATACAGGTGGCTCTCCTCCAGGCGGAGCGTGCCGGTGCCGGATTTGGTCAGCGTACCCCTGCCCTGCAACCGGCGCACCGTCGTGTCGCTGTCCTGAGGGAGCGTCTCGATCGCCGAGTCGGTGATGACCTGCACATGACGGAGATCCGTTGTCCGGGCGAGCCATTTGCCGTACAGGTAATGCTCGACCTGCCGGCGTTCGGTGTCGGAAAGCGCCCGGTCGTAGATGATCAGCTCCGCCAAGCGCTGACCGCCAGTCCGGCCACTATCGCTACGGTCGAAGGCAAGGCCGTCGGCGGACCGGTCCGTCTCACTCACGACGCTGACGAGGTCGTAACCGCCGGAGAGGCCGGCGGCCCGGCCATCCACGGCTTCCCCGTTCAGGTTGACGGTTGTCAACGTGCTGTCCGTGGAAGACCAGAGCGGGTCATCCGGGACCGCCCCGAAGGTGCCGCCCCGGCAGAAGTGCGCCGTGCTTGTGCCGCCGAGCAGGATCCCTCCGCCGTTCAGGCTGCCGACCACCCAGAAGACCGACCGGGCCGTGGTGATCGGTGTCGCCCACTTCATGTATTGGCCGGATTTGAACGCGCCGAAATCCACGGCTGGCAAAGCGCCGAGCTCGTTTTCGAGACGCGTCGGGTAGACCGACATAATCCGCGCGTGGTAACCGTTGCCCGAGAGGTCGCGCCACTCCACAACCTGAATGCCGTTCGTAAGGGTGAACGAGTCGGCCCTGCTGGCGTCGAGATGCAACAGAGGCGACGCCACCAAAAGAGGCGGGGCATTCGTGTCAGCCAACGCGGCGGGCACAGTCTTGACCGTCCGGAGCGTCCCGTTGCCGATGTACCAGTAACCGCCTGCAAACGAGGTGGGGTTCGTCACCGTCAGCGTGCCGCCGCCCGCGTTGATGAAACCGGCCGCGCCACACCCTTTCAGCTCAGGCAAGGTGCTCTGGCCGTTAGGGAAGTCGAAGAACAGGCCGCTTAAGAACCGGAGAAATGTCCCTTTGTCAAACCGGTTGGTGTTTTTGACAAGAAACGCGCCGTTATAGACCAACAGGTTGGACTCAACCATGAGCCGCGACTGGAAATTGACCGGCGCAGTCGCACCGCCCTTCAGCTCTGCGGGGGTGCCGCGAAGCAGAAACTCGCCGCCCTTGAACGTAATGATATTGTTGTATTGCGGCCGGCAGTCAAACTTGCCCAACAGCCAGGGCGAATCCTCTTCGGCAAGGTTCACGTTAAACGCCCAGCCGGGCTCGAGGATGGTGGCTTTCGCGTTCTCGCCGGTGGCGGGAACGCCGTTGGTCCACTGCGCCGAATCCGACCAGACCACATTGTTGCTGAGCGCTTTAAAGTAACTGTCCGCAGCCGGAGCCGGAAACGGCATGCCCGTCATTGCGGCGCAAAAACACAGGCAAACACGGTATTTCATGATAACCTCTGTTCTTTAAAATACACCTACCCCGGCATTGCGGGATGAAACGCACACTTATCATCGGTATAGTACTCTGCGGCAAGATGCGCCGCAACCCTTGATTTCAAGTTTTGAACGTCGCAAGGTTTTCTAAAGTCTGCCGTGACATCCAGCCTATAAACGGGAATAATAGATATGAATTATATTTCTCGCGGTGAAACCGGATGGGGACGACACGTCATGACCGACACGTTGAGACTGCTAACCATACTCGCCTGGTCGGCCTGCGCCGCAGGGTTGGCATGGTATTGCCTGAACACCGCCCGGCAGATCACGTATGTGACCCTGGCCGACGGGCGTCAACAGGAACGCAAACTGCCGCTCCTTTTCCGGCTGCTCCTGCCGTTCGTGCCGAACCTGGACGGGTTTGTGATGCGCCCCGCCTTCCAGAGGGCGCGCGAAACCGCCGACAGGCAACTTGTGGCGGCCGGGTTCGAAGGCCTGCTCAGCGGCCGCGAGTTTGTCGCCGTTAAAATGCTCGTCCCGTTGGTCTGCGGCACCTTCTGGTTCGCGGCCCTGCGGCTCCTGACCGCCGTTGCTCCCCGTTCCGCGCTGGCCGGGAATCTGGAAGTTTTCCTGCTGTTAGGCGTCGCGCTCTTTTACTTTTACCCCCTCTTCTGGTTGCGGCGCGCGCTCGCCGCACGCCATGCCGCCATCCAACGCGCCCTGCCCTTCGTGCTCGACCTGCTCACGCTTTCGGTCGAGGCAGGCATGGACTTCATGAGCGCGCTTCAGCGCAACTGCGAGCGCCGCAGGCTCGACCCGCTCAACGAGGAACTCATCCGGATGACGCGCGAGATTCAGGTGGGAATCCCCCGGCGCGTCGCCCTGCGCAACATGGCGCAGCGCGTGAACCTCGCCGATTTGCGCTCCGTCGCCCATGCGCTGATTCAGGCCGACGAACTCGGCGTCAGCATCGGCGCGATCCTGCGCATCCAGTCCGACCAGATGCGCTCGCGCCGGTTTGACCGGGCCGAAAAACTCGCCAACGAAGCCCCCGTGAAAATGCTCGGGCCGCTGATGCTGTGCATCTTCCCCGCAGTCCTCATCATCCTCCTCGGCCCGATTCTCCGTCAAGTCATGGACCAAATGTTTTAACCTATGAGCACCACCCCATACACCCTCGTGATCGAAGAAGGCTTGCGTAAGGGCAGCCGTTTTCCCCTCACCCCCGCAGGCCTCATACTCGGGCGTTCCAGCCAATGCGACATCGCAATCCCTGACCTGCTGCTCTCGCGCAGCCATTGCCGTTTCGAGCTGCGGGACGGCGAGCCGTGGCTCATCGACCTCGCCAGCGCCAACCAAAGCTTCGTCAACGACAAGCCCGTCGATGAGGCGCGGCTCGCGCGCGGGGACCTTGTCCGGGCCGGCCAGAGCCTTCTGCGCGTCGAGCGGGCGGAAAGCGCCGCGATGCCGCCGCCCGACACGCCGCCGCAGGGGGATGACGAAGTGGTCATCGACCTCGGCTTCGGGAAAAGTGAGGCGGCTGACAGGCACGCCAGAAAGAGCCTCTTGCGGCCGCTCCTCTGGGCGTTCGCCGCCGTGCTGATCCTCGTGACGGGAATCACCCTGATCCTTGAGCCCGCCAACCGGAAAACAGGCGGGACGCCCTCAACCCCCCAAACCATCGAACAGGCGCAAACGCTGCTGCTCCAGTACGAGAAGGTCGAGGCCACGGCGGAAAATATCTTCCGGTACGAGCTGACCCTGTCCCCCAGCGGCGTCCTCGCGGTCAAGATCGATGACCTTTCCGGGAAGGCCCGCCACGTGCGCAAAGAGAAAACGGTCGCCCCCGAGGTGGTGTCCGAATTGACCCGCGACATCGAGGGCAGCGGGTTCTTCTCGCTCGAAAAAACCTACGCCGGGTTCGCGGCACACCCCAACACGCTGAACGAGTGGACGCTCACCGTCGCGGTCGGCAAACGGGCTCACACCTGCCGTGTCACGAACCGGCAGGAACCCGACGCTTTCCGGACGTTGCGCGAAAAACTGGAGACCTTCAGTAAGAACGAGCTCGGCATCTGGGCCATCCAGTTTTCCGCCGACAAACTCACCTCGCTCGCCCGCGAGGCCTTGGCGGTCGCCCGCAAGAAGTACGACGAGCGCGAGGTCCGGTATGGCAACCTCTTCGAAGCGATCCGCAGTTATCAGGAGGCGGTCTTCTATCTCGACACCGTCAACCCCAAACCCGGGTTCTACGCGGAAATCATCGACGGTTTCGAAAAGGCCGAGAGCGAGCTGGCGAAACGCTATGAGGAACAGCGTTTCCGCGCCGACCGGGCCATCAACCTCTCGGATTGGACGCCCGCCGCCCAAGAGCTGAAAATCCTCTGTGAACTGATCCCCGACCGGGCCGACCCCCGCCATAAA
>JAQVSS010000152.1 GCA_028700415.1 Kiritimatiellia bacterium
AGCCGCGCTGGACGTCGGCGCATTTCGGGATCCAACGCGATCTGATCAGGGCCATGTGTATGGACTCGGGTGACGAATTGAAGCAGGCGTGGCAGGCAATCCTGAAACACGGCGGCCCCACGCAAAATCCTGCGGCAATGCGGCTGCTCGAGGCTATGCCGGACCGGCCCTGCCCGCTCACGTGGGAGAGCGCAACCGGAACCTATGCCAAGATGCCGCGGCTCGCGATCCTGCGCGAGTGGACGGCGTTTTTCAGAAGACAGTACCGCGCAGCGGAAGCGGCGGCAAACCAAACGATCCGGGGAGAGAGAAAATGACGCGTATAGCGGCCTTCTTGCTGATCACGGGTGTGGCGTATGGCCAGACGACATCATCTGTGCCGGAGCGGGTGACGGTGCAAGCGTCGCAGAGTTATACGGGGAAGGCCTTTACCTACACGCGCGTTTTCCGGGAGCAGACGCACAAACACGCGATCTACGACCTGCGCTATCCCTCACCCGTCCTTTCGCCGCACGAGTCCAACAACACCGTGCCCGCCGAACTCTACCTGCCCGCCCGTGTGACGCGGGACAAAGCCTTTCCCGCCGTGGTGTGCCTGCATATCATTCATGACAATTTCGACCTCGAACGCATGTTATGCACACGGCTGGCGCAGAACGGCATCATCACGCTTTTCTTCAAACAACCTTACTACGGCGAACGCGGCGGCACGGTGGGCAAGCAGATGTTGGCGACCGGCTCGAATATTTTTATGGGCGGGCTGGAGCAGGGGCTGCAAGACGCGCGTAGAGCGGTTGATATCCTGCAGGCGTTGCCCGAGGTGAACCCTTCGCGGATCGGCATCACCGGAATCAGCATGGGCGCCATCCAGTCGGCCAGCGTGTGCGGCCTCGAACCCCGCATCCGCAAAGCCTTCCTGACGCTCGGCGGCTGTGACATCAAGAAAATCATCCTCACGGCACGCGAGACGCGGCGCATACGCGCCTTCATCCAAGGGCTGCCTCAGGAGGAACAGGACCGCGTCTGGGCATGCATCGGCCGGCTCGACCCGATCACCGCCAAAGACGCATTGAGAAAGCTGGGCGAAAACGGCAACCTGCGCATGATTTGTGCCGAAAAAGACGAAGTGATCCCCCCCGAGTGTGGACGGGGGTTGGCGGAAGCGGCAGGGATTCCCGGGCGTGTGACCTGGCTGCAAGGGATGGGCCACTACACGGCCATGGCCGTTTTCCCGCAAATCATGAAAGACGTGGTCGCCTTCTTCGGCGCGGACGTGCCGCCCTCGTGGCACCCCCCTGAAGGGAACGGAGAAAAAACACCCGTCGAGCTGCTGGGGCTTTTCCTCTCCGGTTTCTCCGCGCTCGCGGGGAGCCAGCCGACTCCGGGCACCGCACACATGGCGGGCATCGATGCCGAGGCGAATGCGGGAGGCAAAACCTACCGCCTGGCCTTCGACTACGTGAACGGCGGCCCGGGACGCTTCAAACTCGCAGGGGATTTCCCCGTGGTCGGCAAAGCCGGGTTCGGGCAGGGGGATTACCCGTGGCTGATCGGAGGCGGCGCGACGGTCTTCTGCGGCACGGAGGAAGCGTTCACGAACCGGACGGCGGCAGCGCTGATCGCGCCGCAAAGGATGATGCGGTATCGGGTGGCGGTGGGCGCTCTGGCTGGCGCGGCCCTGTCGCCGGAGGCGCTCAAGCAGTACTACACGCTCATCGAATCCCGCGGGACGAATGGCGAACGGGTGGTTGAAGTGAAGGTCGATTATAAAAAAACGAAGGGGAAACTGAACCTGACGTTCGCGAAGGATGCCACCCCGCTAAGCGCCGCATGGGCTTTCGGCGAGGCAAGCGGCAAGGCCCGTTTCACGCATTGGAGGCTGAATGCGGTCGCCGACGATTCGGTTTTCGACGCCCCCCAAGGGCTCGCGCAAAAGACCGTCCGGCAGGAAGACCTGCTGCGCATGTTCGCGGCGGTGTTTGAATTCGCCATGGAGGCAACAGAATGAAACGGATGATCGGGATCACCGTGTGTGCGGGAGCAGCGCTGTTTACCGCATGGACACTGTCGGCTCAAGAGCTGAAGGCGGTCGCGAAAGACCCGGAGGGGCATGGCCTGTTGTGCATGCTCGGCACAAAACGCGTGCTCGTGGTGAGCGGCACCCCGGAACAGATGGGAGGGGCGCACGGACGCTTGCTGGCAGACCTGGTGCCTCACGTGATGCCGCGCACAATGGCGCTGGTGGCCACGGGATATGCCGTGCAAAAAGGGAAGTGGTTTTACGACACCATCGACGAGATTTACCGTCGGTCCTCGCCCCACACCCCGGAGCGCTTCATCCGGGAATGCACAGCCATGGCGGCGGCCGCAAAAATTACCGAGCGTGACGCTTTGTGCGGGAACTTTTTTCCCGAACTGTTTCACTGCAGCGGCGTGGCGGCATGCAACACGGCCACCGCCGACGGGCGCGTCGTGCATGCGCGCGTGCTGGATTACATGCGCGACATCAATCTGCAAAAATACACGGTTTTGCAGGTGTTCGTGCCCAATGGGGGTATCCCGTGGCTGTCGGTGGGGTACGCCGGTTTTCTCGGAACGGTCACCGCGATGAACGCGCGCGGGCTGGCGATCGGCGAGATGGGCGGCCACGGCGAGGGCGCATGGGACGGCATCCCGATGACCTTCCTGATGCGCGAAATCGCGGAAAAAGCCGAGACCGTTGAACAGGCTCTGGCGATCATGCGTAAGGTGCCGCGCACCTGCGAGTATTACTACGTGATCAGTGACGCGAAACGGAACATGGCGGGCGTTTATGCGACGCCCGGAAAACTGGAGGTGCTGCAACCGGGACAGCAAAACCCCCGCCTGCCGGCCGTGCCGAAGGACACCGTCATGATGTCCGCGGGCGCCCGCGCAAAAGCGTTGTCAGAGCGCCTGCATGCGCAGTTCGGCAAGATCACGCCGGAAGTCATGATCGAGATCATCAAACGCCCGGTGGCTATGCGGTCCAACCTGCACAACGCCATCTTCATGCCCGAAACGCTGGATGTGTGGTTCGCCGATGCGGGCAAGAAAACTCCCGCGTGTGATGAGCCCTACACGAAAGCCAACTTGCCGGCGCTCCTGGATTTCTACCGGCTCCGGCAGGCGCAGCCGTGACCGCGTGGCGCTAAACCTCTCCCGTTTTTCCTCTTTTACGCCCCGTCCAAATACTCTAAGCTATCCCACATGAGCGCAATACCTCCCAAACAGACGCCCGATACGCCAGAATATGAGACGCCCGGAACGGGCGGCGGACTGGTCGCCATGTATAATGCGGCGTCACACGCCAACGCGGAATCCTTCCCCGTGCTTAAGGGGTTTCAGGATTACCTCGAAGCCGAGCGGGCTCAGGCCCGCAAGCGTGTGATGCAACTCTCGATCTTTTTTGCGGTTCTCATGGGCGTGGTCGTGACCGGGTTTCTCTCTGCGGGCATCTTCATGTTGCGCAACATGTCGACCGTCCAGAACAAGCTGCTCGATGTCGCCCTGGCCACAAAAACCGCACCGCAGCAGCCCGCTCCCGCCCCGGCTCCCGTTGTGCAGACATCCCCCGCGCTGGAAGAGTCGGTGCGGCAGATGTCCCGCGCCGCATCCGAATTGCAGTCCAGCCTCGACAAGAAACTGGACGGCGTGAGCGAAATCACCGCAAAGGTTCACGAGAAGGTCGCCTCGCAGGACGGCGAGCTGGAGAAATTGCGGGATGAAATCCGGCGTATGCAGAAGCAGAACGATAAACTTAACAACGACTTGGTCACCATCCGGGAGACGGTAAAAAAACCTGTGGCGCACCCCGTCACCCCTGCGCCCCCGCCGCCGCAGCCACCGGTCGCGCCAGCGCCGGGGGCGGCCGCCGCGGCGGCCAGCGTGCCGGTGCCGCTTAAGCCTGCGCCCGCGCCGGCGGTTCCCGTCACGGCCCCGGTCATCACCGCCGCCCCGAATGTGTCTGTGGCACCCGCCGCACTCGCCGCCGCACCGAAGGCCGGCCTCCAGAATCAGAAGCCGCCCGTTGCCGTTGTCCCCGCCCCCTCTTCCGTTCCCCTGCGCGACCCGCGTTTCCCGCCCGCCGTGAAAGATCCGCCGGCCACCCCTTCAGGCGTCACACCGCCGGCTCCTCCGCAGGGCATGATGGCTACCGCCATCCCGCTCAAAACAAAAAACAGCGGCACGATTCCCTGGCGCGTGCTGCTTCCTGAATAAGGCATTCTCCGCATGGGCTCGCTTGTCCTCTTTGTGTGTACGGGCAACACCTGCCGCAGTCCCATGGCGGAAGCGCTCTTCCGGATGGCGTTGCCGCCGGGCTCTCCCTGGCGGGCCGCTTCCGCCGGACTGGCCGCCCACGATGGGGCGCGGGCCTCAGAAAACGCCAGCGCAGCCCTCCGCGAGGCGGGCGGCGATTTGCGCGCACACCGCAGCCGCCCCGTTACGGCCGAACTGGTGCAGACGGCCGCCGCCATTGTGGTCATGACCGGCGCCCATGCCTTACAGCTTCACACGCTTTTCCCGGACGCACGAGGCAAACTTTTCCTGTTGCGCTCGTTCGACCCCGACGCCCCGGCTCACAGCGACGTTTCCGATCCCTTCTGCGGAAGCCTTGACGAGTACCGCTGTTGCCGTGACCTCATTCGCCGGGCCATGCCCGGGCTGGTGCGTTTTCTGACTCAACCCCCAACCGTGCCGCTCTCAGCAAAAGACAAGGACACACGATGATCATCGACACTCTCGAAAACAGCAACCTGTATGTCGCGCTGCACCCGCGTTTCAAAAGCGCGTTCGAGTTCCTGAAACGTCCCGGCATCGGTTCCCTCCCGATCGGGCGCGCCGATCTGGACGGAGACCTCCTCTACGCGCTGACCCAAGAGTACGAGACCCAACCCGTCCACGAAAACAAAATCGAGGCGCACAGACGGTATATCGACATCCAGTTCGTTCTTGCCGGCGAAGAGGTCATGGGGTATGCCCCGCTCGATCAACTCAGTTCCGCCCAACCGTTCGACACCGCGAAAGACTTCGGCCTTTACAACGGGACGGCAAGCCTTAACCTTGTACGCAAAGGCATGTTCGCGATCTTCTTCCCGCAAGACGGGCATCTGCCGGGACGATGCAACGGACAACCTGCGCATGTGAAAAAAATTGTTCTCAAAATTGCCGTTTAGCCATAGACAGGCACGGTAACTTTTGGCAATCTGGATATGTCTCATATACCTATATCGTATGTATACGATGTTTGGGGGAAAGATAGACTCAAAAGAGGAAAGGCTAATAGTTATGTCGGTTAAAACAATGATCTTCGTCGATGGCAGCTGGCTGTACCACAGCCGGCAGGCACTCTTCGAATCTCTGGGGGAAGAAAGCGGATTCGAAATCGATTACAAGCGCATCCCGGACATTATCGCCCACGAGATCGCAGATGTTTTAGACGCCGAAGTCGATGTGGTCCGCACCAATTATTTCGGCACGATCCCCGTGAACAAGCAAGGCTACAACCCTGCCAAGCAAAAGGCGTTCTACGAGTTCCTCGCACTCCAATGCGCGTATGACACCGAGATCCTTGAGATCGATTTCCGCCGCGAGCCGCATGCCCGCCCGGACGACAAGTGGGTGAACGTGGCGCTCGCCTCATCGATGCTTTATTACGCTTCCATCCCCGGCATTTATGACGTGGCGACCATCGTCGGCGGCGACGCGGACTACATCCCTTTGCTGAAGCGTGTCCGCTCAATGGGCAAGCGTGTTCAGATCGTCGGCATGAATAACATCGAAGGGAAATTCCTGACCAGCGCCATGTTGCTCACCACGTCCGGCATTCAAGATATGCCGCCGATCTTCCTCGACGAGCACTCGCAGGAAATCCGGCTCGTGCGCGAAGAGCAGCGCCGGACCTGCAAGAGCTGCGGACACGAGGAGACCACCACGTGGGCCGGCCCCGATTTCTTCTGCTCCAACTGCCGCAACGAACACCGCAAACAGGTGCGCGTCTGCGACACCTGCGGGCGCGAGGAGGAGACCACATGGGACAAACCTTTCTTCTACTGCTCCAACTGCCGCAATAAGCACCGTGAAGGCGAGACCGCATAACGCGCAGCAAAAACTCCCCGGTGTGAATGGCGGACGCGCGTGTCCGCCATTCCCGTTTGTCCCCCCCTTTTCTGAACGCACCTCTAACCTCTGATGAACGGCCCGGTTCCCCGCTTATGCCCCATTCCGTGACCTTCTTGCCCGTCGGGAAAACCGTTCGTGTCGAGAACGACACGACACTCCTGCAGGCTGCCGTGCAAGCGGGTCTTCTGATCGATGCGCCGTGCGGAGGAAGCGGCACCTGCGCAAAATGCCGGATGCGGATACGTTCCGGACATGCGGCCGCGGGCGGTTCCTCGCAACATCTTTCCGCCGGAGAGATCGATGCCGGTTGGCGTCTTGCCTGTGGCACCAAAGTCACGGGGCCGCTCGAGGTTGAGGTTCCCGGCGAATCGCTGGTCGCCCGTCTCAACACGATCCTTGTGGACGGGGAACCGGTCCCGCTGCGGCGCGACCCTCACTCTCTCGGACAATTGGGTGTAGCCTTTGACCTCGGAACCACCTCTGTTGCCGGCACGCTTTTCGACCTTCACACCGGCCTCGAACGCGCCACGTGCGCCGTCATGAACCGCCAACTCCCCGTGGGCGACGACGTGATCAGCCGCATCGCCGCCGTCCGCCAAACCCCCGCCAACCTAACCCTTCTCCAAACCCGCGCCGTCGAGACCCTCAACGAAATCGTACGCGCCCTGTGCGAAACGTGCGATGAAACGCCCCACGCCATTCACAAGATGACCGTCGCCGGCAACACCGCTATGCAGCAACTGCTGTTGGGGGTCGACCCTTCGCCACTCGGCGAAGCCCCCTTCACGCCCGCCTTCACCGACGCGCAAACGGTGGGCGCCGCACGCCTCGGCGTGTTGGCGGCCCCCGACGCCACCTTGACGGTCTTTCCCCAAATCGGCGGGTTCGTCGGCGGTGACACCGTCTCCGGCCTGCTTGCCGCACATTTCGATTCCCTCGCCAACCCCACCCTGCTGGTCGACATCGGCACTAACGGTGAAATCGCGCTGTTCAAGGACGGGGCCATCCTCGCCGCATCCACAGCCGCAGGCCCGGCCTTCGAAGGCGCCCGCATCCGCCAAGGCATGCGTGCCGTCACCGGCGCCATCGACCAGGTCTGGATTCAGAACGGCGACCTCCGCTACCATGTCATCGGCGACGGCCCTCCCTGCGGGCTCTGCGGTTCAGCGCTCGTCGACGCGGTCGCAGAACTGCTGCGCATCGGCCTGATTGATCCCTCCGGTTCGCTGGATCTTCCGGTTCAACGTCCCTCCACACTCACCGGCACGCTCGCCAAACGGCTGATCGGCTCGCCGGACGGGAACGCTTTTGTCCTCGCCTATGAAGAGGGGGGAACACCCTGCGTCACCCTGACGCAGAAAGACATCCGCGAGTTGCAACTCGCCTCCGGCGCAATCCGGGCAGGCATCGAAACGCTGTTGCGCCACGCTGGGCTCGCGGCCCGCGACCTCGACAACCTGTTACTCGCCGGAGGGTTCGGAAATTACATCCGCCGCGAGAATGCCCTCCGCATCGGGTTGCTGCCGGCCGTCCATTACCTCTCCATCCGCTTCATCGGCAACGCCTCGCTCACCGGCGCGAAGCGTGCCCTCCTCGCCCAAACCGAACTGGACCGCGCTCAAGCGCTCCGTTCACGCGCAACGCATGTGGAGCTGGCCGCAGAACCTCATTTCACGGATCTCTTCATGCGGCACATGTCTTTCCCGTCCGAATAAGACCCCCTACAGTCCCTGACCGCAGCACTTCTTGTACTTCTTTCCGCTGCCACACGGGCAAGGGTCATTGCGCCCGACCGTACGGCCTCCGGAAACCGGCAGATTCGAATGCGGCGAGGGCATCCGCTCAGACCGCTCCATCGCCTGCAGCACCGCATCAAAACCGGCCACCGCGGATTCGGGCACGTCCGCCGAAAACGAATGCCGCGAAGGCTCCGGCTGCGCCTGAGGCTGTTCGCCGCCCGCCAACATATTGACGTCGTTGTGAACCGTCTGCACGCGCCCTCCGGGAACGGACATCATCCGCTGGAAATTCTGCAGGGTCGTAGCGCGGAAGACCGACGTCGCGACCTCCGTCTTGATGTGCGTCATCAATTCCTCGAACATGCTGAACGCTTCGCGTTTGTATTCAACGAGCGGGTCGCGTTGCCCGTATGCGCGCAGGTTCACGCCGTGGCGCAATTCGTCCATCGCCCTCAAATAGTCCTGCCACTGCTGATCGATGCAGCTCAGGAAAACGGAACGTTCCATGATCGGCAAAACCCTCTGATCCTCCATGGAACATTTGAGCTCGTAGGCTTCCGACACGCGCTCATAAAGCAACTCGGCGGCCTTCTCCGGCTCACCCTTAAACGGCACCACGTCCTCCAGCCGCACCGCCACCGGGAACGTGTCGCTCACCCATTCCACCAGCTCCTGGGGTTCCGCATCTTTCGCGGAGGTCATGTATTTTTCGCACTGGGTCAGGATCAGATCGTTGAAAACGTCAAGAATGTGCCCGTGCGCGCTCTCGGAGGTCAAAACATCGCCGCGCAAGTCATAGACCACGGAGCGTTGTTTGTTCATCACGTCGTCATACTCCAACGTGCGTTTACGGATCGCGAAGTTCTGCTGCTCCACGCGGCGTTGCGCAGTCTCGACAGACCGGTTGAGCCACTTGTGTTCCAGTGCCTCCCCCTCCTGCATGCCCAAGCGCGTCATGATCCCGGAAATGCGGTCCGACCCGAACAGGCGCATCAGGCTATCCTCGAGCGAAATGTAGAACTGCGAGGAGCCGGGGTCCCCTTGGCGCGCGCAGCGCCCACGCAGTTGCCGGTCGATGCGCCGCGACTCGTGCCGCTCGGAACCGACCACATGCAGTCCGCACGGTTTCTCCACCAGCAAATCGAGCAAGGTCTTGTGCCCGTTGTCGTATTTCTCCTCAAGCGTGACCTGCGACTTGATCGTGGTTTCCGGCACCCATACGACACCCTCACCCAGCTTGATATCCGTGCCGCGCCCCGCCATGTTGGTCGCGATCGTCACCGCCCCGGGCTGGCCGGCTAGCGACACGATTTCGGCTTCGCGGGCATGATTCTTGGCATTCAACACATTGTGCGGGATCTTTGCCATGCGCAACATGCGGCTCAGGACTTCTGACGTGTCAACCGTCACCGTACCTAACAGAACCGGCTGCCCACGCTGATGCCGCTTCTCCACCTCCGCAATGATCGCCTTGTATTTCTCGCGCTGCGACTTGTAAATCTGGTCGTTGCCGTCCACACGCCGGACCGGCCGGTTGGTCGGGATGACCACCACGTCCAACTTATAGATATCGTGAAATTCGGAGGCCTCCGTCTCCGCCGTACCGGTCATGCCCGCCAGTTTTTTATAGAGACGGAAATAGTTCTGAATGGTGATCGTCGCCAGCGTCTGCGTCTCGCGCTCGATCTCCACACCTTCCTTGGCCTCGACCGCCTGATGCAGACCGTCGCTCCACCGCCGTCCCGGCAGGATGCGGCCGGTGAACTCGTCCACAATGTACACGTGGTTGTCCTG
>JAQVSS010000153.1 GCA_028700415.1 Kiritimatiellia bacterium
AAAAGGTGAGGGTGAGGCGCGGTGGTCGTTTTCCGACATGTACGGACGGGAGATGAAGAGATCGTCCAGGCTCACCATTTCCGAGCGGGTCGCCTACCTGCTCGCCAACCCCGGTGTGGTCGCCTCGGTCGAGATTCTTTCGCGTGACTTCCCCGAAGACCGCAGGCCGGCCGACTACCGGGGCGTCGCGAAGTGCGAGAACGCCGGGGACTGGCAGCTTGCCGCGGGACCGGTCGGCGACTGCGCGAAGATCCAGGGACCGGAGAACGACTTCATCCGCAAGCGCTGGCCGCATCGCACCTGGACGGCGGCGACGCTGAAGGATGTCGACGATCCCGAAATGGGCAGGTGCCTCGAATTCGAACTCACGGACGACGGGAAATCCATTTCGCCGATGCACTACCGTTACAACGTGATGACACTGAAGAAGCCGATCCCGATCAAGCCCGGTTTCCGCACGATCGGCGCGACGGTCAAGGGCAATTCCGGCTGGGGCGACATCCACTTCGTCCTCCAGGGCGCGAGCGGACGCCTCTACTACAGCAGCGAGCGGCATTCGATGGGCAAGCTCGACGGCGAAGCGAGGCGGTCGCTTGACTTCACCGGCTGGTGCTGTCTTAAGTGCCCGGTCAAGCAGTCGTCTCCGGTGCATGAACTTTCGTTTGGACTCGTTCGGAATCTCTGGACGGAGGGCGATCTTCTCGAAACCGAGACGGACCTCACGCTCATCGGTTTCGTCTTCTCGGCGCGGTTCAGGCCGCTGATCCTCGCGGACAACTCGAAGCGCGTCCGTCAGGCCGTGAGAATCAAGGATATCGGGGTCTGCGATTGAAATGAGAACCATGATGAAAAATTCAGTATTGCTGGCAGTGGTCGCAATGGTGAACGGGGCTTTCGCCTCGTCGCCGGGGACGCCGATCGTCTACGATTATCCGCTCGACAATTCCGACATCGGCGAGAACACGAGGGAAATCACGCTCAAGTGGCACATCGAGCAGAAGAGTGTGCCGAGCTGGGAGGTCGAGGTCTGGTGCGCGTCGGATGCGAAGCTCCTCTACAGGGGCGAATACAAGCCGGTCGACGGTGCGATGACCAACGAACTCAAGGTGACCGGCTTCGAGCCGAACAGGGTCTATTACGCCCGCGTCGCCCGCAACTGGGTGCGCCGTCAGGAGTGCATCTTCACGACCGGGAAAATCCCCGCCGAGAAGGCCGCCGAGATCGGCAAGCCTTTCCTCGATCCGGCACGTTACGATATCGTCGACATGCGCGGCGAGGCGTATGACGTGGGGTTGACGCGTTTCCGCGGGTTCACCCGCGGCGTCTACACCGACCGCAGGTCGCCGACCTCCTTCATCCGTACCGTCCCGTGTGAGATGTATTCCCGCGCCTATGTCATCTACAGGCTCGATGATTCGGCGGAGAAGGATCCGGCGTTCAACTTCCGTCTCACCCGCTATGTGAGCGCCCCCTGGAAGAAGTTCAAGGGCCGCGCCCAGGAGTCGATGGTGAATATGCTCGTCGACGTGAAGAAGCGCACGACGAAGCAGGAGGGCGGACAGGAGGTCCTCGCCCGGGTCGACAGATACGGTGTGTACGGTCTCGTCGAGGTTCCTCTCGACATGGGCGACATTCAGGACATCCTCTTCACTGATGACAAGGGTGACTTCGAGGAACTGAAGGACGAACTCGCCGCGAAGGGCCTGAAGCGTTACCTCGACCTCGAGATCATGGGCCGCACGCCGGACTGGCGGTCGAGCTTCGAAGACCCGCGCTGCGATACGGATCACAACGCTCCCGCGAGCGGCGTCACCGTCTACGGCATCGTCCTCGAGAAAGTCGGCGCCGAATTCGAGACGAAGTGCGTCGAGCCGGGCAACATCTTCGCGAACGATGAGGATCCGGAGGGCATCGCCGTCGTGCGGCTGAAAACGCCCGGCGAGTACACGCTTTCCCTGGAGGCGTTCGACGTCGACGGCAAGAAGGTCGGCGAGGTGTCGAAGCCCGTGACGGAGAGCGGCGAGTATAAGCTCTCTTTCCCTCTTCAACCTTCAACCCTCAGCCCTCAACCTCTTCCCGGCTGGTACCGGCTCGTGTGGCGGCTTGTGAACGCACATGGCGTCGCCATCACCTGCCATGCGTCCGCGGCGGTTCTCGGCAAGGACACCCGCACCACCGAGATGGGCGAGCAGTACGGCACCTGGATCGGGCTGAGCCGCTGGGGTTCGCACTATTCCCCGAAGCCCGATTCGGACTACAACATCCACTACACCTGTTCGATCCTGCAGAAGGCGGGTTTCCGCCGTTCGTTCGACATCGGCTATCTGCCGCTCGAGACGCGCCGGAAATACAGGCTCGGCGAGGCGAATGCCGCGCGCTTTCCGCAGGACTGGGATTTTATCTACAAGAAGAAAGGCGAGCAGGCCCTTGTCGACGAGATCAGGAGGCGCATCGGGGAGAATCCGAAATGCCTCGTGGCGACGCTCTACCACGAGCACGCGAAGAAGCACGGCGTTGCGCCGGAGGCGTTCGGCTTAGAGCCGGATGAGAGGTTCAAGGACATCGGCAGGGAACAGGTCGCGCCCGCGATCGAGATGTCCGCCTTCATGCGTAAGCATTTCCCCGAAGTGAAGATCAACCTCGGCAACTCCCTGACCGCGAGCGAATTCGTGGCCGAACTCATCCGGCACGGGCTCCCCGAAGGTGCCGCCGACTACATGGGGCTCGAGGTGATGGGCAATGAGATCATGCCCGAGTACGGTGTCTACGGAGGTCTGCAAAGCGCGGAGCAGTTCAGGGCGACCGCGAAGCATTTCGGCTACAAGTGGGGCGTCGACCAGTGCTTCGAGTCGAACTTCCGCCAGGATCTCGTCATCGGTGCCGAGATGCAGGCGTCGTATTACGTGCGCGACATCCTCCTTGGCTGGATCTGGGGTTTTCCCTCGATCTGGATCGGCGCTCAGGCGGACTGCGGCAACCACTACAACAACTCCTCCTGGGGCAACGACGGCTTCTGCACGCGCTGGCCGTTCATGTATCCGAAGAAGTCTTATGTCGCTGTCGCGACCGCGACGAAGATGCTCGACCGCGTCAGAGGCGTGAAGAAGATCGATACCGGCGACAACTGTGTCAACACCGTCGAGTTCGCCCGCGAGGACGGTCGGGCGGTCACCGCCTTCTGGTCGACGCGGGGTGAGATCAAGGTGAAGGTGAAAGGCGAAGGCGAAGAGAGGTGGGAGTTGTCCGATATGTACGGCCGGGCGATGGCCTTCGACGGCAAGCTGACCGTTTCCCCGCGGGTGATGTACATCCTTTCCGAACCGGGGGCGGTCAGGTTCGTCAACATCGTCACGCGAGCCTATCCGGACGATCAGGCACCGGCGGATTACCGGGCGCTCGCGAAGTGCGAGAACGCCGCGGACTGGCGGCTTGCCACCGGTCCCGTCACGCCCGGCCCGGAAAATCAGTTCATGGTCCGAGGCTGGCCGCACCGCACCTGGACGCCGGCGGCCGTCAAGGAGGTCGATGATCCCGAGATGGGGCGCTGCCTCGAGTTCGAACTGCCGGACGACGGCAAGTCGATTTCGCCGATGCATTACCGCTACGACTGCCTGATGCTCAAGAAGCCGGTGAAGATCGGGGCGGACTTCAAGTCCATCGGCGCCTGGGTGAAAGGCAATTCCGGCTGGGGCGAAATCGGCTACATCCTTGAGGATTCGAAGGACCAGCGCACCTACAGCGGGGATACCGGTTCGCAGGGTCAGATGGATCTCGACGGACGGTCGGTCGTCGACTACACCGGCTGGAAGTTCGTGTGCCGTCCGGTCAAGGACGGGTCCTCGGTCCACGAGACCAAGTGCGCCAAGCCCACCTGGCACTGGTCGAACAAGCATGTCGCGCAGGATCCCGAGGTCAAACTCGTCGGCATCTTCTTCGCCGCGCGCATGCAGCCGCTGTATCTCGACGAGACGAAGCCCTGCCGTCAGGTCATCCGCGTCAAGTCGATCGGAGTGTTTGACTGAAGGCACAATGATGAAGAATGACATACGACTGATGGTGCTTGGCCTGTTACTGTTCCCGACACTGACGTTTTGCGCGGCGATCGACATCGCGTCATACGGCTTCGGTCCCGAGCCGAGGGGACGTGTCGTCACGTTTGCTGCCGGTGCCGCCAGCCGCGGCTTCGCGTGGCAGACCGATACGAGCGTCACGGAGAGCGAAGTGCGCCTTGTGCCGGGGACGGCGCAGCCGGCCGATTTCGCGTCCGCCCCGCTCGTCTACACGGGAACGTGCACGGCGGTCGCGTTGCCGACGACGCATTGCCACCGCGTGATGATCGACCGGCTGCCGGCGGGGACGTATTCCTGCCGTCTCGGCGGCGCGGGACATTATGCCTATGGCCGGCTGGACGTGAGGGCGCCGGGTGCGGCGGTGACGGTCGTCAACTTCAACGACTTCCAGACGAGCAATCCCGACAAGCTTTGCTTCGCCGAGCGGGCGATGGCCGCCTCGGTCAAAGCGGTCGGTGGCGCAGACAAGGTGGACTTCCTCCTGAGCGGCGGCGATTTCGTCGACGGCTGGCTGCGGAAGTCAGGTTCGGCGCGGCCGATCGTCCGTGTCGGCCGGTCGGTCGAATGGGGCGTCGCGTGCGACACGGTCGCGGCGAACTATCCGTCCGCGCCGCTCGTCAGTTCGAGCGGCAACCACGACTTCAACGACTACGGCGACCGCATGCCGATCCGCTATCCGGAAGGGCTCTTCCCCGGCTGCGAGTCGCTTGACTACGGCAACGTCCACGTGGCGACGATCCCGTTTGCCGCCGGCGTCTGGCACGAGCGCTACGCGCGGATCTATGCCTGGCTGGACAGCGACCTCGCCACCAGCCGGGCGCGCGGCAAGAGCGACTGGACGGTCGTCTGCACGCACTGGGGGCCGAACACGACGGGCGACCACGCGATACTCGAACCGGCGACGACGAACTTTTCCGTCCGTCTCGGCGAACTCTGCGCCAAGCACCGCGTCGACCTTGTCTTGCAGGCGCACGACCACACCTTCTCGAAGACGCTGCCGTACCGCTGGTCAGGGAAGGGTTGGACGACGGCGGAGCGGGACGTGATGGCGGTTGACTTCGCGCCCGGACAGGCGGTTCTCGACGGCGAACCCTACGATGCGGATCCGATGGGCACGTATTACTTGAGCGCCGGTTGTCTCGGGCACCGCGTCGGCGAGAACGTGAAGTTCGCGTGTCCGACCGGCACCGTCTCCTATTCGAAGCGCGCCTACCGTATCGAGACCGGGACGCTCGCGGTCGACTCGAAGTGGGGCAGGAAGGGCGATGCGGCGTCAGCCGACCTGCCGCGTTCGATGTTCGGCGTCTTACATGTGGAAGGCCGTCGATTGTCCTATGACTGGTATGTCGTTGAACAGGACGGTACATATGAACTTTACGATAAACTGCGGGTCGCCAAACGCACCCGCATGAACAATGAAGAAGATGAACAGGTTGTTGACGATGGTTTCCGCCGCGGCAGTTCTGGGCGGTTGCCGCACGGCACCAATTGAGTGCCTCGATGACGAAACAGCATTCGTGCCGATAAAGGTGACCATGGGCAGCAATATTGTGGTTCGGGCGGGTTCGCCCCGCATCGTTTGACACGGGCTTCATCAGCGTGAGGAGGTCAGCAATGGACAAAAGGACCGCCAAAAAAAAGTTAGACGGCAAGCACGTTCACGAATTTGCCGACCTGTTTTCCCCCGATGCAGGACGAGGAGTTAGCGGTTCTCACCGAAGACGTGAGATCGGAAAGTGAAGTCCTTGTGGGACATGGTGGATATATGAAACTGACGCTTACGGCTTTTGTGATTCTTCCCGCTGTGGTCGCGGTGGCAGATGTCACAGTTGGCAACTCGAAGTTTACGCTTACGGTCGGAGACGACGCGCGGCCGAAGTCGCTGGTTGTCAAGGCCACGGGCGAAGAGATGCTGGTGCCTTCTCGAGGACGTCCGCTCTTCTCCGTGACTCAGGAGAGGCCTTTTAACAACGAGATCAAGCTCACATATCCGAATGCGCGCACGACTTATCGCGCGAAATCAGTGCGGCGCGAAGGCGACCGCCTGATGGTCGACTTCGAGCAGGCACGGTATTCGGCGATTCTGAAGCTGACAGAGACAGACGACTACGTCGCGTTCACGCTTGAGGGGTTTGCGAATGCACGCGATGCTTACTCGGTCCTGAAGCTCGACTGCCCGCCCGTAAGCGAGTTTCGCCTGCTGGAATTGCCTGTGAAACAGCGTGCGCACCTTGGCGTGTGGCTCAACGTCATGTGGGATGATTCAAGCGCCGTGGCCGTGATTTCCTCGTCTGTCAACGAACTTATTTCACACGAGATGCGCGATGACGGCGCGTTGCTGATCGCAGATGCGCTGAAGTCCGTGAAGGTGGAGGGGACGACGGTTTTGCTTGTCGCGTCAGAGACCCCGCGATTCCTCGACTGCATTGACCAGGTCGAGGTTGACTTCGGCATGCCCCGTGGCGTCGCAAGCCGCCGCTCGCGGGAAATCAAACAGTCGACGCTCTCCACGTTCACCTGCCCGGCGAATGTCGACGAGGTGATTGCCTTTGCCAAGAAGGGAGGCTTCAGGAACGTGATGCTCAACTACAAGCATATCGTGAAGGAAGGACCTTCGTGGTGCCACTGCGGTGACTACGACTTCCGTGCAGACTATCCCAACGGCTACGCCGACCTTCGGCTTGTTCTTGGCAAACTGAAGGCCGCGGGTTTGACGCCCGGCCTTCACGTCCTTGCCCCGCATATCGGCATGTGCTCGCGTTATGTGACACCGGTTGCCGACCATCGTCTCGGACTCACGCGCCACTACACGCTTGCGAAACCGTTGCAGGCGGGCGTGACGGTCGCTTTTGTCGAAGAGGATCCGATGAAGGCGCCGGAGTTTCCCAATCTTCGCGTCCTGCGGTTCGGCGGCGAACTGATACGCTATGAGGGGCGGAGTGCGACGCGTCCGTACACGTTCACGGGTCTTGTCCGCGGCGCGTTCGGCACACGGCTCGCCGACCATCCGAAAGGCGAGATTGGCGGGGTGCTGGACGTTTCCGAGTACGGCGGCACCAACAACGTCGGCAGCTGCTATCTCGACCCCGACTCTTCTTTGGCCGACGAGGTTTCTGAGAAGATCGCAAAACTGTTCAACTGCGGCATGGAGTTTGTCTACCTGGACGGGTCTGAAGGTGTGAAGGCGCCCTACGGCCATTATGTCGCGCTTGCGCAGAAGCGCGTCTGGGACAAGCTCAAGGTGGCGCCGAAGTTCGGCGAAGGGGCCGCCAAGTCGCATTTCTCGTGGCACATGCTGTCCGCCGCGAACGCCTACGACCGTTTTCCGCCAGCGACATTCGAGCGCGACACGGCGATTTACCCGGTCGAGGGGGCGAAAGTGATGGCGAACGATTTCTCTCAAGTCGATTTCGGTTGGTGGGGGATTGTCGGTCCTTACGACGGTATTCACGGAGGGACGCGTCCCGAGATGTGGGAGTGGGGGTTCAAGCTTGCTGTCGGCTATGACGCACCCGTTACGGTGCAGGGCCGCGGGTACGAAGAGCTTAAGGCGGAAGGATCTCCTATTGACGCGTTGCTGTCGGTTTCAAAGCGGTGGCTTGACGCACGGGAGCAGGGCTTCTTCACGTCCGGGATGAAGGCGCGACTCCGTGACACGTCCGTTCGCCACACTCTCACGATGAATGCCCGTGGCGAGTATGAGCTGAAGGAATTGCCGCGGTAGGGAGGGACGTCAGATGGCGAGGTTTTTGCGTGTCTACAATTTTGCGGCGGTTAGTGCGGGCGTGCGCATGAGTTGCGCAAAAAACCTTAGCAGTCCCTTAGTTGCCCTCTTTCAGGCGCCTGTAGGCTACAGGCGGACGGCTTTGGGGCTAACGTTTTTAGGGCGGAATCCCCACGGGTGCAAAGTCGATTGTTTTGGGAAGCGCGATTTTGTTTTTTATTTGCGCCGCCATCCCTAGTAAGCTAACGATCATCAGTATAAATAAAGAAAGAATGACAACAATTATGGTTACAATTTTTTCGGCTGCGTTTGTTGTGATGATCGGTGCGGTTGGTGCGGCGGCGGAGTTTGTTGATTTCGACGCGGGAAGGGAATATGGCGATTTCGAGTTGAGATTCGATTTCAAACTCGTTTCAACGAAAGCCGATGCGGGGGTGGTTTACCGCTCGGCCGGCGCGCGCGCGCCGGAGTATCAGATCATCGACTTCTCGCATCCGAACGCGACGGCGGGACGTGATTACAGCCGCTGTGTCGCGGCGCTCTACGACGATGTGCCCGCGCATGCGCACGCGCGGCTGTACCGCCGCGGCGAATGGAACACCGGTAAGATCGTCTGCCGCGGCAAAACGCTCGAACATTGGATCAACGGGGCGCGGTGTGTCAAGGTGGAACGTGACTGGTTGGCCGACCGCGGACGCATTATGCTTGAGGATGAGAAAGGTGGTTGTCTTTTCCGTAATCTGAAAATCCGCGAGATCCGTCCGCCGGCCGTGGTCTATGAAGACACCTTACGCGATCACTGCTGGATGTGGGGACACGACACCGGAGTTTACGACGGCACCAACAACCTCTACAAGATTCCGGTTTCCGCGCCGATATCGATGGCCGATGCCTGTCATTACATGGGCATCCCAAATGTCTGCGTGATCCGCTGGCAGTTGCCGGAGCCGGGATACATGGAGCAGTTCAAGACGATGAAGCGCTTCACCTGGGTGCTTACGGGAGAACGCGGCGCATTCGACCGCTTCCGCGATTTCGTCTTCAAGACGGCGGACGAGTATCCGAATTTCGTCGGCATGGAACTGGATGATTTCTTTCTGCGCCGTTACGCGACGGTTGAGGGGGATGGAGAGCTCTGCAAGTTGGGACAACTTCCGCTGCGGCGGATAGATGAATTGCGTCATCGGATGGCGGACTACCGGCGTCCGCTCGACCTCCGCATGGTCACATACGAGAGGGATTTCGATCCGGCGACGGAAGTATCAAAGGGCAACTCCGGTTGCGCGCCCGCGCTCCGCCGGGTGGATACGGCGATGTACTGGACTTGGAACGGCGAGGCGCTGCTCAATCTGGAGGAGAACTTCGCGCGTTACCGGAAGGACGCGCCGGAGAAGCCGACTTTGCTCGGCATCTACATGTGGAACTTCGGTGGACGGCGTCCGATTCCGCTTTCGCTGATGAGGAAGCAGCTCGATGTCGCGTTCGACTTCTATCGCCGCGGCGCGATCGATGGTTTCGTGTTCCATTGCACTCCGCTCGTCAACAAGAATCTGGAAGCGGTTGAATACGCCCGCAAATGGATCGCGGAGCACGGTGACTATCGCCGCAATGACGAACGGGTGGAATTGAGCGACGGCGTGGCCGGACGCTCGCCCCCGAATCGATGAAGGTCGAGGCGGTTGGGCAGGTCTTCGCCGGACGCGCTTTTGTGAGTATCGCGCTGGCCGGGGCCGGGGGTAATCGGTTAGCGACAGGGGGAGTGGCAGGTGTGCGCGAGGTGAGGCGGAAGGATCGCGATGAGGGTCGCCGGTCTCACGGCCTGCGGATCGGAGGGTACGGCAGTCGTTCTGTGCGTCGCATC
>JAQVSS010000154.1 GCA_028700415.1 Kiritimatiellia bacterium
AACAGTTCAGCCAAATTCCAGCACACGCAGTTCAAAGTCCGTACAGAGTCGGCACAAAAACCCCAGCAATTTCAAGGGGCCACGGCCTCAGTGTGTCGTCCGTGCCCTGCCTATGGGATGCTAGTGAAATACGATAATGTCCCGGAAATGGGGCTCAGCGCCCGAATTTCCGCTCCAGCTCGCGGTAGGAGGTGAAAATCATCGTGGGGCGTCCGCGCGGGCAGGTGTAGGGCATGCGCGTGGCGGCCAAGGCGGTGACCAATTGTTCGGCCTCCTCATTGGATAGTGTTCCCGTGCCCCCCGAGGCCGTGCGGCAGGCCGCTTTGGCCACGAGCTCTTCGCGCCACTTCTCGGAGCCGCGTCGCGTGCCGGCATTTTCCAAATCGTGCGCGATATTGCCCAGCAGTTCGCGGCAGGAGACCCCGCCCAGAATCTCCGGCAGCGCCTCCACCAGAAAGTGGTCGCTGCCGAAATCCACGATGCCGAACCCCATCTCTTGGACGACCGGCAGGTATTTGCGCAGGCGTGCGGCGTCGGCGGGCGCGAGCTGCACGGTCTCCGGCAAAAGCAATTGCTGCGACACGGTTTGCCCGTCTGCGCGGCGGCCGGACATCAGGCGCTCATACAGCACCCGTTCGCGGGCGGCGCACGGGTCGACCGTCACATAACCGCCGTCGGTCTCCAGCAGCAGGTAACGGTTGGCGACCTGCCCCAGCACGCGGCACCAGCGCCAGGGCGACCCGTCCTCCGGAGCCGCAAACAGCGGCAGGCCGGAGCCGGTGGGGACTGCGGGGAGCGGCGGCGGGGAAAAGGAGGCGGGGTGAGGGATGGAGGAAGAAGGGGGCAGGGTGTCAGCCGGATAGGGGAAGGCGGCGGGCGGTTTCGCCGCCGCTTCGGGAACCAGCGTGCGAAGCGAGGCGGGCGCCTCCGGGGGAGGAGGCGGCGCGACAACGGCGGCCTGCCGCTTTACGCCGAGCGCCTCGCCGATTGCGAGAATGAGCGCTTCGCGCACATCGGCGGGCCTGCGGAACCGCACCTCGCGCTTCGTGGGGTGGACGTTCACGTCCACCTGGTCCGGCGGCAGTTCGACGAAAAGCAGGATGATCGGTTTGCGGTCGCCTTCCAGCGGCGGATAGGCTTCGCGCAAGGCGTACGCGATGACGGGCGCGGTGGCGGGCCGGCGGTTGATAAAGACGTATTGCTCGCTGCGGTCGTTGCGGGTGATGTTTGGAAGCCCCGCAAAGCCGGAGACCCGCACGCCGTTGACGGTTTTGCCGACAGGGCGCAGGCCGGCGCAGAACTCCGCGCCGAACAGGTCGCGGACGCGTTCTTCGAGCGTGGCGCCCTGGGGCAGACGGACGATCTCGCGCCCGTCGGCGGTGAGGCTCACGCCGAGCTCGGGATGGGCGAGGGCATGGAGCGTGAAGGCCGAGCGGATGTGGGCCTGCTCGGTCTGATAGGCCCGCAGGAATTTCCGGCGGGCGGGCACATTGAAGAAAAGGTCCCTCACCTCAATCGTGGTGCCGACCGGGACACCGACTTCGCGCACGTCCTGCAGGCTGCCGCCGGTCACAGACAGCTCGGTGCCGGCTTCGGATTCTTGCCTGCGGGTTTTGAGAAGGAAGCGGGAAACGGACGCGATGGAGGGAATCGCCTCGCCGCGGAACCCGAGCGTGTCGATCTGTTCGATGTCGTCCACATCGCGGATCTTGCTGGTGGCTTGCCGCTCGATGCTGAGCAAGGCATCGTCGCGCCCCATGCCGCACCCGTTGTCGCGGACCTCAATCAATTTGCGTCCGCCCGCGGTCACGGTGACGTCGATGCGCGACGCGCCCGCATCGATGGCGTTCTCGAGCAACTCCTTGACCACGGAGGCGGGCCGCTCCACCACCTCGCCCGCCGCGATCTTGTTGGCGACGTGGATGGGGAGCAAGCGGACATGTCCGTCTTTCACCATGATCAAAAGAATGACGGGTTGGCCGCAGAGCGTCAAGCAGGTTTATTCGGTGGCCAGCAATTCTAAATTTGGCCTCTTCCCAAACGCCGGACGACACGGAGGTCGTCCCTCCAGCATTGAAAACAAAGGTTCTTCGAAGGAAATGGAGGGGCGGGCTCCGTCCCGACCGAAGGAGGCGGCCAAATTTAGAATTGCTGTTCGGTGGCGGACGCCTCGGGGAGGCGTCCCTACCCTAACGCGGGCAAAGCCCGCAACCCAGAAACATCTCTCACTGAGCCACAGAGGTCGCAGAGAGCCATCTCATCATTATAAACTCTGTGGTCTCCGTGCCTCTGTGAGAAACAACGTGTTTTTTATCGATGTTGTTGGTTTGTAAGGCACTAAAGGCTTCGCGGCATGCAAAACCGCGCTAAACCCGCTTTTCGTCGCGGAGGGCGGCGAGGATGCGGCCTGAAAGCGCGGACTGGTTGAGCGTGTAGAGGTGGATGCCCGGAGCGCCTTGCGCAAGCAGGTCCCGGCACTGGTTCAGCGCGAACTGGTAGCCCGCCTCCTCCGCGTTTTCCGACGCGGCAGCCAGCCTCAGGGCCTCGGGGATCGAACAGCCAGAGAGCGCGATGAAACGCGAGATCTGCTTGGCCGAGGACATGGGCATGATGCCCGGCAGGAGCGGGATCGTCACGCCTTTGGCGCGCGCTTTCCCGACGAAAGCGAAATAGGCCGCGTTGTCGAAAAAGAACTGGGTGACCGCGAAATCCGCGCCGTTGTCCTGCTTGCGCTTGAGGAAAGCGATGTCGCGGTCGGGCGTGCGGGCCTCGCCTGCGGCGAACGACTCGGGGTGCCCTTCGGGATAGGCCGCGCAGCCGATTTTGAAGTGCGGCCAGCCGTCTTTGATAAAGCCGATCAGGTCGCTGGCATGGGCAAAACCGTAAGGGTGGGGGCGGAAGGCGGTCTCGCCCTTGGGCGGGTCGCCGCGCAGCGCCATGATGGCAGGAACCTGTTTGGCGGCCAGCTTGTCGAGGATCTTGGAGAGCTCCACCTGCGAATGGCCGAGGCAGGTGAGATGCGCCATGGCATGGATGGCGAGGTTGTTCTGGAGCGAAGCGACCAGGTCCACCGTGTTTTCGCGCGTGCTGCCGCCCGCGCCGTACGTGACGGACACGAAATCCACATTCAGCCGTGCGGTTTCGGCGATGGTGGCGTAGAGCTTCGCCCAGCCATCCGGCGTTTTAGGCGGAAAAAACTCGAAAGAAACGGTTGGGGTATGACGTTGCAGTTTGTCGAAAAAAAGCATGGCGGTTTCCTAGAAAACAGGGGCCAGTATACGCACTCACTTCGATGTTGCCAAGCGTCAAGCAATGGGGCATAGTGTGGGCGGCGTTTGAGGTTACGGGTTGTGGGTTGAAGGATGACCGGTAACGTACGGCCCTGAACCTGTAACGCGCAACTCTTTATGCAACACGTTCCACATCCCGGCAGTTTCCATTTGAAATGGGCGGGCGACCTGTTTGAGGTCACGTTGCGGCTCGAGGCGCCGCGCAAGGGGCGTGCCGTGTTCCGCACCAATCTGGGGATGGCGCATGTCCGGCGGCAGGAGATCATCGCCTGCACGGATTCGGGCGAGCCGGTGTTGGCGCGCGACTGGCACGACGTGCCGATGCGCGAGACCGCTCCGGGCGTTTTTTCCGTGCGCATCCCGCTCACGCAGGTCGGCATCTTCGCGGGCAAGGCCTGTTTCTTCGCGCACCGGTCGAATGTTCCCGAGTGGCCGGAAGGTGACAACCTTCGCATCAAAGTCGAGCCCGCCCACACGGCGTGCGCGAACACCGTGTATTCGGCGTTCGTGCGGCAGTTCGGCAACGCGCTGCACGGCAACCCGAGAACCGGCGAACTCCGCGAGAAGGAGACCGGGTTGGACCACGCGGGATATACCGTAATCCCGCCTTCGGGAAGCTTCCGCAACGTGGCGCGCAAGCTGGATCACATCATGGGGACGCTCGGGTTCCGCATCGTGCAGCTTCTGCCTGTCCACCCCGCCCCCGCCACGTATGGCCGCATGGGCCGGTTCGGTTCCCCCTTTGCGGCGCTCGATTTCCTTTCGGTCGATCCCGCCTTAGCGGAGTTCGACACCCGCGCCACACCGCTCGACCAGTTCCGCGAGCTGGTCGCGGCGGTTCACAGCCGCGCCGGCTATCTCTTTATGGATCTGCCGGCCAACCATACCGGCTGGGCCGCCACGCTTCAGACGCACCACCCCGACTGGTACCGCCGCAAGCCGGACGGCGCGTTCGTCTCGCCCGGCGCGTGGGGCGTGACCTGGGCCGATCTTGTGGAGCTGGATTACAGCGACCCGCATCTGCGCGCCTACATGGCCGACGTTTTTCTCTTCTGGTGCCGCCAGGGCGTGGACGGTTTCCGCTGCGATGCGGGCTACATGATTCCCGGCGAGACGTGGACGTATATCGTCGCGCGGGTGCGCGAGGAGTATCCCGACACGGTTTTCCTGCTGGAGGGGCTGGGCGGCAAGGTCGAGGTCACCGAGTCGCTGCTCACCGATTCCAATCTCGACTGGGCCTACTCCGAATTGTTCCAGACCGAAGACCGCGGGGCGATGGAGTGGTACCTGCCGCGTTCGATTCCGCTGGCCGAACGGTGCGGCCCGCTGATCCATTTTGCCGAGACCCACGACAACAACCGCCTTGCCGCGCGCGGCGAGACTTACTCCCGCATGAGGGTTGCGCTTTCGGCTCTGCTGGCCCATCAGGGCGCGTTCGGCATCGCCAACGGCGTGGAATGGTTCGCCGCAGAGAAGATCGATGTCCACGGCGCTTCCGGCCTGAACTGGGACGCGCCGCGCAATCAGGTGGCCGGGATCGCGCGATTGAACGCATTGTTGGCGAGTCACCCCGCGTTTGGCCCGGACACCCGGTTGCGGTTGCTCCATCACGGGGAAGGCGCGGGCATCGCGGTGCTGCGCGAGGCTCCGGGTGGCAAGAGCCTGTTGGCGCTGGTCAATTTCGATTGCGCGCGCGGGCAGACAATACAGTGGGACGCGAAGGCTTTTCACGCGCCTGTCGTGTGGGATCTCCTTTCGGGAGAGGCGGTCCCGCTGAACCCCGGCGGGAGTCTGCACCTCCGTCCCGGCCGCGTCTGCTGCCTCACGCGCGAGGCGGACGACCTGTCGCACGTTGAACAGGCGCCCTTCGCGGGCGGACGCGAACCTGCTGCCCTTGCGCGGCGGCGGCGCAATCTGATGGCCCTGCGCGTGAAGCTCGAACTCGCGGCCGGGAGCCCCGCCGCGCGTCTGGCATGCGCTGACGATCCGGATGCGTTGGGCTCGGCGATGGTTTCCGATCCTGACCGCTTCTGCACAAACGGGAACGGCGGAATGCCCGCCCGTGCGGTGTGGACATGGCCGGCCGACACGCGCAGACAAGTCATGGTGCCCGAAGGGCATGTTCTGCTGGTGCGGGCGGAACATCCGTTCGATGCGGCGCTCATCGTGGGCGAACGGACACTCGCCGCCGAAACAGCCGTTCTGTTTGAAGACGGCCTGTGGGGCGTTTTTCTGCTGGTCGCCCCCTATGACCCGGCAATGGGCGGGACCTTGGCCGAACGACGCACGCTGGTTACGACGGTCTACTCGCCGCAGGGCATCCGGCGCGACGTTTCGACGCTTTTGGTATTGCCTCCCGCGGGGGCGGCGCGTGCCGCGACGCGCTTCAGCGGCGTGCAGGCGCGTGCCGATCCGACCCTGCTCGCCGTGCTCTCCAACGGCGCGGGCGCGATGGCGCGCGTGCGGGCCGCGTGGGGCGATGTCCAGAGCCAATACGACTGCCTGCTGGCCGCTAACCCCGACGGGCGGGTGCCGGTCGACAAAACCGTTTTCTGGACGCGCTGCCGCACCTGGCTGCGGTATCGCGGGTATTCGCAGGAGATCAACAAAGCCTGCCTCGCGCGGTTCGAGGCCGATCCGGGCGGGCGTTTCGCCGAATGGTCGTTCAATGTGCCGTGCGGGATGGGGCGCTGGGTGCCGCTGGTTTTCCGCCTTGAGATGGCGGCGGGCGTCAACCGCGTGTGGCTGACCGTGGCCCGGCACAACAAGCGGGGAGGCCTGGACCCGCACGACGAAGTGACGATCATCGTGCGGCCCGACATCGAGTGGCGCAGTTTTCACCATAAAACGAAAGCGTTTCTTGGGCCCGAGGCGGCGTGGCCGGCGGCTTCGCGCCCGGAGGGAAAGGGCTTCCGCTTCACGCCGGCTCAAGGCGAAACGTACCGCATCGAGGCCGATGCCGGCGCGTATCACCACGAGCCCTCTTGGACGTACATGGTCGAACATGCCGAAGAGGCCGAGCGCGGATTGGAGGCGAAGAGCGATCTCTTCAGCCCGGGCTGGTTTGAGTTGCCGCTGGAGAGTACGCGGCAGGCTGTGCTCACGGCGTGGCGCCAAGACGCATGGGTTGAAAAGGCGGGCGAAAACCCGAAACGTGAAACCGGGGACGTGGGGGAGAAGGACGCCGGGCGGTCAGACGCGCTTCTGCCCGTGCCGGAGGCGCTGTCGAGGGCGCTGCCGCTCTATGTGGTGCGGCGCGACGCGCTGCGCACCGTGATCGCGGGGTACCCGTGGTTTCTGGATTGGGGACGGGACACGCTGATCGTCCTGCGCGGACTGATCGCCGACGGGCGGCACGATGAGTCGCTCGCGATCCTTCAGGAGTTCGGGCGTTTCGAGGAAAACGGCACCTTGCCGAATATCATCCACGGCCAGACGGTGGGGAACCGCGACACGTCCGACGCGCCTCTCTGGTTCTGCGTGGCGGCGGGCGACCTCATCGACGCCACAAACGACCGCCATGTGCTTTATGCGCCGTGCGGCAACCGCATGTTGCGCGACGTGCTGGTGTCAATCCTCTCGCACTACCGCGCCGGCACGCCCAACGGGATCCGCATGGATCAGGAGAGCGGGCTGATCTACAGTCCGCCGCATTTCACCTGGATGGACACGAACTATCCCGCCGCCACGCCGCGCGAAGGGTATCCGGTGGAGATCCAGGCGTTGTGGATCGCCAGCCTGAGGCTTGCCGCGCGTAAGATCGACGCTTCCTGGGGCGCGCTGGCTGAGCGGGCTTCGGATTCGCTCGCCCGGCTTTTCGCTGTCAGAGAGGGAGGACTGGCCGACTGTTTGCGTGCGGGGCCGGGCACCTCTGCGGCAAAGGCGGGGCAAGAGGACGCCTTGCGGCCCAACCAGCTGTTGGCCGTCACGCTCGGCGTTTTGCTCGACCCCGGGCTGGAGGAATCGGTCATCCGGGAGTGTGAGTGTCTGCTTGTGCCCGGCGCGCTCCGCAGTCTGGCCGACCGGCCGGTTTCCGCGGACATGGGGGTGTGGCGTGACGGCGCGCTGCTGAACGACCCGCATCATCCTTATCAGGGGCGCTATTTGGGCGACGAGGACACGCGCCGCAAACCGGCATATCACAACGGCACGGCCTGGACGTGGCAGTTCCCGCTCTACGTCGAGGCGCTTGCCAAGGTCTATGGCAAGGCGGCGCAGCGGCCTGCCCTTTCGCTGTTGGGTTCGGCGGTGGAGCTCCTGAACCGGGGGTGTCTCGGACACACGCCGGAAATCTGCGACGGCGACGCGCCCCATGCGGCGTGCGGGTGCGGGGCACAGGCGTGGGGCGTGTCGGAACTCCTGCGCGTCTGGAAAAAGGTGGAGGCGCTGTGAGGCAGACTCGTCCCATATGTAACGTGCTTAAGCGTAGGGGCACTGGCGTGTACGGGTGTCGAGGACGGTGTTGAAGCGCATCCCGTAACGGTGTATGATGCCCGTCAACCATGCAGCAGGAATTCCAGTTTGTCCATGAGGCAACCCCCGTCTACACATGCAGGGGCGTTTTCTCTCAGGGCTATCTGGCCAAACTGGCCATAACGCAGGAGGAGGACTCCGCCCGGTACCGGACTCTTGCCGAACGGGTGGAGAACAACCGCGCCGGCTTGCTGAAGGGGAGCGAAGCCTACACGCGCATCCACTTTATTGATAAAGTCCTCGCGCTTCTCGGTTGGGAGTTTCTGACTGAAAACGCGCTGCGCGGTTTCACCGGTGCCTGCAAGAAGCCCGACTACAGTCTCTATGCCACCCGCGAGGCACTTGAGCAGGCCGCCGCCGCCCCGCTCGACACTGACGCCGTGCGGCTCGCGCTGACCGTGCTGGAGGCGAAGCGGTTTAATCATCCGCTCGATGCCGTCTCGAAACGCGAAACCCCGCACCTCTTCCCTTGCCAGCAGATCCAAGAGTACCTCCGCCTCGCACGCGACGAACGCGGCCAGCGCTTTTTCGACTGGGCCATCCTGACCAACGGCAACGAGTGGCGTCTCTACACCGAGCGCTCCTCGTCCGACGCCTATTTCACCTTCACGCTGGTTAACCCCAACGGCGCGCTCTGCGCACCCGAAGATTTCCGGATTTTCCTTACCCTTTTCAGCCCCGAAGCCTTCGTGCGCCGAGCGGACGGACGGTGTGCGCTCGACGATTTTCAGACCGAGTCGGTCCGCTTCCAAACCGAACTCGAAACCAACCTCAAGCGCCGCGTTTTTGATGTGCTGGAGGAATTGGCCACGGCTTTCGCTGACCACCCTGACAACGCCATCAGACCTGAGGACTACACCGCCGTCTATGACGCCTCTCTGGTCTTTCTCTATCGCCTGCTCTTTGTGCTCTACGCCGAAAGCCGCGGTCTGCTTCCTGTGCGGGCGTCGGGGTTTGGTCACAACAAGCACTACCTTGATCGCTTTTCGCTCGCACGTCTGACCGACGACTTGCGCAAGCCCGAAGCGTTTGCGTCCGATGCGTTCACCGGCCTATACGAGCGACTCCTCCAACTCTTCGAGCTGATCGACGGCAAGAACCCCGCCCGCAACGAGGCTTGCGGCGTCACCCGCTACAACGGCGGCCTGTTCCGCAGCCATGCCGACATCGACCGCTGGCGCGTTGGCGACGCCCGCCTCGCCGCTGTGCTCAAACAACTGATCTTCGCCCAACCGCCCGCGCGTTCCGGCGACCGGCAGATGCGCATTCTGACCGACGAGACGATCGATTACGCCAGCCTGCACGTCCGCCAGCTCGGCGACATCTACGAAGGCCTGCTCGGCGGCAGACTCGTGCGCGAGAACGGCCGCCTGCGCCTGAAGGACGAGTCCGGCGAGAAGAACCACCGTGACGGCATCATCTATACGCCCGACTGGATCGTCGAGTTCCTCGTCCGCGAGACGCTCACGCCCCTGCTCGCCGAGATCGGCGAGTCACCCGATGTCCGGCGCGCCCTCGCCGCAAAATCCGATGAACGCCGCCGCGACAATGCGTTCGCCTACGCCGCGCTGCGCCTGAACATCGTCGACCCGGCCATGGGCAGCGGCCATTTTCTCGTGCGGGCCGTGGAGTGGCTGGCGGACCGGATCATC
The DNA here is from genome assembly GCA_028700415.1 of Kiritimatiellia bacterium. GTDB lineage: Bacteria > Verrucomicrobiota > Kiritimatiellia > RFP12 > UBA1067 > JALHET01. The sequence goes on from JAQVSS010000154.1 coordinate 9,416, forward strand.
GACCATCCCACCACGCGCCGCATGACAGAGCGCATCGTCGCCACCGGTTCCGACCGCCGCACGCGCGAGGCGATCCTTGCGGCGGGCTTCATCCCCGTGCCGCCCGGCGTGCCGCAGGAGCAGGCCGAAACCGCCTACTGGCGCCGCCGTGTCGTGGAGTCCTGCATCTACGGTGTGGACATCAACCCCATGGCCGTCGAGCTGGCCAAGCT
>JAQVSS010000155.1 GCA_028700415.1 Kiritimatiellia bacterium
GGGCAACCACGAGTACTACGGCGGAACGCGCGGCAGCTATAACCAGCCGGCCTCCGAGCAGAGCGTCGCCAAATACCTCACCTATTTCGAAATGCCCGCGAACGGCGCGTCGGACCCCGCCCACAACAAACGTTACTACCGCATGGACTACGGGCCGGTGACTCTGCTGGTTCTGGATCTCTGCAACGGCAACGACGCGGTTCCTTCCGAGGACACCAGCACGTACCTGACGACCGCCAGCGGCTGCAAGGCTCCCGACTTCAACCCGGGCACGCCACAGTATGCGTGGCTGGAAGCGCAGCTGGCGGCGGCCCAAACCAACAGCGCGTTCACGTTCGTGGCCTTTCACCAGGTGCCGTATTCGTCCGGGCCGCACGGGGTCGCAAGCGAATCCCAGTCGGGCGTTCCCGCGCGCGTCCTCACGCCGCTCTTCCTTCAGTACGGCGTGGACGCCGTGCTGGCCGGGCACGACGAGATGTACGAGCGTTCCACGGTGACGGGGACCGAGCAGTTGCCGGGCGGCGGCACGCGCGCCGTCACCCTTCATGTCTACGATCTGGGAATGGGCGGCGACGGCTTGCGGGGGCCGTCATCCGGAGTGGTGAACGGCCAGCAGGCTTTTCTGGCGCACGACGGCGCGCCCGAAGTATGGTCGGGACCAACGCTCGTGAGCGGGGGCAAACACTACGGGCATTTGGAAGTCAACGTCCGGACGAACGGACTGGGAAACTGGGAAGCAGTCCTGACCCCGGTGCACGCGTTTCCGCTCATGGACGGCAGCGGCGCTGTCACGGGTTTTGAGCGGCGGACGTACGCCGACGGGGTGACGATCGAAGGCGCGTCCGCCCTCCCGCCCGCGCCGCGTGGAACCACCGTTGTGGAGTGGTGAAACGGCATGGGAACCGCCGGGTGCCACATGCGAAAAGAGGCCCCTTTTCGTCTTTTCGCGGCGTTTAAAAAAATACCCCCCGATGCTTGCCAGTCCATCACAGATCCGGTATGATTATCGGTCTTTATTAACGGAAGCCGAAGGAAACAAGGTAGAAGTCATGGTTTTAATTTTGGGATTGCCAAAGGGAAGCCTGCAGGAAGCGACCTTCAACGTGATGCGGAAGGCCGGGTTCAACGTGCAGGCAGGTTCCCGTTCCTACACGCCCAGCGTGGATGACCCCGAGCTGCAGTGCCGCCTCATCCGCCCGCAAGAGATCTCGCGTTATGTCGAACTCGGCCTGCTCGACGCGGGCATCACCGGGTACGACTGGATTTATGAAAACAACTCGGACGTGCACGAGGTTTCCGAGATGTGCTATTCGAAAGCGACCGCGCGTCCAGTACGCTGGGTTTTGGCGGTGCCGAACGATTCCCCCATCCAAAGCGTTCAAGACTTGCAGGGTAAACGCATCGCGACGGAAGCCGTCGGACTCACCCGGCGTTATCTCGCCCAGCACAAGGTCGAGGCGGAAGTCGAATTCTCGTGGGGCGCCACAGAGGTCAAAGCCCCCGAGCTGGTCGACGCCATTGTCGAACTCACGGAGACCGGCTCTTCCCTGCGCGCCAACAACCTGCGCATTGTCGACACCGTCCTCACCTCAACCACGCGACTGGTCGCCAACAAGAAGGCGTGGGGAGACCCTTGGAAGCGCGCGAAGATAGAGCAGCTCGCCCTGTTGCTCCAAGGCGCGCTGGCCGCGGAAGCACGGGTGTTGCTCAAGCTCAACGTGCCCGCCGACAAGCTCGACGCGGTCTCCGCGATCCTCCCCTCGCTTCACGCGCCAACCGTCAACAAGCTCAACGACGCCGACTGGTATGCCGTCGAATCCGTGGTCGAGGAGAAAGTCGTCCGCGACATCGTGCCGCCCCTGCGTGCCGCCGGCGCGACGGGCATCATCGAGTTGCAGCTCAACAAGGTCATTTTTTGAACAAAACCTGCATGACCTCCCACAGTGGGATCGTCATGCCCTTCCAGGAGAAATAACGTGGGTTCCATCAAGAAAAAACGCCGCGCGAAGATGTCCAAGCACAAGTACCGCAAACGCCTGAAGAGCAACCGGCACAAGAACAAATAAGGCACGGGTTCAGCGTCTATCCGTCCTTTTTGAAAACCCCGGCCTTCCCCGCGTTGCGGTCGAAAGGCCGGGCGAGTTATTTTTTTGGAGAACCCGCATGAAACCGATCGGACCAGCTGTTACACATCTGCCAATCGGCCCATGTTGTGCTATGTTCTCCGTCCTTTTCTGCGCACTCTTGGCGGGATGCCTGTTATCGGAATCCCCTGGAACGGCACCGGATTTTGCGCTGCCGGACGCCGAGGCACGCCAGGCGGGCGCGCTCGCCCTTTACGCGAAAGGGCTCCTTTACGAAAGCGGCGAAGGAGGCGACACCAACACCGCCAAAGACGCTGCGCTCACCGCCTTCCGGCAGGCGTTGCGTCTCGATCCCGACAACCGCCGCTCCGTCGCCGCGCTGCTCAGCAATCTCGTTGACCGCGAACGTTTCAGCGACGCGCTGGACGTCTTAGAGCCTTTCCTCGCGCGCCATCCGGATGACAGCGAGATGCGGTTCGAAGCCGCCCGCGTCGCTGACGCCGCCGACCGCCCCGGCGATGCGGCCCGCCACTGCGAAATGCTCCTCGCCGCGCAGCCCGACAACCGCGAACTTGCGCAAGCCATCGTCCGGCTTTACTTTCAGGCCGACCGGGAGAAAGCCGCTTTGGACATGATCCGCGCCCAGCACGCGCGTTTCAACGACGCCGCCAGCGCCGCGCTCCCGGTTCACTGGGCCATAATGTACACCCGCGACGGCAAGGATCCCGCACGCGCGCTGAAGTGCCTCGACCTCGCGCTCTCCACTCGCACCAGCGCAGCCGAACGGGCAGCGCTCATCACCCTCTCCGCCGAATGCCGGCTCGCGCTCGGACAGACCAACACGGCTTTCGCCGCCCTCCACCAGGCCTCTCGAGAAGACCCGGACTCCACGGCACCGCTCCTGCGCCTCGGCACGCTCTGGGCGTTGCGCCCCGACGCCACCAACCGTCTGGCACGACTCGCGCAACGCGAGTCCGACTCCGACACCGCGCGTCTCATCCTTGCGGCCACCTATCAGGCACTCGAGAACCGTCCCGCCGCCATCTCGACCCTCAAGGATGTCTTGGCCCGCCGGTTACACGCGGGATATTTCCCGTCCGAGAGTTTCTACCTCTGGCTCGGCGGCCTGTTGGAGACCGAAAAAGATACCGCCGGCACCGAGCGCCTTTTACTTGACGCACTCGCCACGCACCCCTCCTCGCACGAAATCAAGAATTTCCTCGCCTACATGTGGGCGGAGCGGGTCACACGCCTCGACGAGGCCGACCGCCTCGTCACCGAAGCCCTGCACGACGTACCCGGCAACGCGGCGTACCTCGACACCAAAGGATGGATCCTCTACAAAAAGGCCCGCTTCTTCGACGCGCTCCAGTTCCTCCTGAAAGCAGCCGACCTGGACCGCGACGAACCCGTGATCCTCGATCATACCGGCGACGTGCTGCTGGCCGTCGGGCGCAAGGCTGAGGCAGTCGCCTTCTGGACGCGCAGCCATGAGATCGACCCCGACCCCGCCGTCGACGAAAAGCTCCGCAAGCACGGCGGCACACCCCCGAAAAAGCCTTGACCCGGGCGAACCACAGGTCCGCCGCTACTGTTCACCGTCACCGCTAACGCGGGCTTCGCCCGCAACCCAATGTCCAATAGCCAACTTGGAGTGTCCAACCGAAGAAATAAAAGGCCAACTTTACCGCTTGGGTGCGCCGTGACCGGGCAACTGCGTCTTTCTCATTGCCTTGATCATTGGAGATTCCCTGTTGGATATCGGATATTCGCAAACAACTTGTTTCTTATCATGCTTGCCGGTTCCGTAAGGCACTAATCGTCCCCTGTCATGTCCTCATTCCTCAACATCCCGTATTATCCGCCTTTTGACCAGATGACGCCGGAAGAGGCGAAGAACGATTTCCCGCGCCTGCTCGAACACGCCTATGCCGCGGCGGAGGCGCTGGAACGGGACATCGTCCCGACCTGGGCTGGCCTGATGCGCCCGCTGCATGATGCCTGCCATCCCCTTTTCGACGCCTGGGGGCTGATCGGGCACATGCTTTCCGTGATGAACAGCGCCGCCTGGCGCAACGCCCAAGAATCTCTCCAACCCGCCATTGTCGCTTTCTCCCAACACGTCGGTCAGAGCCGCGCCCTCTACACGGGGTACCTCGCCCTGCAAGCCGCCGACCGGGCCAAGCCTTGCCTCACCCCGGTCCAACGGCGTATCCTCACCAAAACCATCCAGAGCGCCGAGCAGGCCGGCGTGGGGCTCCCGCCTGACCGGCAAGCGCATTTCAACGCGCTCCAGACCGAACTCGCGCAACTCGCCACAACCTTCCGCAACAACGTGCTCGATGCGACCAAGGCCTTTTCGCTCACCCTTCACACCCGCGAAGAGGCCGACGGGCTCCCCTGCGCCCTGCTGGCCGTCACGGCCCAAGCCGCCCGTGACGCGGGCGAGACCGGAGTAACAACCGACTCCGGCCCCTGGCGCATTACCCTCGACACCGCCGTCTACCTGCCCTTCCTGATGCATAGCCGCAACCGCCCCGCACGTGAACAACTCTACCGCGCCTATGCCACGCGCGCCTCCTCCGGCCGCACCGACAACACGCCCCTCCTCGAACGCATCCTCGCCGTGCGCCGCGAACTCGCGTGCCTGCTCGGCTACCCCACGTATGCCGACCTCAACCTGTCCAGCAAAACGGCCAAGACCGTCGCCGCCGTAGACGCTTTGATCGCGCAGCTCTCCGGCGCCGCTTCGGCCCCCGCCGAGCAGGAGTCCGCCGACCTGCTCGCCTTTGCCCGCGCCAACGGGTTCACAGACACCGCCCTTCAGCCCTGGGACATCGCCTTCTGGTCTGAGCGCCAGCGCGAACACCTCTATGATTACAGCGACGAGGAACTGAGCCGCTATTTCCTTTTCCCGCGTGTGCTCGAAGGCCTGTTCGTCCTCGCCGAACGCCTCTTCGGCATCACGATCACCCCCGCCGACGGCGAAGCGCCCGTTTGGCACCCCGACGTGCGCTTTTTCCGCGTCGCCGACACAGACGGGACACCCCGAGCCTGTTTCTTCCTCGACCCCTACAGCCGCCCGCAGACCAAGAGCGGAGGCGCCTGGATGAACGATTTCCGCACGCGCGACCGCAAACCGGACGGGACGGCCACACGGCCCATGGCCCTGCTCGTCTGCAACCAGAGTGTGCCCGTAGGCAACACGCCGCCGGTCATGCGCTTCCAAGAGGTCAACACCCTCTTCCATGAATTCGGGCACGCCCTCCAGCACATGCTCACCACGGTGGAGGAGCCCGACGCCTCGGGCGTCAACGGCATCGAGTGGGACGCCATCGAAGTCGCCAGCCAGTTCATGGAGAACTGGTGTTACGACCGCGCCACGCTCAAAGGGTTCAGCCGGCATGCCGAAACCGGAGCGCCGCTGCCAGACGCGCTCTTTGACCGGCTCGTCGCCGCCAAGAATTTCCGCGCCGCCAGCGCCATGCTGCGCCAGCTTTTCTTCGCCGCCACCGACATGGATCTCCACGCGCGTTACCCGCGTCCCGAATGGCCCGACGCCGACACGGTGAAACGCCTGAACGCCGCAAAATACTCGCCCACCCCGCTGCTGCCGGAAGACCGCCTGCTCTGTTCGTTCAGCCATATTTTCGGCGGCGGTTACGCGGCCGGGTACTACAGCTATAAGTGGTCCGAGGTGCTCTCGGCCGATGCTTTCTCCTCCTTCGAGGAGGCGGGGCTCAACAACGAGATGGCCGTGCGCGCCACGGGCCGCCGCTTCCGGGACACCCTGCTCGCCCTCGGCGGCGGCACAGACCCCGCCGAGGTCTTCCGCCTTTTCCGCGGCCGCGGCCCTTCCATCACTCCGCTTCTGCGCCATTCCGGCCTCAGCGTGGACGACCGGCCGGCAGCCTCTCACCCGTCATGAAACCGGCGACACCCTTTGAACGTTTCCACCGTCTCGCCCAGACCGCCGCATTCCTCGGCATGTTTTTCACGCTGGCGGGTCTGCTCGGCCGTTACGTTTGGTTTTTCGAAATCTTCACCCATTTCAAACCCCAGCTCGCCGTCTGCTTTTTGATTTATGCAGGCATCGAACTCGTCGCCCGCCGCCACCGGCATGCGGCCGTCAGCCTCGCCTTTTCCGCATTGAACGCCGTCCCGGTCCTGCTCCTGCTCCTGCCGTCCGAAACCCAGGCCACGCCCGCCGCTCACGCGCCGGCCCGCCTGCGCATCCTGCACGCCAACATCCTCACGCGCAACACCAATGTTGCGGCACTGCTTTCACTCGTCGCGCAGGAGCAACCCGACGCCATCGTCCTTCTGGAACCGAACACCCGTTGGCTGAATGACCTTTCCCCGCTCACAAACAGCTATCCCGTCTGGGCCGCCATGCCGCGGGAGGACAACTTGGGCGCGGCCATCTACTGCCGCACAAACGCGCACTCGGCGGAAATCTTCCGGCTGAGCGACCCCGAAGCCGTGCCCTCCACGCTTGCCCGCTTCGACGCCGGAGGCAGAACCCTTACCGTCGTCGGCATACACGCGCTCGCGCCTTACAACAGCTACATGTGGCGCGGCCGCAACAGCTTCTCGCTCGAGCTCGCAAAAAAACTGTGCGGCTTCAAGGGACCTCTGGTGGTGACCGGCGATTTCAACAACACGCCGTGGTCGTCGCACTTCAGGCAGTTCCTTGAAGCCAGCGGCTTGCGCGACAGCACTCAGGGACACGGCCTCCAGCCCACATGGCCTGTCGCCTTGCCCCCGCCGATGCGCATCCCCCTCGACCACTGCTTCCACAGCGACGCGGTGCGCATCCTCTCAAGACGCCCCGGGCCCGATATCGGCTCCGACCATCTCCCGCTCATCATCGACGTATTGTTCTGACGCGCCGCAGGCAATCCTTGGCCCCCTGCGTTGACGCGTTCCCGCCCCCCCCGGCCTATTGCCCAGAGCCGCGGGGCTCCGGCAAGACGATCGCGCCGGCAAAAGCCTTCACCACAGATTTACGGGAAAGATCCGTTTTCAGATAGCGGCGCCGACCGGCGGGAAGCACGACCGAGCCGGCGGCGGCTTCAAAGGCGACAGGATTGCCCGCCACTTCATCGAGGAGGTCCACATCCTTCTTCGCAAGCGGCAACTTGATTGTTGCTTCGCCCGCGCCGTGCCAATAGACCACCCAGCGCGCGCCTTTGCGGCTGAAGAGGAACGCGCGGATCGGGTTTTTGCCATCACCGACTTGAATGCGGTCATAGGGGACGAGTTCGTACCCGCCTTTCTCATTGATCAGGAGATGGTGTTCCTGTTTGTAGTTCTTGAGTTCTTCGCGGTGCGCCTTGGTAAGCCAGTTCCTTTCCCGCACATCTTCCCAGCGGCGAAGCGTCTCGAGAATGTCGTCCGTGCGCGGATGCTTCTCGAGCTGGTTGAGCGGCATGGTGATGGACATGGCGCAGTCCCACGCCGCCGCCACGGAAACACCGTATTCCCACATGTCCTGCTGCGTGCCCACGGTTTTTGCGTAGTCCGGCCCCTTTGAATTCGGAGCCCTGAACCCCCACCAGCCGAAATCGACCCGAGTCATATCCTGCCACGTGATCGGCGCCTGCTTGAACGGGAACTCACGCAGTTTTTCCTTGAACTCCTCCGGGCGGAAAGAGTCGAACGCATTTGCGCCCGCCAGCATATGCCATCCGAAATGCGTCTTTGCCGCGCCTTCACCGAAGAGCGGCTCGGGCTTCAGCATCTTCCAGAACCGGTACTGTCCGTTCGCCACATGGAAGTTGAAAGGACGGTTCACGCCCTCAGAACCATCCAGATAGAGATACTCGAACCCGCAGTTGTAAACATTCGCGAGTTTCGCGCCAACCTCTTCCTGCAAATCGGAATTCTGATCGAGATAACAGCTCCCGGGGGAACCAAATTCACTGATGTCGAGAACGCCGCCGACCTGTCCTTTCTCATGCGGCTGGGGGTTGGTCTTCCACACGCCGCGCTTGACGCCGAGGAATTTGTACGGAGGTTCGGTCGTGTAGCTTTTGTAGGAGAGGAGCTCGCCGCCGAACTGCAGCACGCGGCAGGGTTCATAGAGCGGCACGTCCGCCGTTGGCTCCTGTACGGCGATTTCCACGACATCGTTCGTATCGGACGGCAGCGCCTGTGCGAGCGTGAAACGACGCGTCTTGTTAAGCCGCGGATCCGCAACGGGCGTAACGTAACGGCTTTCAAGCCCGATATGCGAATGGAGCGTGTGAAGACCGGGGGTGATGCCGGCCGCCTTGATTTTCGCCAGCAGCGACTTCAGGTCCGACTCCTTGTTTGGATAAAAATCCTCGCGCCAATCGTAGTCCCCGCACAGCCGCCAGCTCCCCCTTTCTTTGAGCACGTTACTATAGTTGAAAGTCATCAGACGGAATCCGCCCTTTTTCGCGTAGGCAATGACCGTGTCAGCCTGTGAGGGCTCGAACCCTGAAAGATGGAAAATGGACGATTTCGAAGCCTTGCCGCGCCGGCTCTCGACACCGCGCGGAAGGGCGAAGTCCTTTTCCAAGGCGTCCATCGCATCGAGGAATTTTTCCTTCCCGGCAGCGGCGATCAACGCCGCGCCCGCACCACGCAGCTTGATGCCAGCCACAAGGTCGGCGTTGAGGATGCGATACCGCGTGCGCTCTTCGTGGTCCACATCCGGATACGGGGAAGTCCCCACCACAGCGACGGCGTTCTTTTCATCCCAGCTCGCATTCAGCCAGTTGCCAAAGAACTTGCGTTTCTTGACGGGCAACTGTAATACACGGAACGATGCAACGGGCGGAATATCCATCTTGAGATAATCGTAGCTCGTCTTTCGGTCGATCGGGAAATCTTCCAGCGTGAACGCGATGTATCCTTCCGCAATCCTGAGCCCGACACGCGCTTCATAAAGCCCATGCGAAAAGCCGACGATGAGCGAGTCCCCTTCCCGGCGCAACTTGCACGCGGGATAGACTGTTTTCTTGTTCGGGTGAATGAGTTTCAGTTCGTTATTAAACGGACGGTCCTGCGTCACCGCGAAAAGCGGTAGATGATCTCGCGTGTCTAGGCACTCCTCGCCCGTCGCCTTCACGACAAGTGATTTCGCGGCGGCGTCCGCCCCTATCACGAGCCTAAATGAACCCGTCTCCACGGCCACATCGCCCGTCGCCGCGGCAAGCCCCGTAATCAATCCGACCGAAAGCATCCCGGCGATGACTGATTTTTTTTTCATCACTGCTGTTCCCCTCGTTTCAATAAGAACCGTTCCGATGTGAAAAGCCGTTCCACATTTCGTTTTAAATTGTAGAGATTATTTTCGGGGCATGCACGCCTTCATTTCATAATGAAGCAAACATGAATTCTATTGACAGTCTTTTTACCAAAAAGTATTTTAAAGCTGAAAAATATGTATGCATTGTTATCCATGTGATTGTGTTGCGCACGGTTTGCGGTTCAGAAGCGAGGCGAAGAATCCGTTTCACGTGGACTCGGAGG
>JAQVSS010000156.1 GCA_028700415.1 Kiritimatiellia bacterium
CTTCGCAAAGGTGTCGTAGTCGATGGTCTCCTTCACGGGACCAGCCACGGAGGCGGCACTTTCAGGCGCTTTCGCCGGTGCCGGCCGCACGGCCGGTTGATCCCGCGTGCGGCTCGCCTCGATCAGTTTGTCCACCGACGCCTGCTCGACGCGCGTGGCGAGATACTCGTAGGGATGGATGGGCGTTTTCTCGACCGTCTTGGCCACATCCGCCCAGACATAGGGTGCTTCCTTAAAAAGCTTTGCGACCTTCGCGGAATAGGCGGGGAGCACCGGCTGGAGATAGATCGCGAGCACGCGGAAGATGTTGAGGATCGACGTCATCACGCTGCGTGCGGCCTCGGGATCGCTCTTCACCAAAGCCCACGGGGCTTTGGAGTCGAAGTATTGGTTGGCCTGGTCGGCCAGCTCGCGCACCTCGACCATCACTTTGCTGAAATCGCGCGCCTCGTAGTGCGCGGCGATGCTCTCCGACCAACTCACCGCCTTGTCGTACAGCGCGCGGCCTTCGGCATCCATGGTTCCGGTCACACCGCCTAAGCTCTTGTGCAACATCTGCGCCCCGCGCGAGGCGAGGTTCGTGATCTTGCCGACGAGGTCGGAGTTCACGCGGTTCACGAAATCGCCGAGGTTGAGATCCATGTCGTCGGTGGTGCCGTTCAGTTTGCAGGCGTAATAGAACCGCAAATCCTGCGGGTTGAGGGAGTCGAGATAGGTGCGGGCCTTGATGAAGGTGCCCTTGGACTTGCTCATCTTTTCGCCGTTGACGGTAAGGAACCCGTGGACAAAAACCTGGTTCGGGGTCTTGTAATCGGCGGCATGCAGCATGGCGGGCCAGAAGAGGCAGTGGAAGCGCACGATGTCTTTGCCGATGAAGTGATACAGCTCCGCCTCGGGATTCTGCCACCAGGCGTCGAACGATTCACCGCGGTCCTTGCACCACTTCTGCAACGAGGCCATGTAGCCGATCGGCGCATCTACCCAGACGTAGAAGAATTTGCCGGGACGGCCGGGAATCTCGAAGCCGAAGTAGGGCGCGTCGCGCGAGATGCACCAGCCGCGCAGGGGTTCGTTGAACCACTCTAAAAGCTTGTTGGCCACATCCGGCGCGGTATGCTCGGGAATCCACGCCTTGAGATAGTCGCGGAACGGCTCGAGTTCAAAGAAGAGGTGTTCGCTGTCGCGTGTGACCGGCGCCTTGCCGCAGACCGTGCAGCGCGCATCTTTCAGCTCCTCGGCCGGGTAGGTCTGGCCGCAGGCGTCGCACGAATCGCCGTACTGCCCCTCCGCGCCGCACTTGGGACAGGTGCCTTTGACAAACCGGTCCGGCAAGAACATGGCGTCCTGTTCACAATAGAGCTGAGGCAGGCGGCGCGTGGTGACCGCACCGCTTTTCCGCATCGCCTCATAAATCGCGTTGCAGAAACTCCGGTTCTCTGCGCTGTTGGTGGAATAGTAGTGGTCGAACCGGATTTCGAAATCGGAGAAGTCCTGGGTGTGTTGCGCATAGCTGCGGGCGATCAGCTCTTCCGGCGTGATGCCCTCCGTACGCGCGCGCACCATGATGGGCGTGCCGTGGGTGTCGTCCGCGCAGACATAGACGCAGGCATGGCCGCGCATCTTCTGGAAGCGCACCCAGAAATCTGTCTGCACATACTCGACCAGATGCCCGATATGGATGTCGCCGTTGGCATACGGCAGCGCCGAGGTGACAACCATCTTACGTTTCTTCGTGCCCATGAATACTCCTCTGAAAGAAAATTCGTGCCCAATCTTAGCGCGTTTAGGTCCCTTGCACCAAGGAAGAATTAGTGCCTTACAAACCGACTGCGCCAGAATAACGCTCAACGCTGAACGCCCAACGTTCAACGCTCAAGGAGAGAAAAGACAATATGAACACGGGGCGCAAGCTACCGCTGCCCAAGGCGCGGTACGAAGCGCTAGAACCTTGGAAGGACGCGGACAGGAAGCAGCTCCTGCAGTTTCTGAAAACGCCGTCGGGCACCAAGTTCCTGTTCACGCTGCACGATCTCGCGGCGGGCCGGGCCTTGTCGGTGGCCGAGCGGACGCCGCATGAGTACGGGATCACGGCGGGCATGTCGGTCATGCTCGGCCTCATCGAGAACATGGCGAGCGAGGCGGAAGAAGAGGCGGGCGAGTAAATGCAAATGGCCGCAAGGAACGCAGAGAGCGCAAAGAAAATGCGGTCAGACTGGGCTTTTTTAAAGCTTCTCACCCTTGCGTTCTTTGCGATCTCTGCGGCTATTCACCAGTCGTTTTTTGGGTTACACGATCACCCCAATGAACAAACACAAAACAAATCCATTCTGACAAGAGACGATAATAACGTTTAAGCACCAAATATGTATGTGTGTTAGTCATGTGTCAAGCGACTACAACCCTTGATGACCGCCGACATTTTTCGTTTTCTCAATCATCATCTTGAAGCAGTAGCGGGGACGTAATTTGACATTGTACATTGCCCATCTCTATCCCTTTCCAAACGTACCGTTCGCCACCGCTCACCGCTTCATCGTGTCGTCATCTTAGCAGGTTCAGCCGGTTTGTTCAAACCGAACCGCTTCTCCGCCGTTCCGCCCTCAGACTTCCGTCCCCTGACCTCTCTCCCAATCCCCAACCAACGCACTAACGAACTCGCGAACTAACGCACTTCTCCGCCTCCGACTTTACCACTTTCCCCCGACTAGTAAGGGGCCGAATGGTTTTCCCGTTCGCTCACAATCAAGGAGGATTATGGACTCTACCACCATGAAAGGCACGGTCCAGGGCTATTTCGACCGGGCTTTCGACGAGATGACCGACAAGGAGCTTGAAACCCCGCTCGCCAACAGCGGCCTGGGCGTGAAAGCCAAGCTGGCCCCGAACTCGGGGACGTTCGTGCAGTTCCGCAAGTTCGGCGACCTGGCGCTGGCCACCGAGGCGAACAGCGACTCGCCCAAGATGTACGGCGAGACCGAGGAGCCCAGCGCCTCGATGGTCGTGCCGGACGACATCTTCCAGGTCTCGACGCAGGACCTCGCGGGCTACCTGTCGTTCCGGCCGAAGCATCACGATCACCGGCACGCTGCTGACCTGCGTGGTGCGCATGGGATTCCAGGCGATGGTGGTCGAGCGCAACTTCGGCCTCAACCTCGCCTACACCTCGGCCTTCGACGAACTGCCGACCTGTCCAATATCCAACAAGGAATGTCGAATGATCAAGGTAATGAGAAAGACGCAGTTGTCCGGTCACGGTGCATACAAGCGGTGAAGCTGTGAAGCCGGTCTTTTACTTCTTCGGTTGGACATTCCCTTGTTGGCTATTGGACATTGGGTTGCGGGCGAAGCCCGCGTTAGAGGGTGCCGCCTCAGCCGTCATCGCGCCCGTGGGGCAGACGGCCGCCACCATCGCCAGCACGGCTTCCGGGATATCGTCCCATGTGCGGCCGTGCGGAGGGCCGATCTGCGCCTCAAACCCTCTGCCGTGGAACGCGGGGGCCAACGACGCGCCGGCTTTCTGTGCGGTTCTCACACAGAGGCCGCACAGCACACACCGCGAGGAATCGAAGCGGAAACCGTTTCGGCTTCGCTGCCGCAGGATCGGACGGGTCTCTCCCGCGAAAGAAGACTGTTTCGCGTCAGCCGCCGCGCACAGCTCTCGCAGCCGGCAATCGTCCGGTTTCCGGCAGCCGCACCGCATACAGCGCGCCGCCTCGTACACCGCCGCCTCGGGCGTCACCCCGGTTGCGTCCGACGCCAGCAGGCGCTCCCCTTTTTCGGAGCACAACGCCAGCAACGCCTCTTCCGTCAGGCCGCGCATGCGCGACCTGAAACGCGGCAGGTTTCCCTTGTTCTTGCCCGCTTCCTGCCGCACCTCCTGCGGACCGGTCCCTTCCCCTTCGGCCAGCCAGCGGTGCAACGCGCAGACCGCGACCGCGCCGCCCAACGGTTTGCGGCGGCACGCCTTCTCGCAGGGTGCCGCCGACGCGCAGGCAAAGGGATAACGCCGCGCCAAAACGCGCGCCCCTTCCCAATCTCCGGCGAGGATCCGCTCCATCAGCTCCTGCGCTGGCAGGCCGGAGGGACACGCCAACTGGCACGGAGCGTCACAATCCGCGGGATGGTTGCTCAGCAGCAACTCCAGCGCCGTGCGGCGGAACTCGACGGCCGCCTCGGATCCGGTGGCGATCACCATGGACGCCTCGGCGCGCGTCGCGCAAGCCGGCAGGAGCCGGCCGCTTGTCACTTCTTCCACGGTGCAGATGCCGCAGCCGCCGGTCGGGGTTAAGCCGTCACGGTGACACAACACCGGGAGGCCGATCCCGGCCTGCCGTACCGCGTCGTAGACCGTCATCCCTTCCTTCAGCTCCACCGCTTGACCGTCAACCGTCATCCGCCGGGCCTCACAGGTGGAAGTCGCCCGCCGCTTCAGGCTGATACAGGATTTTCTCGATCATCAGCCGACGCGTGCCCGCCGGCACAGTCCAGATCACGGTGTCCCCCTCCCCATAGCCCAGAATCGCCGTGCCGACAGGCGACAGTACGGAAATCTTCCCCGCGTCCACATCCGCCTCGGACGGAAAGGCCAGCGTGAGCTCCATCTCCGCCTTCGTGTCGAGATCCCGGAGTTTCACGCGGGAATTCATGGTGACGATCCGGGCGGACACCTCGCGCGAACCGACAACCTTAGCCCGCTGCAACTCGCTGGCCAGCGTCTTGAGGTCATTCCGATCACGGTAATTGAATGTTGCCGCAACGGCCAGCAACTCCTCGAGCCGCTTGCGGTCATTATCGGTCAGATAAATTTGCCGGTCGGTCATATGCGCACGCTCCTCAGTAAAAGGTTTTCTTTAGCGGTAACATACCATTTCACACACATATCCGCAAGCGATGTGGCCCCGTTTGTCGGGATAAAACGGCAGGGTTAGCGGAGCAACTTGATGAAGCGCCCGTAGGCCGCGTCCCACGCCGCCGTGTCCCGCGGTTTGAAGGTCGCGATCGGGAACGCGGCCTTGATGAGCGGCATCGCGTCCTTGAGGGCGGGGATGATACCCGCGCCGACCGCCTGCACCATGAGGTTGCCGACCGCCGTCGCCTCTTTGGGTCCTGCCAGCACCGGTACGCCCACCGAATCGGCCGTGAACTGGTTGAGCAGCGCGTTGTTGCTGCCGCCGCCCACAATGTGGACCACGTCCGTCTCCGTGCCGGTCACGCGGTTGATCGTCTCGTTCACCTGACGGTATTTGAGCGCCAGACTCTCGTAGACGCAGCGCAGCACCGTGCCGCGGTCCGCAGGCGCCGCCTGGCCGGTCTCGGCGATGAAGGCGCGGATCGCCTGCTCCATGTTGGGCGGATTGTAGAAGCGCAGGTCGTCGGGGTCGATGAAAGCGGTGAAGGCCGGCGCGGCGGGCGTGATGGTGTCCACCTCGTTCCAGCCCATACGTTTGCCGTCCGCGATTTCCCAGGCGCGCAGCAGCTCCTGCACGATCCAGGTGCCCATGCAGTTGCGCAGGAAGCGGGTGTTGCCGATGCCGCCCTCGTTACTGAGGCCGAAACTCATGGCCTCAGGCGTGGTGATGGGTTTTTTGATGAGCTTGCCCACCAGGGACCAGGTGCCGGAGCTGATGATCAGCGCCTTCTTGGAGTTCTTCACCGGCGCGGCCGCGAACGCGCTGGCCGTGTCGTGCGAGCCGACCGCGATCAGGTCCACCTCGTTCAAACCGCACATCCCGGCCAGCTTGGGCTGCAACTTCCCGATCTTGGTGCCCGGCTTGACGATCCCGGGCATCAGTTTCTTGGGGATGCCCAGCGCCTTGAGCATCTCGGTGCTCCACTTGCAGCGCTTCGCGTCCATCATCTGCGTCACGCTAGCGAACGTGGAGTCCACCTGCGTGCAGCCGCCGAGGTAATAATAGAAGAGCGTGGGGATCGGGAGATAGACCTTGGCCAGCTTGAGCAGCGCGGGACGCCGCGTCGCCGCCCACAGGAGCTGGTTGGACACGTTGAAGGGCTGAAAGTGGTTGCCCGTAATCGCATACACGCGCGTGGCGTCGATCCGTGCCTTGACCTCGTCGCACATGGTGTCGAGGCGGTGGTCGCGGTAGCAGTAGACTTTGCCCAGCACATCGCCGTCCTGTGTCAGGAAGTGGCCGTCCGCACCCCAGGTGTCGATGCCGATACCGTCCAGTACCTCGCCGTATTGGCGGCGTGCGGCCTGCAGGCCTTTGACGATGTTCTGGTAGATGTAGGTGTCGTCCCAGACTGTGCGCTCCGTCACCTCGCCCGTGCGGTCCGGCAGGAAATAAGAGACCCCCTCATGCGCGAAACGGTGAACTTCCTCCATCCGGAATGTGCCGTCCCCGAAAAACCCGATGAAACACTTGCCGCCCGACGCGCCCAGATCCACTGCGAACAACTTCTTCTCAGCCATAAACCCCTCCGTTTGATGCGGCTCTGCCGCAGACACCCCAATCATTGGGACGAATCATAACACACAGGCCCCGTTTCAGGTAGCCTGAATTCGGCGGGCGGGATTGCGTCTTGCCGCGCCGTTCCGGCTTCCGGTATAATCCGGCCCATGGTTACGGTACAAGACGCGGTGGACAAACTTCTGGTCGTGGCGGGGAACGGCACGTATCCCGCCTATCTGGTGACAGGCGCGCGCGCGGCGGGCGTGCGGCATATCACCGTGCTGGGGCTCCGCGGCTCAACCGCCCGCTCGACCGCCGCGCTGGCCGATGAGACCGCCTGGTTCGGCATCGGCAATGTGCGTGCCATCTTGAACTGGGCGGCGGAGCAGGGTTTCACGCACGGCATCCTGGCGGGCGGCATCACGCCCCTCGCCCTTTTCCGCACGCGGTTTGACGACCTGGCCCGCTCGTGGCTGAATGAACTGCCCGTCAAAAACGCCCACACGATTTTCGGAAGGATCGCGGCCGCGCTGGAGCAGCTCGGCATCCGCGTGCTTCCCGCCTCGTGCTATATGGATGACCATATCCCCGGGGCAGGCGTACTGACCCGCCGTGCCCCGGACGAACGGGAGAACCGCGACATCGCTTTCGGGCATCAGGTGGCCCGCGACATCGGCGGGCTCGATATCGGACAGACCCTCGTGGTGAAAGACGGCATGATCCTCGCCGTCGAGGCGTTCGAGGGCACCAACAAAGCCATCCGCCGCGGCGGCAAACTCGGCGGCAAAGGCGCGGTCGTCGTCAAGGTTGCGAAGGCAGGCCACGACATGCGCTTCGACATCCCGGTTCTCGGCGAAAAAACCATCTCCGTTCTGCGCAAGGCGGGCGTCTCGGCCTTGGCCTACCAGGCCGGACGGCTGGTGATGCTCGAACGCCAGAAAGTCATCGCCGCCGCCAACGCATTGAACCTCGCCGTGGTCGGCCTCGACTCCGGCCTCCCCCCCGCGCCCCTCAGACCTTGATTTTGAAAGAAACTTAAGCATGAAACACGAACTTCCTGAAACCCTTTCGAGCTATTTTAGCCAAGAAACTCATTATTCAGAGAAGACTCTGGCTGCGGTGGCGCTGTCATATGTCAGAGAACATACCGATCCGGTAGATCATCCGCTTGCCTTGGCGGCCATTTTCGACCTTGTCGTGGCGTCAAAATTTTATCGTGACGTTAAGCCGGAAAACTGGCTTTGGTGTGAGCATGGCGGTCACGATTTCTACCCAATACTCAACACCTGCCCCTTTTGCATTCTCGAAAATCGACTTGTTCAACACGCGGGCAACAAGCCAAGTTCCGGTGTTATTGGCCCTGCGACTTCGCAAGCGATTCGCGAGGTCTTCGCAGCTCACTACCATTTTGCCGGAAGCAAGAATATTTCCATATTTTGCGGCGTTGAACCCGCAGACTTGGTGGTTGTCGACTATCAATCGAAAAACATCTTTATTGCGGAAGTGAAAGCCGCGCCGCTATTCACTCCCCCTCTCGCCGTCAAGCATTCGAGTTCGTTTTCCACAGGCAGAACTCTTCCCCTGAAACACTCAATCGGAACATTACGTGGAATGGAACAGCAAGAAGTCTGTCTGTTTCTGCCGATGGCAGGAGGCAAGCACTTCTCATGGTCGATTCCTAAAAATGGTCTTGGCGATCCAAGCTGGCCCGAATCTGCACTGATTGAGGCAATTAAAGCAAATCCCTCTTCTTTCCATAAGTATCTCGAGTCATGGAAGTTGCTCTGGGAAGCCTATACATGTCGTGACACCACGAATCCCGCATTCTGGTTCACAGGGGCATGCGGCCTTCCGCGTGACCCGGGAGAGGGCTGGCCAAAGACAGGCGATGGCAAACCAAAAGGCACGATTTCAGATGGCAAAACCAGTGTCGGCATGGATCGCACGGATGACATCAAGAAGAGTACCTTCCAAGTGCTGAAACTCGGTGTCGAAACCCGTCAGATAGACCTTCAGGATTGGTCATTAAAAATCGGTCTGGCCAGCAACCTCCATGCTGTTCGCCATTACGATGATTACCTGTTACCCTATGCCGATATTGTATGGGGGTGGTCAGAGGCGTCAGTTTCACCAAACAAATGGTACAACTTGTATGATGGCATTGTGGCTTTTTCAAAATCGCACACACGCGATAAATGGTTAACCGACATCACCGACTGGACACGCTAGAAGAGGCACTATATGGCGATTTCAAAACCCCACATGATAGAGAATCACATCCCACGCAAGGCTGGGGGAGACGTGCTGCGCCGCATCGAGGCCTTGAAGATCGGGCAAAAGATGCAGGATCTCCCGGAAGAACTCTGGCACAAGAGTTTTCGATATTATGTGAAAGAAGATCCCACGCGCGTAGGCGGCCCGAATTTGCGCATGATCCGGCTCGATCCGGCTAAGCCCTCCCTCACCGTCACCGGCTATATCTTCAACAAGTTTGTTCATCCGTATGAGAATCGTTTTGTAACTGTTCGAGAAGCCTCACGCCTTCAAGGATTCCCTGACGATTTCCGTTTTGTCGGCACATTGACGAGTACACAGATGCAGGTCGGTAACGCCGTACCCGTCCCGTTGGCGAGGGCAGTCGCCCAAGCCGTGCTCGATCATGCGGTGCGGTTTAAGGTTTTCTCGTCCGAACAGATGAAGGCGAAACTGCCGGTGCTGAGCCTATTCAGTGGAGCCGGAGGTTTGGACATTGGCATAGGCGTTGCGCAAAACGGTAAAGCGAGATGGCAGGTCGCGGGTTGCGTTGAGCGGGATCACGATTGCTGTAACACTCTCCGCGAAAATTTCGCAGTCCAAAGCCGTGTTTTTGAAGCCGATATTACCGACCTCGACCCAAAAGCCGTTCTCCATGAGTGTGGCGTTGGATCCGAATTGCCCTTACTGGTCGGCGGACCGCCCTGTCAGGCGTTCAGCCAAGCGGGCAAACAGAAGGGTGTCCGTGACCCGCGTGGCACCATGGTATCCCATTACCTCCGCTTCTTGAA
>JAQVSS010000010.1 GCA_028700415.1 Kiritimatiellia bacterium
GACGACATGGGGGCAGACGAGGCCCTGGCTGCGGTTGGTGAAACAGGGGCAGAGGCTCTCGATGGTGCCGTTTGCGCGGAGCCGCAGTTTGGTGTGGATGTCAGAGGCGGACTCGCGGGCGATCACTCCTGTGATGATATCGCCGGCCATGTCGGCTTTCAGGACTGCGCCGCGGTTCACCAGCCTTTCCGCTTGCGCGTAAACGTCAGCACCGCCCCACTCGGTCACCATTTTTTTTGTTATTGCTGACGGCAGCATGGGGTCATTGGGCAGTCTTCGGGGAGAAGCCGGTCGCGGCCGCGGGGAGCGCGGCGGCCTTTGCCTCCGGTCGGTGGCCGAGGGGTTTCGGCATTTCCATGACGTTCAACATTCCCCACGCAATGGCGCCGGTGAGCACGCCGATGGCCAGCCCGACTTTGATCCACTCGAAAAATGAGATGTGGTCGTGTCCGCGTTTTTCGAGCAAGCCGAGCGCCACAATATTCGCGGTGGAGCCGACGACGGTGATGTTGCCCCCGAAACAGGCCCCGAACAGCAGCGCCCACCAGAGGATGGAGTAGCCGGACGAGTGTTCCAGCAGCGATTGGATGACCGGGTTGAACGCCGCCACAAAGACGATGTTGTCCACGAAGGCGGAACCGATCGAGGTAATGCCGAGAACAAAGGGGATCAGCGCTTTCGGGCCGCCGGTAGTGATCTCGGCGAGTTTGTCGGCGAGCTTGCCCGTGACTTCCTGTTCCTGCAGGCCGCCTGCGATGGCGAAAAGCAGCATGAAGAAAAGCAGCGTCCACCATTCGATCTCGTTTTCCACATAATGGCGCGCCCGCCGGGGGCGGTAGACCATAAGCAGCCCCGCGATGATGAGCGGCGTGATGATCAGGAAAGCATTGGTGTTATCGGCTCCGGTAAGCCCGAGGATGTTCTCGATCTGGTGGTGGAACGCGATAATCAGTATAGTCGCCGTCAGCACGAAAAAGCCGCGCCGGTGGGGGATGCGGACCAGGGGCCCCAAGCCCTGGTGAACCTTCCGGTGCTCCTCCATTTTGAGCGACATCCCGGCGATACTCTTGCGATACCAGAGCAGCACGACGATCATGGTGGAGACGAGCGCGACGAGCGCGATCGGCACGGCGCCGAACACGAACTGGCTAAAGGTGAGGCCCGCCTTGTTGCCGATGAAGATGCCCACAGGATTTCCCAGCATGGTCGCGGCTGAGCCGATGTTCGTGCAGAGGACGGCGATCAGCACGAACGGCGTGGCGCGGATTTTGAGTGTGTCACAGACTTGGAAAACCAGCGCCAGCACGACGACAATCGAGGAGATCTCACCAATGAGGCTGGAGAGCAGGGCCGATAGCACGCAGAGGATGACTGTGAACGTCGTGCCCGTCATCTTTTTCGTGTTGATGATGGTTTGGATGATCCATGTGAGAAAGCCGAGGTCTTTGAGGGCTCCGACGATGATCATCATGCCGACGAGGAAGAGGATGATGTCCAGTTCGGCAGTATGCAGCATCCCTTGGAGGGTCATGCCGCGCGTGCCGACAAGCACGGCGACGCCGAGGAATGCGACGGCGATGCGGTGAGCCGGGAAGAAGAGCGTGGTGAAGATCACGCTGGTGAACGTGCAGACCGCCACCACCTGGAGCGGTTTCACCGCGATGCCGACATGGTGGGCGCCCCATCCGGCGAGGGCGGTGAGGCCTGCCATAAAAGCGATTTTCCCGAGCACATGAAGTGGGCTAGTCTTGACGACAGGTTCGCTATACATGATCGGTCACTCCCGGAAGACTTTGTTTAGGAAACGGGGCAGACTGATGAGGCCCATCAGCTTTTTGCCGTTGAGCACATAACACCTCGACGCGTTGTGGCGGGTTATCTCGCCGGCCACGGAAACGGCCGGCGCGTTCATCTGGACTGAGGCAAAATCCTCGAGAAGAATACCTGACAGCCGAGTGTCCTGCTCGTTGTGGAGAATGGCGGTAAACGGTTCAAAATTGATGATTGGAGAGAGGTCCGACATCCAGAGCAGGTATTCGGGGAGGCAGACCTTGAGCAGGGCGCCGGCGCGGACGATACCCACCATGTCACCGTCGCAGTCCAGGACGGGGATCTCGCTGACCTGTTTGGCGATGAAACAGTCGATGCAGGTCTTGAGGGTATCGTTGTCGCGCAGGGCGATGAACTCGTCGTCCATGATATCGGCGGCGCAGACGTAATCCGGCAGAATCATGCCGCCGCGCTCGAAGAAACGCATGACCTCCTCTGCGGTTGCCAGTTGGGAAACCGAGCGTGCGGCATCGCGGTCGCGCAGGATATTCGCCAGGGCACGCAGGATCTGCAGATAAAGGCCGGGTTGGTCGCGCGGGATGAGCACGAGCAGGATGAGGTGAACCGGCGGCTCATCTTCCGCGAACCGGATTCCTTTGGTGGACGTGGCGACGCCGACATACGGGCGCTGCAGGTCATTGATGCGGGCGTGCGGGATCGCGATGCCATTGGACACGACGGTGTTATTGGCGTTTTCGCGCTCGATGATGGCGGTGTAATAGGCGTCAACCTCCATCAGCCCGTGCCCGTTTGCCACATGCAACAGGAGCTGGCGTATGAGTTGATTCCGCGAGACATCCTCTTGGTGGGGCAGGATGTCATCAGCGCTGAAAAAAGAGGTCAGCGACAGACTGACTTTTGTGGGGGGGGCTGTTTTATGCATGGGCACATCCATTCACCGCCGGATTCCTGACGCGCGACTTGCCTTGCCGTAAACGTTTTGACCAACCAGTGTTGTCCATACGATACTTTTTTTCCCGGGCGGCGACAATCCTTAAACGCGATAAAACACGAATGCCAAACGGGCTTGATCCCCACACGGGTATAAACTATAGTTGAAGAAAAAAAGGGATCGGATGTTCACACGACGTAATTTTTTGGTGGTCACGGTTGCCGCAATCGTTTCGGCCACGTTACCGTGCGCGGTAAGAGCCGGAGAAGAGCGGAAGGGCTCCGGGGAAGAATCGCTTACGATCATTCAGTGGTGTGATCCGCAAATCGGTTTTAGCCAGAGAGGATGTGCGGCCGACATCGAGATTGTGAAGAAGACGGTGGGTCAAATTAACGCGCTAAAGCCGGATCTGCTTGTGGTCGCTGGCGATCTGGTTAACGCCAACGACGAAAAAACGGTTGCGGATTTCAAAGCCGCGATTGCCGCGATTGACGTTCCGTATGTGTTGACTCCCGGCAATCACGATATTCAGCCTCCCGTGACGGAGGAGAAACTGGGGGTGTACCGGAGGCGTTACGGTCCGGACCGGAAGGCTCTGGAAATCAAAGGCGTCAAAGTGATCGCCGTCAATTCAGTGCTGTGGATGCCGAAAACGCCGCAGAATCTGGCAGAGGAGCATAACGCTTGGTTGCACGGCGAACTCCTTGCGGCCAAAGAGGGAAAACTTCCTGTCATCCTGTTGTCGCACATTCCGCCGTTTGTTAAGGTTCCCGATGAAAAAGACGGGTATAGCAATGTGCCGCTCTCATACCGGCAAACCCTGCTTGATCTCTGTGCCGATCACGGCGTGATTTTCTTTTTGTCGGGGCATACACATACGGTTTTCCGCGGCGAGTGCCGGGGGACCACGTTTCTGAGGGCCGAAACCACGAGTAAGAATTTCGATAAGAGACCGTTGGGTTTCCGCGTCTTGAAAATGCCGGCCGGAGGCCGCGGGGCGTTCACATGGGATTTTGTGCCCGTTGATTGTGGGTCTTGAATGGATCCCGGAAGGTCATGCGCGGCGGTTCGGTTTCCGTGTCGTGGATATGCCGGGCCGAATACCGGCGAGAATCGCGCCGGGTTTCAGAAAATCACGTCGTGGCATTTTGTCAATCTTTCGTTCAACACGCGCGGGCGTGTCAGATTTACTTCGCGGGCGCGACCGGAAAATCGATCCCGTGAAAATGAGGTGCTCCTGTTTACTTGGCACACGCGCAAGGCATGGAACGCCTGTCGAGAGACTCGACCGCATCCCCGTTTTCTTTACTCGCAGACGAGGACGCGGGGTTTCGCGCCGCAGGCGGGCAGCGCGGCGGTCAGGGTCCCGGCGGCGGCGTCCCACACCGCGTTCGTGACCGGTGAGCCGTCGAGCGTGACGGCCTGCGGGCGCGACGCGAGCCGGAGCTTTGCCGTGAAGTCGCGCGCCGCAGGCATGCCGTCGTAGCGGCCTTCGCGGCCGCCCACCGTGAGCGTGACCGCCTTGCCCCGGGTTTCGCACGTCAGGCGCGTGCGGGCAAATTTGCCGGAGCGGTAGCCGAGGCTGACGCCGTCGTCCTCGTACAGCGTGAACGCGCCGGGCGCGCCGGGGTAGACGAGCAGTCCGACCTCCTTGTTCCAGCCTTTCTCAACATGGCTCTTCGGCGGCCACGTGGGGATGATCGCGCCGGCTTTGACCAGCAGCGCCCCGCCGCGTTCCGACGTGACCTTGACCGGCAGGACCGAGGGCCCGGTGAAGGTTTGGCCGCTCCAGAAATCGGTCCAGCTGCCTGCGGGCAGGCGAACCTCTTTGGCATAGGCCGACACGAGCAGGAAGTCGCCCAGCATGTACTGCCCCATGCAGCTGTCCCAGGCCGGGTCGTCGGGGTAAACCATCGGCATCGCCCGCATCACGGGATAGCCCGTCTGCGCCGCCTCCGCCGCGCTGGAGTAGAGGTACGGCAACAACGTGTAGCGGAGTTGCCCATAGGCGCGGAACACGGGGGTGAGTTCCTCCCTAATGAGCCAAGGCTGGTTCCAGGCGCACCAGTTATTCTGCTGCGCCCACGTCTGGAGGAACCCGAAGTGGATGCCCGCGACGCTGCCGATGTCCATGTCGCAGGAGTGGTTCGAGTGGCCCGAGAAGGCGAGGTTCAGCATGGAGGCCAGCGGCTTGGCGCCGCCGCCCGTGTCGCCCGCCCACGTCGCGACGTATTTCTGCACGCCGGTGTACCCGCCCGCCGAATAAATCATCGAGCGCCGCTTGGTGTGATCCTCAAAACCGCACGCCATCTGCTTGGCGTAGATGACGGGGTAGAGGTTGTGCATCTCCTCGTCGGTCATCCCGTTGCCCCATTTGCGCGCCGGATGCTCAATAACCTGCGAAGACCCGTCGAGCTTGAACGCCGCCGCCCCCTGGTCGGTGAAAAACTTGAGGTGCTCGAACCACGGCTCCGTCCCCTCCGGCGCTTCCTTTTTGGCGGCCTTCTTGGGCTTGTCCTTCGCGTTGGTCAGATGCTCGTCGTAGAAAATCTCCGGCAGGCCGTCGGGCGTCTTGTCCTTCCCGGCCGCGGAACGCGGTTTCTTGCCCGCCACGCAATGCTCCTCGTACACCCCGAGATCGTAATCGCAGCAGAGCCAGAGGCTCAGCTTGAACCCCAGGCGCTTCAGCGCGCCGTGGAAGGTGTGCCCGCCTTTGGGCGCCCAGGTGGGGATGGGGAAGCGCCCCGGATGCCATTTCTTTTGGGTTGACCCGTCATAGTACTTCGACATCCACCCCGGCTCCAGGCCGATCACATCGCAGGGCAGATCGAGTTTCCTGAACTCCCGCGCTTCGTTGATCAGGTTAAAAGCGTCGATGTTCTCGTTGCAGACGTAGGTGAAGGCATAGCCCCAGACGGGGAGCAGGGTCGGGCGGCCGGTCAGAGCCGTGTAGGTGTCGAGCAGGGCCCGGTAGTCTGCCCCGCAGAACAGGTAGTAATCGAGGTCGCTGCGGGGCGCGGCGCAGATCAGCGCGTCCGGGTCGCTTTTGCCCACGTCGAACGTGTTGCGCCACGTCGTGTTCATGAGGAGCCCCCAGCCGCGTTGGCTCAGGATCATCGGAATCGGGATGTAGGAGTTGACGTTGACCACCCAGCACTCGTACGCCTTGCCGCGCCGCATGACGTTTTCGCGGCTCACGTCGCCCAGCCCGTAGAGCCGCTCGACCTTCTCAAGACCGAAACGCACGTTATAACCGCCGGAGGCGGTGAGCAGCGGAGCGGCCGTCTGCCGCGTCAGCACCTTCCCGTCCGCAGTCGCCAGCGACACCGCGCCCCCCTTGAGGGACACCGAGAGCTTGGCCTGCCGGGTAGAGAACGTGCAGGCGCCGTCCGCGTCGGCGCGCGTGAAGGCCGCCGCAGGGAACGACGACGCGAGGATGCCGTAGCGGTTGAGCGCGGATTCGGTCCACCGGTCCGTTTTCGCGTGGCGGATGCGGAACAGACGCTCCCCCAGCACGTCCACCCGCACGAACGTCCCGTCCCCGAGTTTGAGCGTCACGTTCTGCGCGGTCAGCGGCGCCGTGTCCAGCCAGAGCGTCGCGCTGTTCGTCTGGCCGCCCATGCCGACGCCCGCCCCCAACAGGGCAGAACATACGAAAAGGACAATTTTAATTTTCATCGTGAGCTTCCCATGGCGTTAACCGGAACCGTCCGCACGCCACCGTGGCGGTAACAGGACTGAATCCCAAAGCTAAGATTGAGAAACAGTATAGTCCCACAGGTTGCCAAAAGCAATCCTTACCCCACTCGCCGAACATCGGCCGGGGAATCAGGTTGCAAAGCTGCCTCAAAACGGGGAAACTGTTCCCTACTGGTTTGGTGTTTGTTTTCATACCCTTATCTTTGGATAAGGGCACAACGAAAACCAGCACTTTTCGATTTCGATGCCCGACGGTGGGACTACAGCGACTCAATTCTAAAGAGAAAGAGAGGTTTGGTGACTCCATGAAAGAATTCGTTTTCGGAATCTTCGCGACGTTGTGCGCGGCGGCGGTCTGCGCGGCAGATTGCGGCGTGTGCGCGGAAGAGAAGCCCTATGACTTCCGTGCGCGGCTCGCGGACGTGCACAAGCCGAACCGGCGCGACTGGAAAATACAGCCGACCGCTAATGAATTCGCTTTCACGAACGGCATGAAGATCGCCGCGGGCGAAGACGCCGCTCCGCTCGTCCGCCGCGCCGCCGATGACTTCCGCGACTATCTGCTGACGTCGATGGGGGTGAACGCGTCGGTGGAAGTGTCGGGGAAGTCTGGAAAGTCGGACCGTTGCGCTGTTGAGGTGAAGATTGACGGGGCAATGAAGGCAAGGGAGTATGCGATCGAGGTGGGGGCGAAGGGCGTGACGATCCGCGCGGCGGACGCGAAGGCGGCGGCGCAAGGCTTCTACCGCCTCGAAGACCGCATGAACCTCTGCTCGACGCCGTTCCTCGCGAAGGGCGCGGAGACGCGGCGGCCGATGTTCTCGCCGCGCATGTCGCATTCGGGCTGGGGCTGTGACCAGTTCCCCGACGCGCACCTCGCGCAGATGGCGCACCACGGCATCGACGCGATCCTTATTTTCGTGAAGGACGTGGACGTCACAAAGAACGTTCCGCACATCGACATCTCCGACACGATCCGCCGCGCGAAGGCGTGGGGGCTCGACACCTATCTGTACAGTTACGTGCTCGCCTTCGCACATCCCTCCGCTCCGGGCTCGAAGGAACTCTTCGAGAAAACCTACGGCCGCGTGGCCGCCGCGTATCCCGAGGCCAAGGGCATCATTTTTGTGGGCGAGAGCTGCCAGTTCCCCTCGAAGGACGAACGCGCGCTTCCCTATTGTTACTGGGAGAAGGACAAGATTGCCGTCCATCGTAAGAAGGGCGATGGCCGTCCGCTCGCGGGCTGGTTCCCGTGCCGGGACTATCCCGACTGGCTCAACGCCGTGAAGGCGGCGATCCGCGCGCATGCGCCGGACATGGAGATCGTGTTCTGGAGCTACAACTGGGGCAGTCAAGGCGAGAGGGAGCGTTTGGAGCTCTTGAACGCGTTGCCGCGCGATATCACGTTACAGGCGACGTTCGAGATGTTCGAGGCATTTCCCAAGCGGAACGGCCTGCCCTCGCGCGTTGCGGACTATTCGCTCACCTACGTGGGGCCGGGGCGCTATTTCGCCTCCGAGGCGAAGGAGGCGCAGAAACTCGGGATGAGGATGTACTCCATGTCCAACACCGGCGGCCACACGTGGGACTTCGGCACGATTCCCTTCGATCCCTTCCCGTACCAGTGGAAGAAGCGTTTCGACGCTGTCGTCAAAGCGCATGTCGACTGGAATCTCGCCGGCCTCATGGAGAACCATCATTACGGCTGGTGGCCGAGTTTCATCTCGGAGCTCTCCAAGGAAGCGTACACGGAAGGCGGCATGCAGTTCGAGACGCATATACGGGCGATCGCGGCGCGCGACTACGGCGAAAAGAGCGTGGACGCGGCGCTCGCCGTGTGGAAGGACTGGTCGGAGAAGATCGTGGACATGCATTCCGAGAGCGAGAATCAGTACGGGCCCTTCCGCTACGGCCCGGCGTATCCCTTCAACGCGATGGAGCCCGACCTGAATGTTTCGGATCTGCCGATGCCGCCGATGTACCTTAACCTTAACTATCGCCATTGCGCCGCGAAGGACAAGTCGCTCAGGCTGCAGATCGAGCTTTTAGATCCGATGGTCGAATCCTTCATGCGCGGCGGCGACACGTTTCTCGCGCTGGCGGCGGCGGAGACGGACGCGACCCGTCGTGACAACGCCCGCCGCCTCGGCTGGCACGGCCAGTATATGGCGCGCGCCTGTCTCACGGCGCGGAACGTCAAGGCCGCCATGCTTGCCGAACGCGCGAAAGACCGCGCGAAGGCGGTGGAGATCGCCCGCGACGAATACGCGAACGCGAAGGCCGCGCTTAAGCTTGTGCGCGCCGATTCGCGTCTCGGCTGGGAGCCCACGATGCTCTACCGCGGCGGCCCCGACATGATCGAGTGGAAACTCCGCTACATGGAAGAGCACTACGGCGTCGGTGACAAGTAAAAAGCAGGAGTCGAAAACAAAGGGATGCATCCTATCTCTCGGGAACCGGTACAATTCTCAGTTCACTCGAAATAAGGTTTCAGCTGGATGAAGTTGATGACGGTTTCTTCGCCGGGGCGGGCCTTCCCGTCATTGAAGACGATGGTTTGGGCGGGAGACGCGGCGCGGAAAACAATGCGGTTGAGGTTGACCTTGCCGACGTTGTCGTTGTGCTCGTAACGCCCTCCTTTGCGCCTGTCGATGTGGACAAAACTCCTGTCGGCGATCCGCTCAACGCCTTCGAGTTCAACATCGATCCCGTATCGGCGCGGATTATTCTTTTTCTCGATAACGTCGCTGCGGTCAGCGGTAACGAACTGCAGGCAATAGGCCTTGCCGGCCTTCAAGCCTTGTGCCGTCTGGCTGATCCGGTTTGCCGCTGCCGGTTGACGGGTCATCACGCAGACCGTGTCGCCCGCGCTGCCTCCGCCCCAACGCCCCTGACTGTTCTTGCCGTATCCGGCGAGGGTTTCCGCGCGGAGGGAGCCATCGGCGGCAGGCGACAGGGTCCACCCTTCCAGCCCCTCGGCGAAATCGCCGTTCTTTATGAATCCGGGCGCGTAGGTAAAGCCATACTGTTTGGACAACATCTCCGTGTGCCCCTCTACGGCATAGTGGCGCATGAGCCTGAATGACCACCGTGCCAGTTCCTCGTCGCCGTAATAGGTGCCCCAATAGCCCACGGTGGCGAGATCCTTGAAATCCGGACTGTTCGCGACCAGGTTGACCTGCATATCCAGAAAGTATTTAAAGTCCACTGCCGGGTTGTGCTCCAGCGAGATGATGGGGATCTGGTTGAAGTTGCCGAAGATGATGCCGGTACCCGCCGCGGCGGCGGGAAAGAAGGCGTTGAAACGGCGCATCGTTTCGCCGATCATGTTGTCGAGATACGCGGCGGCCGCCTTTTCGTCGGTCTGCGGGTGGCAGTAGGCCTCGAACAGCAGGCGCCCGCGGCCTTTGGAGGCGTTGAGGCAGGCGGACATGAAATCGGTGTGCAGCGAGGAGATGTTGGGCTTGCCGACGATCCACGTGTAAATCAGGCGGTTCGAGGGATTCTTCAGCGTCCACAGCGCGCGGGTGTAATGGTCGATGGTCGCGCGGCCGAAGAAAAGCTCGTCGCTCGTGAAGCCGTCGTACTGCGGCTGGGTCATGCCCGCGTGCCGCTCCATGCGCTGCCTCAACCCGGCCGGGTCATCCACCGGCGCGACGTTGAAGTTGGCCAGCCATTTGAGCCCGAGGGCCTTCGCCTCTGGCAAGGCTTCACCCGGCAGCGTGCCGCCGTTCAGGGTTGTCACCGCAGGAAGGATGTGCCGCTTCATGAACGCCCAGTCGTAAGGCCCATTCTCCCTGACCTGCGAGTTCGCGCAGGGCGGGTAATCGAAGATCTCGGGAATTGAGCGCACCCGGAGGTGCGCCCCTGCTGCGGCACCGCTGACACTGATGCGGTGCGCGCCGCGCTCAAGTTCACGGAACGCCTCGCGCCGGTCGGTGGCGGCAGTGATCACAACAGCGTCATCGAGCATCACCTTGGTGTCGGCCAAGGACGCTTCCGACGCGAGCGACACGAAAACCCAGCCGGCACGCGGCTGGCAGAAAGGGAAGGTCTGCGGGGCGGAGTCTGCCTTCACCGGCTGGTCGAGCAAATCCGACACCAGATTGTTGAGCGGCTTGACCCCGCTTACATCGACTTCCGGAAGAGGGATCACGCTGATCGGATAGGCGGTCTCGAGGATCGCCTTCCGCGTCGCCTTATGGCGCAAGACCGCCTGCAGCGCATAGTCGCCGCACGGAAGTCCCGCGAGCGGTACGCGCACTTTGCCCCCGTGCAGCGTCACGCTCTGGCGGGGGATACGTCCCCCGACATCCACCAGACACTCGTAAGCCTCGGGCTTGTCAGGAAGCTGGCCGTAAAACTTGAAGACCAGCTCCGGACGGGCAACAGGGATCTTATTGAGCAGCGGCTGCACCGGCACCAGGCGGGGCTCATTGACGAAGGCCATTTGCGAGGCCGAACCTTTGAGGGCGTCTTCGCTGACGGCCTCGAGTTTGACGTCCGCGACCGCGATTTCACCGGTCAACCCCACTGCGAAGAACGCCACGCCGTACTCCCTGTTTTTTGAAGGGAACAGGGTGAAGGTCTTCTCCAGAAAGGTCCAGTCCGAATCGGCCGGCAGCGCTTTCAGCCCTACGTCTTTGAACCAGCCGCTGTTGTGCAGAATCAGCCCCCCGTTGCGGCTCTTGAAACCCTTGGTCTTGACATAGGCGCTGAGCCTGTAGGTTCCTCCAGCCACCAGCGTCAGCCCCTGCTGGCGCGCGCTCGCCTCGCTGGACGTAGAGCCATCCCCCCTCAAAACGATGGCGGCCTTTTTCCCTTCGGGACCGCCGGTGCGCAGGAAAAGCACATTCTTAGAGGAGCTCGGGTTCCAGAATTCCGGGAAGTCGACCTGTTCGGCATCGAACGTCCCGTTGATGAGCAGATTTTCCCCCGCGGCCACCGAGGCCTTGGCAGAGGTCGACAAGAGTGCGATACTCAACAAGATGAGCGCCTTTTTCATTTCAGCCCTTTCCGCCGCCCACAGGGCGGGAATAAATAAACAGTGGGATAACTTGAGCGCCGAACGCCGAACACCGAAGTTGCCGGGAAAGCGGATGGTCACCGCACCAACAGCACCCGGTCGACGAGAACCTTGGCGGGCTCGTTGGAATTTTTTTGATAGGGGGCACCAACGAGTTTGACCGAGGCGTAGACGTCCCAGTCGTTGGCGCCGCCGGGAAGATAGGCTGTGTCGATCATGATGCTCATGAGCCACGTCCAGTGCGCCCAGAAGATGGTGGTCGGTTCGATGGTGTGCCTGCCTAAGTGATAGAGGTGGAATTTGCCGTCTTGGGGGATCTCGCCGGCCTGAAGGGATTTGCCGCTCACAAACTTTTTCTTGGCGCGGCAGTAAAGGCCCATTTGGAACGGCAGGCGGTGATAGTCTTTTCGGCCCTCCCCGCCCAGAAGCATGCAGGACTTGCCCGCTACGCCGCCCGCATCTTCGACGACTTTCACGCTGCCGCCGCTCCCGAAGGTTGACCAGTTGATGTCGACCACTTCTTTGCCTACGAATTCGGGAGGCAGTTGCAGGGGGGTGCCCGTGAAACGCATTCTTGCGGTTTCCAGCTTGGTCTTCGCCAAGTCGAGTTCGGCGCGGTTGCGGGCATAGGCGTCGGAGTCGTAGAACACGTTGGCCTGGATGAGCGAGTTGGTCGCGAATCGGGCGAAAAGTGTTTGGAGGTCGCAGGGCGTCTGGCCGCCTGCGGGAAGCGTGGGGGTGAAACGCTTGCTGAGATTCAGGAGGGCGGCATCGACGGGAACCCGTTCGCGGGCGATGTTGCGCAGGGCGTCCGGCTGGCCGGCGGCGAGGCGTTCGGCCTCGTCGAGAAGCGCGTTGACGGTTTTGAAGAAATCCAGGTCGAGATAGGGGAGGGCGTTGGGCGTGGTGGTGCCGAGCGCTGTGTCGGCCGCTTTTTCGCGGTCCTGCAGCGTGTTGATAAACGTCAGCATCGGTTTGGCGGCGGCCCCGTATTGCGCCCGGCAGAACCGCGCGGCCAGGTCGTCGTAGGACTGGCTGGGGTCCAGCATCATCTTGAGCCCGAACCAGACTTTGAAGGGCAAGAAACTGGTTTCGTCGGCCGCTTCGCATTCGACGAACATCGTTTTGACATTGTGTTTGCGATAAAAGGCGATGTCTTCCTGAAGGTGTCGGGCGTTGAGGTAGGGCGGGTGGTACGGTTTCGAGTAGATGATCCAGTAGTCCCAGACGGCGAGGTTCGGAGAAATGTCCGCCCAGCGGAGGAAATTGTCGTGGTAGTTCCGGTTGCGCGGGTGGCTGTTTGGGAACTGCGTGTCGGCCTTGCCTGCGGGGAAGAATTCGCAACCGAGCTTGCAGACGCGCATGATGACGTTCGAGGCTGGTTTAATGTGTTTGGGTGCGTCGAGCGTAAAGGTGTAGGCAAAGGTCTGAACGAGGATGTCGGGGTAGTCGTTGGCGATGTCGTTGGCGACGAAGTTGATGAAGTCCAGCAGGACGCCGCTGTAGGCGCCCTCGCGCTCGAGGACGGCGGTGCAGGTTGGGCAATGGCATTCGCCGTCGCAGTCGTTGTGGCTGATGTCATAGATGCGGGGGTAGAGGTCGGGCGAGCCGGCGTTTTCGCGGTCGCGCTTAATGAAGGCCCGCAGTTGGCTGCAGACGGCCTTGCGGACGTCGGGGGTGGTCAGGCAGAACTGCGAGGGGCCGGAGCCTGAAGTCGAGCGTGTCCGGCGGCCTTTTTTGTCCAAGGCGAACCATGCGTCCGGCCAGTTCGTGCTGGTGTAGGCGTGGAAGGTGTGGCAGCCGCCCGGGGCGCCGTGAAGCTCGCAGCCGCCCAGCTCTTTCGGGATGACAACCTGCGCGTTCATGCGATTGCGGACGAAGAAACGGACGGTCTGAGGGGAATGGCCGACGCCGAGGTAGAGGCAACGGTTCATGATGGCCGGTTTTCCCCGCAGATTCCAGCCGATGCTTTGCGACTCAACTTCGGGGACATATTCGACGTTGACGTCCGGCCAGACGACGCCCAGCCTTTCGAGCATTTCATAGGCGGCGTAAAGGGTTCCGCGTGGCCGTCCGCCCGCGACGAGGAGGTTGCCGCCCGCGGCGCGGAGGAGCCATTCCTCTTTGTCGAGCTTCGCGCAGTCGACGCCGGTTTTTTTGGCGAAGGCGGTTGGCCCGACGAAAATCGCGGGGCCGGCCGCCTGTGCTTCGGCGACGATCTCGCAGCGGGCGCCAGTCATCTTGGCGAGGTAGGTTTTGAGTTCTTCGGCAGCGGTTTGCTCGGCGGGTGTGTGGGAATCGGCGAGAATGATCGTTACGGGAAGGCCCTTCCCGAGTTTGAAGACGTCTTGGGCGGGGGCTGTCAGCGTGGCAAGGAGCGCGGCCGCCAAAGCTAAAGTCAGGATCTTGGGCATGTGGATCTCCAGTGTGATGTTCTTAGGTTGTGTGACTGGAAACCGCTCCCAGCCTCACCTTTTTTTAAAGTAACATTTGGTCATGGGATTGTCGAGAGCGGGAGAGGGGCGAAGGGACGGCCTCTCCTTTCTTGAAGCGCGGCACCGGGTGTGGTAACGTCTCGAAACGATGGCCGACACTGCGATAACCGACGATTTCTGTCTTGCGCCGCTGCGCGGGGTGACGGTGCGCGCATTCCGCAATTTGCACGCGCTGTGGTTCCAGCCGCCGGACCGGGCGGTGGCCCCGTTTATTCCCACGTTCGCCGGGGCGAAGGTGAGGCCGGTTTTGCTGAAGGACATCGATCCCGGGTTGGGTCAGGCGGTGCCGGTGGTGCCGCAGGTGATCGGTAAGGACGCGGGGCAGTTGCGCACGCTGCTGCACGCGTTCAAGGACATGGGCTACAGGTGTGCCGACCTGAATGCGGGGTGTCCGTATCCCTTTGTGACGAAGAAGGGGCGCGGCGCGGGGCTGATGCGCGATGCGGACGCGTTCGCCCGCCTGCTGGAGACGGGGTGCGAGGAGATGCCCGGCGGTTTTTCAGTCAAAGTCCGGTTAGGCATGGACACGCCGGATCTGCTGGCGCGGCGCCTGGGGCTGATCAATGCGTTTCCGCTGCGGGAGGTGACGGTCCACGCACGCACGGCCCGGCAGATGTACGGGGGCACAGTGTTGCTCGACGCGTTCGCGGAGGCGCTGGCCCTGTGCCGGCACCCCGTGGTCTACAACGGCGACATGCGGACGCGCCAGGACTACCTGCGGCTCAAAGCGCGGTTTCCCGGCGTCACGCATTGGATGATCGGGCGCGGGGTGGCGATCGACCCGTTTCTGATCGGGCGCATCCGGCGGGGCGATGCGCCGGCGCGCGAGGCGGCGCGGCTGAAGGGTTTCCTGGACGATTACGTGGCGGCCAACACGGAGGAGCTGTACGGGCCGGCGTCGGTGCTGGGGCGCATGAAAGAGCTGTGGGGCTATCTGCACCGCTCCCTATGCCAGGGCGAGCGCGTGTGGCGGAGTGTGCGGGTCTGCCGCACGGTGGATGAGTATCGCCGTGTGGTGGAGGGTGTGTTTGCCGCTTTTCCCGGCTTTGCGGGCGATGAGGAGCTTTGCGGGATCGGGAGCTGAGAACTCCGAATTCTGAACGCCCAACTTCCAAAGAAGTTTCGACGTTCAGGGGCCGGCGTTGAGCGTTAAAACGATGTTATGCTTCCGGTCATATTGCGGGGTGGCCTTTGCGGCGTGGGCGCTGCTGGGGGGCGCGGGCCTTTGGGCCAAGAACGCCGTGACGGACGCCTATGCTTTGAAGCTCTGGACGGTCGAGGACCGGTTGCCGGGCAGTCCGGTGATCGGCGTGACGCAGGCGGCGGACGGGTATCTGTGGCTGGCGACGCGTGCCCAGCTCATCCGTTTCAACGGTGTCGAGTTTGCGGAGATCCCGGTTCCGGAGAGTGTGCGGCGGCAGACCGGTGCTTTCTCCGGCGTGTTTTGCGGGAAGGCGAAGGGCGTGTGGGTGTACGGGGCCGAGGGGGTGGCGCGCTATCTCTCAGGCCAGTGGCAGGTGTGGCCTGCGGCCACGCAGGCGGGCGCGGTGGGGCGCGTTTTGGGGATGGTGGAGACCCCGGACGGCGTCATCCGGGCCTATGCCGAGCGCGGTCTGCTGGAGGCGGTGACGGCGGCCGATGACGTGACCACGCAGTTTGCCGCGAAGCTTTGCCCGGTGCCGCCGGATGACCGGGCGACGCTGGGCGCTGTGACCGACGCATCGTCCGATGCGGCGGGGAGCATCTGGATGACCGCCTGGAACGGCCTTGTGGAGTACAAGGGAGGGCGGTTCGATGACCAGAGCATGCGGTTGCCGGATTTTCTGGTGGAGGCGGCGGACGGCGTTTATGCCGGGCGGTCGGGGCGGCTCTGGGTCCACGGGTCGAACGGTGTCGCGTACCGCGAGAAGAACATCTGGACGCCGGTCGGGTTTCCCGAGAACGCGGGCATGGCGACAGTGATGCTGGAGGTCTCGGACGGTTCGCTGTGGATCGGCAATCCCACGGGCATGTTCCGGTGGCAGGCGGGCGTGTGGCAGCGCATCGCGGAACAGGACACGCCGGGCAGCCTTTCGGTCAACACGCTCATTGAGGACCGCGACGGGACGCTTTGGGCCGCCTGTGACGGCGGCCTGTTGCGCATCCGGAAAAAGACCGTGGGTACGCTGCGGGTCGAGGGCGCGGCGACAGCCGGGACGGCTTACTCATTGTGGCGCACGCGCGAGGGCGGCGCGTGGGTGGGGTACAAGGGGCGGGCGGTGCGGCTGACGGCGGAGGACGGGCGGCTGTTGCAGACGGTGTACCTTGATACCGACGTGCCGGTCAGTGCGCTGCTGCAGGACGCTGCGGGACGGGTTTGGCTGGGCACGTTGGGCGGCGGGCTTTTCATGTATCACAAGGGAAGCCTGATGCTGATCACCCAGGGCGATTACAGCATGCCTGTGGTGCATACGGTTTACACGCTGCTCGAGGACCCCGGGTTGGGCTTGCTGGTCGGGACGCCGCAGGGGCTGATGCGGATTGGCGCGAGCGGCGAAATAGAGTCCGCCGATGTGTATGGGACACGTGTGGCTGAGCCTGTTCACGCATTGTACCGCGACAGGGACGGCACGGTGTGGGTATGCGGCGAGCGGCTGGGTGTTTTGTGCGTGCGTCCGGATGGGAGCAAGCGGTTGATTGACCGCACCGCCGGTTTGGCGGGGTATCCCCGGGTGATGTGCCGCGACTCGAACGGTAATTTCTGGGTGGGGACCACCGCGGGGCTGTATGGGGTTACTGCGGACGGGGTGATCGCGATGGGGCGGCAGGCGGGGGTTTTTGATGACGCGGTGCTGCAGATTGCGGAGGATGCCGCGAAGCGTTTGTGGCTGGGCACCACACGCGGGTTGTTGTGCGTGTACATGGAAGATTTGGGGCGGTTGGCGCAGGGGGGGCAGACGGGGGAGGCGGCGAACATCAGGATGCTGCATCTCGGCGTGTCGGACGGGTTGCCCGGGGAACGGTGCATGGGGGGGGCGGTCTCTTCGGGCGGGCCGAAGAAGGGAAGCATCTGGTTCCCGTTCGAGAACGGCATGGCGGTGGTGGATCCGGGGGTGGCGGAGTTTTCCGGGGTGCCGCCGGCGGTGGCGGTGGAA
The DNA here is from genome assembly GCA_028700415.1 of Kiritimatiellia bacterium. Classification (GTDB taxonomy): domain Bacteria; phylum Verrucomicrobiota; class Kiritimatiellia; order RFP12; family UBA1067; genus JALHET01. Next base: position 17,077 of record JAQVSS010000010.1, read on the forward strand.
AAGGTGTTGGTGAACGGGCAGAACGTGGCGGACAATACGCAGGTGTGGCGCGCCGGCATCGTGTTTGAGCCGGGGGCGCGGAACATCGCCTTTCATTTTGCGGCCCTGTCGCCGGGCGCCCCGGATTCGGTTAGGTTCAGGTACCGTGTTGAAGGGTTGCGCAAAGGGTGGTCCCCGGTTCAGGCCGAGCGCGTGGCGGTGTTCGAGTGGCTGCCGCCGGGGAACTACCGGTTGCAGGTGATCGCCGAGGCGGGAGGAATCTGGAATCTGACCGGGCCGGCGTTTGCGTTTGAGGTGAAGGCGCACTTCTGGCAGACGGTGTGGTTTTACCTGCTGCTGGCGCTGGCGCTGGCCGGGGTGGTTTTCCTGGTCGCCCGCTGGATACTGTGGCACCGGTATCAGTTGCAGATGGCGATTCTCAAACGCGAAGAAGCGCTGTCACTGGAGCGGGCGCGGATTTCGCGCGACATCCACGATGACCTGGGTAACGGGCTTTCGGTGGTCGCCACGCTGAGCGAACTGGCGCATAACGATGTGGAGAAAGGCACGGTCCACAAGCGTCTGGATCAGATCTATGAAGTAGCCAACGAACTCGCGCGTAATGTGGACGAGACGGTCTGGGCGGTGAACCCCGCGAATGACGGGTGGGAACCGTTCCTCAGTTACTTCGAGCAGTACACCGAATATTTCTTGGGGAATTCGGGGTTGCGGTTTCACTTTTCCCGACCGGCGGATTTGGTGGAGAGGACGATCGCGTCTAAGACCCGCCACCATCTGTTGTTGGCGGTGCGCGAGGCGGTCGGCAACGTGTTGAAACATGCGTCGGCCAAACAGGTGAAGATCGTGATGCGTTTGGATGGAGGGGTCTTGGAGGTGCGCGTCGAGGACGACGGGGTCGGCTTTGACACATCCGCGCGCGCGGGGGTCGGACACGACGGATTGGTGAACATGACCCGCCGCATGCGGGAGGCGGGCGGGGGGATGGAGATCGACAGCGAGGTCGGGCACGGCACCCGCGTGATTTTCCGCGTGCCGTTGGGGTGAGCCGGAAGAAGGTCGGGAAAATCGGGACTTGAGACTTCGCGGGCGAAACCGTATCTTACATTCCGATCTGCGGTAGAGGAGCCTTGCTCTGACCCAAGGAATACGAGTTCCCGGCAAGTCGGCTGGTTGTGTGTGCCATCCGGTGGTGCCGTTTTCACAGGGTTGTGCTGAGGGGGCGTCCCGCCACAGGGAAAAGGAGGGACCCATGCAAACAAAGAACCCCACGATCCGGCATTTCGAGAACGCCGCCGATTACCGCAAACGCTTTATCATTCAGGAGCAGATCGATAAATATCTGCCCGGCGGCAAACATTTCATTGACGATTCCGAGATTGAATCCCAACTGTCTTCCGCTGCGGCCCGATGCGCGAACGACCCGGTGCGCATCCGGGAAATCCTCGCCAAGTCCCGCGCGATCGAGACCCTGTTGCCCGAAGAGACGGCGGCGCTCATCCACGTGACGGATCCAGCCTTGTTCGACGAGATGGAGTCGACCGCGTTGGCGGTGAAGAAATCGGTTTACGACAACCGCATTGTGATGTTCGCGCCGCTCTACATCAGCAACCCGTGCGTCAACCGGTGCGTGTATTGCGGGTTCCGTTGCGATAACTCGGATCAGAAGCGCCGCGTGCTGACGATGGACGAGGTGCGGCAGGAAATCGATGTGCTCGCGGGTAAGATCGGGCACAAGCGCCTGATTGCCGTGTACGGCGAACACCCCGAAACCTCCACGGACTATTTTGCCGAAACCATCCGCACCATTTACGAGCGCCAGGTGAAGTCGCCGCGCGGGACAACGGTCGGCATCCGGCGCGTGAACGTCAATGCTGCCCCGCTCCCGGTCGAGGATCTGCGTGTGCTGAAGCAGGTCGGCATCGGGACGTTTCAGGTGTTCCAGGAGACCTACCACCGCCAAACCTATGTCAAGCTTCACCCGGCCGGCACCGTGAAGGGAAACTATGATTGGCGCGCGACGTGTTTCCACCGCGCGATGGAAGCCGGGGTGGACGATGTGGGAATGGGCGTTCTCTTCGGCCTTTACGACTGGAAGTTCGAACTGATGGCCTCCCTCTGTCACGCGCGCGATTTGGAGCGGCAGTTCGGCATCGGCCCGCACACGATCTCGTTCCCGCGCCTTGAGCCCGCGAGCGGCACCGATGTGCCGACGACCTCGCCGTATCTGATCGACGACGCGACGATGCGCCGCATCTTGGTCATCACACGCCTTTCCGTGCCCTACACGGGCATGATCGTGACCTGCCGCGAGCGGCCCGAGTCGCGTGACGCCTTCGTGCATTGCGGCATCACGCAGATGGACGCGAGCAGCAACATCGCGATCAAGGGCTACAGCGATTTCGCGAGCGAGACGCATCAGGAGAAAGACCGTCAGCAGTTCGTGCTCTCGGACAACCGGACCCTGGAAGAGGTCATCGCGCATTTGGCGCGCGAGGGCATCATCACCTCGTTCTGCACGGCCGGTTACCGGTGCGGGCGCACGGGCGGCTGTATCATGGACGCGCTCAAGACCGGCAAAGAGGGCAAGTTCTGCAAGATCAACGCGGTGTTGACCTTCCGCGAATGGCTGGACGATTTTGCCGGTGCCGCGACGCGCGCGTTGTGCGAGCCGGTGCTGAACCGGGAACTCGACGCGATCAAGGCCAGCCTGCCAATGTTCTATCCGACCGTGAAGGAACATTACGACCGTATCTGCCGGGGCGAACGGGATCTCTTTTTCTAGCTTACCGGAAGCCCGCCGACCCGCAAGGACCGCATCAAACGTTTTGCCACCCTGTTCACGGCATGGTATAGTAAGCCTCATTATAACGCGCACTGGATCTGGTGTCCGGCGGTGGGTGTTGCGTTGCGTGTTGCTGTTGGAAGTCCGAACCGATGGAGGCGGGTATCAACTTAGCTGAGTTGCTTAGAGGACTAATCACGAACCTCTTTGTGCTGCTGGGGTTCACGTCCGTTTGCATGGTGGTCAGCGGCTGGGCAGTCCGGCAGAAAAGGAAAGTGAATGCGTGGATGGTGGGCCTGCTCTACGGGGGCATGAGCGTGATTGTCATGCTCGCGCCGGTGGTCACGCATTCGGGGTTGAACGTTGATTGCCGTGCCGGGGTGTTGGGCACAGCCGCGCTGTTGGGCGGGCCTCGGACGGCGCTGGCCAGTTTTCTGTTCCCGTGCGCGTACCGGATGTCGGTGGGTGGGCAGCACTGTCTGTTTGGCATCTTTGAGATCCTCTTGCCCGGTTTGTTCGGCTCGCTTTGCTATGTGTGGTACCGGCGGCGGCACCGAGTGCCGACGTTGCGGCAGGTGCTGGTATCGAGCCTGTTCGCCGGAGTGGGTACGAATCTGGTGTTGTCGGCCTTCTTCCTGTCCGGGGCAGTGAAAAACGGGGCCGCGGAATTCGGTGTGCTGGGAAGTATCGCCGTGGTGCTGGTCGCTCCCGTATCGATGGCGCTGTTGAGTACCCTCATCGTGCTGGAGCAGCGGCATGTCGTTGCGATGACAACGCTTGCGGAAACGGAACGCAGGATGCTGCACTCGCAGAAGATGGTGGCAATCGGCCAGTTGTCGTACCGGTTTGCCCACAGCATTCTGAATTCACTGACAACGATCCTGAGCGATGCGGAATTGGCAAAAATCGATTCCTCCGATTCCGGGCAGGTCGATTCGCATATGGACGGCATCATAAAAACCGTCGACAACGTGTCCAGGTTGACGGGCGAGCTGGTGGCGTTTGCCATACCGGGACCCTTGCGGTTGCGGAGTATGGAACTGGGGAAATGTCTGGTGGGGATTGACCGGTTGCTTGCCAAAACACTGGGGAACGAGATCGAACTGGTGGTTGATGACGGGGGATGCGTGACCGGTACGGTTCATATCGACCCGAACCGGATTGAACAGGTCATTGTCCATTTGGCCATCAACGCGGCTGAAGCCATGTCGGGACATGGGCGGTTGACCATCTCGGTGTCGGCGGCCGACCTTTCCGAAGCGGAACGTGACCGGCTGCAGGCCGGCGTGTACGCGGGCGACCGTCACCACGGCAGGTTTGCGGCGTTAGCGGTGGAAGACACCGGATGCGGAATGACGAAGGAAGTCGTGAGCCGGATCTTCGAGCCGTTTTTCACGACGAAAGAGCGGCAGGATAACACGGGGCTTGGTCTTCCCACGGTGTATACCATCGTGCAGCAGCACCGCGGCGTGATCGATGTCAAGACGCGGCCGGGCCATGGCAGCACGTTCATCATTTATTTTCCGGTCCTGGCCTAAGGGTGCGGCAGCAAGTGGTTGGCGATCGTTGCCGGACATGCTATTGTATAACACATGTTTCAAGGGTGTGGTGCCGCCTTTCTTTAGGCGTTCCCAAAATGGACTGAACATGAAAGTGATCGATTCCCAAAATTATCTGGAGGTGCTGGAACGCCTCCGCAAACCGTGGCAAGAGAAGTACTACGCCATGTATTCAAGCGTATTGGGCGGCGTGGTCCTGGATCCGCTGCTGATGCAGGTGCCGGCCGACGACCATCTTGTCCACCGGGGAGACGGCGTGTTCGACACGTTCAAGTGTGTGGGGCGCGCGGCGTACAATCTGGACGCGCATTTGCGCCGCCTGATGCGGTCGGCGGAAGCGATCAGTTTGGCATGGCCGGGCGGCATGGACGAGATCCGGGCGCTGACGCTGGAGACGCTCGCGAAGGCGGACAGGGCCGAATGTTCCGGGCGCGTCATGGTCGCGCGCGGGCCGGGAAGTTTCGGGGTGAGCCCTTACGAGTCGCCGGCGCCGGCGCTCTACATTCTGGCCTATGCCGCGGGTGTGCCGTTCATGGAGAAGCATCCGGAAGGCGCGCGGGTGAGGCGCAGCCACGTGCCGGTTAAACCTGCCCGGTTCGCAACCGTCAAGAACTGCAACTATCTCCCGAACGTCATGATGAAGCGTGAGGCGGTGGATTGGGGCGTGGATTTCGTGGTGGGGTTTGACGCCGACGGCCTGATGGCTGAGGGCGCGACCGAAAACTTCGGCATTGTGACCCGTTCGGGCGAGTTGCTTTTCCCACGCATGGAGACTGTGTTGGATGGGACGACCATGTTGCGCGTGATGAAGTTGGCCGAAACGCTGGTGGAGGCCGGGGCGCTCGAAAAGATCGCGTTCCGTGACATCACCGAGGCTGACGCCTGCGCTGCATCGGAGATGCTGGTTGTGGGGACCACTCTCAACGTGGTGTCCGTCCGGGAATTTGAGGGCGTGCCGGTGGGGGACGGGAGGCCCGGCCCCGTGGGGCGCGCGTTGGACAAGTTGCTTGTGTGCGATATTGCGACGAATGACGCGTTGCGCACGGCGTATTGATCTTCTGGAGAAAAATGGCCAATTTCGTTGAAGTCATAAAAAAGAGCGTTGTCTGCCTGAATCTGATTGACCGTGATAGTCAGCAACTCGTCACCACGCTGATCGAAGCGGCGGTGACCCATGGGGTATTGCCTCCGGTTTACAAGGATGAGGCGATCCGCGCGATCCTGAAACGCGAGATGAGCGCCTCAACGGCAATGCCCGATGGCATCGCCCTGCCGCACGGACGCGCCGATTGTGTGACGGATATCATCTGTGTCATTGGGATACATCCTGCCGGCATTGATTTTGACGCTCCGGACAAACAGCCGTCGCATATTTTCGTGCTGTTGCTGGTGCCGGCGAACGTGGCGTGCAACCATATTCATTTTCTGGCCAACCTTAGCCGGCGGCTGATGGAGCAGTCGGTGCGGGACGACCTGTTGGCCGCACCGACGCGCGAGTGTGTGGTGCAGGCGATTTTGAGTCAGTCAGACGAAGGATCTTTCTAAGATGAGACCGTTCATGTTGCAGGGGAAAGCCGCGTATTCCCAGTTCCGGTTGGATGCGCTTGCCGAAAAGATTCAGGCGCTTGTGAAGGTGGCGGGAAAAGTCGGAATTGAGGCGCGTTTCGTTTATCTGCTCGACACACGGAGCGAGCTTGACCCTCCGACGCTGGCAAGGGCCTGTTCCCTGTTGGGTGCGGACGGGCACGCACAGCCGCAGGGCGGCTTTTTTGTGACGCCACGCACGGGGACGATCTCGCCGTGGTCTTCGAAGGCCACGGACATTTTCCGAAACTGCGGTCTGGCATCGGTGGCGCGTGTGGAGCGGGGTATCCATTTCCAGATTCTTGCAGGGGGCAAGGAAATGCCGGCCGGGGAGATCCGTCCGGCGCTGAATGTGCTGCATGACCGCATGACTGAAGGCGTGTATCTGGAGCTTGAGGATTTCTTTGCCCACCGTCCACCTGCGCCCGGCCGTTCGTTCGACGTGCTCGGAAGGGGGGTGGAGGCGTTGGAAGAGGCCAACCGCACAATGGGGCTGGCGCTCAGCAGTGAAGAGATCGGTTACCTGTGTGAAAACTGCACCAAGGCCGGGCGTAACCCGACCGACACCGAACTCGTGATGTTCGGGCAGGTAAACTCCGAACACTGCCGCCACAAGATTTTCAATGCCGAATGGATCATCGACGGCGAAAGAAAGAGTCAATCGCTTTTCAAGATGATCAAGCACACCCATGCGTGTCATCCGGAGGGGACGTTGGTGGCCTACTCCGACAATTCCGGTGTCGCGGAAGGGTTCAAGGCGGCCGGTTTCCATGTCGATCCTGAAACCCGTTCGTTCCGTTTTGAGGACGACCAGATTGACCTGTTGATGAAGGTTGAAACACACAACCACCCCACGGCCATTTCGCCCTTTCCCGGTGCGGCGACGGGTGTGGGGGGCGAGATCCGCGATGAGGCCGCCACGGGCACGGGGTCGAAGAGCAAGGCTGGGCTTTCGGGGTTCATGGTCTCCAACCTTCGCGTGCCGGGATTCGGGATGCCGTGGGAGAAAGCGTACGCCGAGTTCCCGAAGCGGCTCGCCACGCCATTGGCCATCATGCTGGAAGGGCCGATTGGCGGCGCGGCTTTCGGCAATGAGTTCGGGCGGCCGCAGCTGTGCGGTTTTTTCCGCACCTACGAGGAATGGGCGGAGGGCCGTTACCGCGGGTATCACAAGCCGATCATGCTGGCGGGCGGCATGGGCAACATCCGCCGCCTCCAGGTTCACAAGAAGCCGGTGCCCCCGGGGTCGCTGATCGTGCAGCTCGGCGGGCCCGCCATGCGGATAGGTCTCGGTGGAGGGGCCGCCTCCTCCATGGTCACCGGCAGCAACGATGAGGCCTTGGACTTTGACTCGGTGCAGCGAGGGAACGCGGAGATGGAGCGCCGTTGCCAAGAGGTGATCGACGCTTGCGTGGCGCTCGGCGACAGGAACCCGATCTTGAGCATTCACGATATCGGCGCCGGGGGGCTCTCGAACGGGTGCCCTGAACTGGTTGAAAAGACCGGGGCGACGTTCGATCTGCGGGCGGTCCACAACGAAGAGCGTTCCATGAGCCCCATGGAAATCTGGTGTTGCGAGGCACAGGAGCGTTATGTGCTGGCGATCGCGCCCCGTGACCGCGCCTTATTCGAGGCGTTCTGTGAGCGCGAGCGGTGTCCTGTGGCCTTCATTGGCGAGGCCCGCAGCGACCAGCGGCTTGTGCTGAAGGATGCGTATTTCAACGACACGCCGATCGACATGGACATCAACGTGCTTTTGGGCAAGCCGCCCCGCATGATCCGCGATGTGACGCGCGATGCGGCGAAACCGGCGCCGCTTAACCTCAAGGGGATTGTGCCTGAGGATGCGCTGGAACGCGTGTTGCAGTTGCCCGCGGTAGCCGACAAAACATTTCTGGTCACGATCACGGATCGCACGGTGACGGGCCTGGTGCATCGCGATCAGATGGTTGGCCGGTATCAGCTGCCGGTTGCCGACAGCGCGGTGACGATTACGGGGTATCAGGCCTTCACGGGTGAGGCGATGGCGACGGGCGAGCGTACGCCGGTCGCGTTGATTGATGCGCCTGCCGCAGGACGCATGGCGGTGGCCGAGGCGCTCACCAATATTGCGGGCGTCGATATCGGCGCCGTCGGTAAGGTTAAACTCTCTGCGAACTGGATGTGCGCGTGCGGCGAAACGGGTGAGGATGCCAGGCTGTTCGACACCGTTTCGGCGGTCGGCATGGAGTTCTGCCCGCAGGTCGGTGTTTCGATCCCCGTGGGGAAAGATTCGCTCTCGATGCGGACCGTTTGGCAGGATTCCGCGGGGGCTTCGTATCGGCAAGTCGCGCCGCTGAGCCTGATCGTCAGCGCCTTTGCCCCGGTGAACGACGTGCGCAAGACGCTGACACCGGATCTCAAGCCTGGCCCCAGCGCGCTGCTTTTGATTGATCTCGCGAAAGGGCGCAACCGGCTTGGGGCGAGCGCGCTTGCACAGGTCTACAATCAGGTGGGCGACGCGGCGGCGGATGCGGATGACCCCGCGTTGCTGAAGGCCTTTTTCGCTGCGATGCAAGAACTGGTCGCGAAGGGACTGCTCGTGGCCTATCACGACCGTTCCGACGGCGGTGCGGTCGTGACTCTTGCGGAAATGGCCTTCAGTGGCGGGCGTGGCCTAGAGGTCGAGCTTCCCGGCAAGGAGCCGCTCGCGGCGCTCTTTTCCGAAGAGCTGGGGGCGGTCGTGCAAGTCGCGGAGGAACGTCTCGGCGCGGTGATGGAGGTGCTGGCCCGACACGGCTTGGACGGCTCCGGCATGTGCCACAGGATCGGACGCCCGACGGATGAGCGCGCCTTCCGGGTAAAGGTGGACGGCCGGTGCGTGATTGATACGGACCTCACGTGGCTGCGGCGCACATGGTCGGCCCTTACCTGCCGCATGCAGGCGTTGCGCGACAATCCCGACTGCGCATGGCAGGAGTATGACAATGGGTTGGACGAGACGGATCCGGGGATGCGTTTCGCGCTGACCTATGATCCCGACTGCGCCCCGGTTCCGGAGGTCGAGGTGCGGCAGAAGCCCCGCATGGCAATCCTTCGTGAGCAGGGGGTTAACGGGCACGTTGAGATGGCTGCGGCGTTTGCCTTGGCCGGTTTCGAGTCCGTGGACGTCCACATGACCGATCTGCTGGGCGGGCGCGTGGATTTGGCGGCATTCAACGGCGTCGTGGCGTGCGGCGGCTTTTCCTACGGCGACGTGTTGGGCGCGGGGTCCGGTTGGGCGCGGAGCATCCTTTACAACGCGCGGCTGGCCGAGATGTTCAAAACGTTTTTCGGGCGGCCCGACACGGTGACGTTGGGAGTGTGTAACGGTTGTCAGATGGTCTCGCAGCTCAAGGGGATCATCCCGGGCGCCGAACACTGGCCGCTCTTCGGGCGCAACGCCTCCGAGCAGTTCGAGGGGAGGTATGCGACGGTGGAAGTGCTCGATTCGCCGTCGGTGTTGCTTAAAGGGATGGCCGGCTCGCGTCTCCCGATCGCGGTGGCGCACGGCGAAGGGATGGCCGTGTTCGAAAAACACGGGGACGCGGCCCAGGCGGTTGCCGCTTTGCGCTTTGTGGACGGTAGGGGGCAGGCGACGGAGCGTTATCCTTGGAATCCCAACGGTTCCAAGGGCGGGTTAACCGGTTTCACTTCGCGTGACGGCCGCGCGACCATTTTGATGCCGCATCCTGAACGCGGGTTCCGTTCGGTTCAACTCTCCTACAAACCCTCGGGGCAGTTCACCGGTGAGGCGGGGCCATGGATGCGCATGTTCCGGAACGCCTACGCTTTCGTAAAATAGCTGTCATGTGCCGGATGGACATGCGGGAAAACCGGCCCCGGCACGTTTTGGTTCTTTGGCTCACTAATGGAGGAGGGGGGCGCAGTTGTAGGATTTAATCCTATTTAGCCCATGGGCTTTATTCTGAGAGACTCCCGTATTTTTTCTGACCGGACCCAAGTAAACAAAAAATCCACTTGCAGGCGGGGGAGGTATTTGGGATACTTGATCATAAATTGTTTGGCGTGTTGTGGTGTTCACATATCACTGCGTAGTGGGACGGTCAATGTTCCCGCTGTGACTGGAGTGTGGGACGCCTGCGGGATGGGGTTAGACTGGCTATGCCTCGATCGACTGTGGTTCAAAGGATGAACGGACGGTCGCTCTGAGGAAACGCGAACGGGTTTGTAAAGTTTATAATCAGAAGTAAGGAGAAAGTTATGGGCAAACAAAAAACGCCGGCTGAACGTGAGATCGCGTTGCGTGTGGGTGCGCGGATCCGGCAATTGCGTGAGATCCAGCATGTTTCGCAGATCCAGTTGGCCACCGACATTGGCATTCGCGCCGGCCCTCTCGGCTGGATCGAAAAGGGCAAGCACCTGCCTTCCGGACGGGTGCTGTACCGGCTTGCGAAGCAATTGAACGTCAGGATAGATGACCTGTTTCAGGAGCAGAACGTGTGGCAGCCGGACGCGCCATCCGCGTCGGACGCGTCACCTGTTCTTTTGCCGCCGCTTGACACGGGAGCGGGTGGCGAACCGATGAAAGCGGCACATGTCATTTGCCAGTCTGTGGCGGACAAGCTGCCCGAGTTGGAAGACCTGTGCGGCGTGACCAAGATGTCGCGGATACCCCTTCAGGTCCCGTTTTCTCCGACGGAGGCGGGTGCCGCGTATTTGGCGGCCTGTGTGCGCCAGGGACTTGGGATCGGGAATGCGGTGGTTTACGATTATTTGGAGCTGTTCGAGAACGCTGGGCTGCGCGTGGTCTTCATGGAGATGCCGGAGAACTGTTCGACGTTCTGCGGGTACGACCGGCTCAACCGGAATGCCGTTTTCTTTGTGAACAGCCGCTTGAGGAAACAACCCGAGCAGCAGGTGTTCCGGTTGGCTTTCGAGTTGGGACGGGTTTTCTGGTATACGCGCAAGGCGTATGGCATGGACGCCGGCGAAGGCTCCTGTGCGGTGAACGGGGATGCGCTGGACGAGGCGCAATTCGCCCGCTGTTTTGCTGCCTGCTTCCTGATGCCGGCGGACGCGGTACAGGCCACGGTCTGGCAGCTGGGGCTGACTCCGAAGGCGTGGACGTGGGATATGCTGTTGCGTGTGAAGAAACGTTACGGCGTCTCCGCGCAGCACTTTGCCTTGCGGCTGCAGGCGCTCAAACTGAGTTGGAGCGACAAGCAGAAAAAGAGCCCGCGGTATTATCTGTTCAAAGAGGAGCTCGAGGCGTTCTGTGCCGAGAACGGCCCGGCAGCCGAACCGGGCGGGAACCGCACGCCGCTTACGATGAACGGGCGGTTGACCGATCTGCTTTTCCAGGCCGAAATGAGAGCCGGGAAGGATCAGAAAGCGGTCAATGCCGTGAAACGCGTGTTGCGCCAGTCTTGCGTCAAATTTGATGTGTAGGCACCGCGGTGTTTTCAGTGAAACCCTCCCGGTGAAGACCGGGAGGGTTTTGTGTGTATGAGAGGAGTATGTTTCATGAAACGTGCCTGGCCTGTTTTTCTGGTTTTTCTCGCGATGGGCTTTGCTGATGTTGTGGGGCCCTTGGTGGGGCTGGTCAAAAGCACGTTCGCGCTTTCGAATTTCACGGCGCAATTGTTGCCGCTGACGGGGTTCCTGATGTTCGGACTGCTTTCGGTGCCGATGGGGTTGGCGCAGGACAGAAAAGGGAAGAAGACCGTGTTGCTGGCCGGGCTCTTCCTGGCGCTGGGCGGTGTGTTGTTGCCCTTGCTGTCGGGAATGTACGGCAAGCCGATTGAAGTGGCGTCTGGAGATTTGACGAAGTACCGCATCGTGCTGGTTTCGATTTTGTTGCTCTGCGCGGGCGCGACGCTCCTGCAGGTGTGCGGGAACCCCGTCATGCGTGACGTTTCTGAGAAAGGGTTCTATTCCAGCAACCTTTCGCTCGCACAGTCTGTGAAAGCCGTCGGCTCTTCGATGGGATTTTTGCTTCCGCCGCTCGCCGCGCGCTATGTGGGGTTGGACTGGTCGATCCTTTTCCCGGTCTATGCGGTTATTGTGCTGGTCACGCTCGTGGCCTGTGTCCCTCTGAGACTGGCTGAGGACCGCGACCCGGCCGCAAAGCCGGCGACGTTCGGCACGTGTTTCGCGCTTTTCGGCGGCAACCGGTTTGTGATGAGTATGGTGCTCGGGATTTTCTTCTACGTGGGGGCTGAGGTTTGTTTCAGTTCTGGGGTCCCCTTGCTGATGAAAGAGAAATTCGGGCTGGATCAGTTTGGGCTTTGGGTCAGTTGGTCCCTCTTTTTCCTGCCGATTCTGTTCGGGCGCTTTGCCGGTGCCGCCGTCTTGAGGACGTTCAAGCCCTCAACCTTTTTAAAAATTTCGGTTGTTCTTGCGCTGGCGGGGATTTGCGCGGTGTTTACAGGGCACAAGGCGGTCACGTTTGCCGGCATTGTTCTTGTCGGCCTTGGGTTTGCCAACATTTTTCCCCTGATATTCTCGATCACCGTGGACGCGATGCCGGAACGGTCGAACGAGATATCGGGCCTGATGGTCACGGCCATTGCGGGCGGGGCGGTTCTGCCGCCTGTGATGGGCATGGTTGCCGACCGTTTCGGGGGGGTGGCCGGGTTTGCGGTTCCACTTGTGGCGCTGGGATATATTTTGTGGGTTGCGGTTCAGCAGGCAACGCCTGAGCGGAAACGCTAACGGGGCAGTGCCCCCTCTGGCTGGACCCTGACGTTCAGGGTAAAAGGTTTTCGCCTAAGAGAGAGCCCACCGAACGGCGAAGCCGCTTCCCCGCATTACGCCCAATCAACGGGTTTCACGGTGCGCACGGGGAGCGTGTAGCCGGGAACCATGAGGCGCGTGATGCGGGGCGTGATGTCCATGAGGCTTGTGGCATGGTTTTTCACGTCATCCGCGCCGGGGCCGATAGCGGCGAGCGGTACCGGATTGCGGGTATGGCCGCGCGTACCCATGTCCTCGATGTTGCCATGGTCGCTTGTCAGAATGAGCAGCATGCCGGTCGTTTTGCAGAGTTTCACCACCGAGTCGAGGAATAGATCCAGGGTCTTCAGCGTTTCGCAGGCATGATCGTAATTGCATGAATGGCCGGCGAGGTCCGTCTGAAAGAATTCGAAAAGGGTGAAGTCGTTGGCGCAGGCGACCTGAACGAGATGCTCGGCGGCTTGTTGAGGTGTGATGACCGGTACGGCATGCCCTTTTTCGTGAAGGCTGAGGCGTGTGATGTCGTGGAAAACCGCCTGATTCGCGAGAAGGTCATCCTGAATGGAGATCGTCTCCGGCTGGGTTAGCGCCATAACGGTGGTGACGGATTTGAAACGCCGCACGCGCAAGTCGTCCACGCTGTCCACCATATACGCGTCCGCAAAACGGCACCGCAGGCCCTTGCGGGCCAGCTCCATGAAAAGGTTCCCCTCTTCAATCAGCTTGCGCAGGGAGGGGCCTGGAAAACCTTCACAGTGACGCCCCATGTAATGCGAGGCGTTGATGCCGGTAAACATTGCGGTTTGTCCGGTCGCGCTCTGCGGCAGCCCCTTTGTGTCGAGGCAGGCATCGATGTGAACGGCGTTTTTCTCGATGAGCTGGCACAAAACAGGACAGATGCCGGCGTGAACCGGATTGTCTTTTGCGGGCGCACGCAACCCAACGCCATCAATAAACAAAAAAAGAACCTTCACGGCACGTTCGTTTTACCCCACCCGCATGAGGCTTGCAAGACCTTAATGACTTAAACGCGGCACATTTTGCGGGAAATGGAGGCAAGATGCAAATCTAAAGTAAGGCGTAGAGGTCCACTTTTAAGGGATAGGGGTGGTTGATTCTTCCAACTGATTCGATTAAACTGATGCCTATGAAAAAACTCATGCACGTCTGTGTGATTTTTGGGTGGTGCTGCCTCATGAGTTCCGGTGCCACAAATTATGTGAGCCGTGCCACCGGGGACGATGCGTACGACGGCACGACCCCGGCAACGGCGAAGCGCACCATCCAGGCCGCGGTGGATATCTCCAGCCCCGACGACACCGTGCGCGTCGCGCCGGGCGTCTATGAAGAGGGCATGACCGTCACTCCCGGAGGCTGGATCTCAAACCGCGTGGTGCTCACCAAAAACATTCTTGTGGAGTCGACCCATGGCGCGCGGGAAACCGTTATCCTGGGCGCGCGCGACCCGGCGGACACGACGTTTGAAGGGTGCGGCTCGAACGCGGTGCGCTGTGTCTATGCCAGCGCGGGCACGCTCAGGGGCTTCACCTTGACCGGCGGCGCGTCCGGGAGCCTTGATGTTCAGGACGCGAACAACCGCGGCGGCGGGCTCTACTCGCCAGACCTGAACGGGTTGCCCATCCTCTACGACTGCATCGTCAGCAACAACGCCGCGATCCGGGGCGGCGGCGCGTTCGCCGGCACGTTTCACCGCTGCCTGGTTTCGCACAACGCCGCGCAAAAAAATGGCGGCGGCGTGCGGGAGACGATCCTGCACGACAGCCTGATCGTGTACAACACTGGCGGGGGTGTCGGCCATTCGTATTCAAACCCCCTCGGGCGCGTCAGCGGCGTCTACAACTGTACCGTTGCGCGGAATACCGGCGACGGACTCGAACAGTCCAGCGGATTCAACACCATCAGCGTCGAGAACACAACGGCCTTCAATGCCGGTTACGCGACGGTCACCTTCATCAACTGCTGTCTCTCCTCTGCCACGACGCTCGGCACGAACAACATTGTGGCCTCCGACGTGCATTTTGTGGATGCGGGAAAGTGGGATTTTCGCCTGATGCCAAGTTCTCCCTGCCTGGACATCGGTGATCCCTCCCTAAACGGCAACGCCCCGCCGGCACACCAGCGGACCGACTATTTTGGCAGCCCGCGCGTGCAGGGCGCGGGCCTCGATCTCGGCGCGATTGAAGGCGCCGCGGAAAACACGGCCACGGTCACCTGCATCGCGCCGTCAGGCTCGGGCACGCTCTCGCCTACGGGGCACATCGCCCTCTACACCCTGCCCACCCAGTTGGTCTTCACCGCCACCGCGGATGCGGGCCATGCGCTGCGCTACTTCACGGTCAACGGCGCCAGGATGATGGATTGCGGCAGCACCTTCACCATGAAGGTTACGCGAGCGGAAATCCACACGGTTTCCGCAGTTTTCCTCCCTGCCCGCTATGTGGACGCGGAAGCGGGCAGCGACGAGCGTGACGGCACCACGCCTGAAACCGCCTGGCAGACCCTTCAATATGCGGTGGATACCGCGCCGCTCGGTTATATGGTTCTTGCGGCACCCGGGGTTTACGGCGAAGGAGGCAGAGACGGTGTCTCGACGATTACCAACTTGACGAACCGCGTCGTCATTACGCGCAACGTCGTGCTCAAGGGCAGCGGCGCGGGACAGTCGTTCATCGTGGGCGCCGCGGACCCCTCCGGCGACGCCTACGGCTGCGGTCCGAACGCGGTCCGCTGCGTCCTGATGACCGCCGGCGCGCTGGAAGGGTTCACAATCACGGGCGGCCGCAGTTCTAATCTAGGCACCGGAAACGACTGGTGGAACCGCGGCGGCGGCTTTGTGGTCAGCGGTTTCACGGCGGCGCAGATCTGGGATTGCGTGATCTCCAACAATGTCGCGACCCGCGGCGGCGCCATGTTCGGAGGGGTTTACCACCGCTGCCGCATTGTGGAGAACCGAGCCACAACGTATGGGGTCAACCGCTACGGCACCTGCTACGATTGCCTGCTGGCCCGCAACATTGGCTGGGCAACGGGGGAAGGCCCAAAACTCTACAACTGCACAGTCACGGCCAACGACAACGGGATCAGGCATATGACTACAAGTGTCAGGGCTCATCTCTACAACAGCATTATTTTCGGCAATGACGGGGTGGATGTGGGTGCTGGCACTGAGACGGTTGTCACCAATTGCTGTACAGGCGGCACGCTGAGTCCCGGCGAGGGCAACATTGCCGCGGACCCGCTTTTTGTGGACGCCGCCAACGGCGATTACCGTCTGCGCGCGGATTCGCCGTGCAAGGATACAGGCGACACCGTTTTCACGTTCGAGACCGAAGGCACCGATTTCGCAGGCGGGCCGCGCGTCATCGGGCCGCAGGTCAACATGGGTGCGTTCGAAAGCTGCGTCGGCGTGATCGATACCGTGACCGCGCCGGGCAGCACGCTGCTCCCGTCCGGCCCGCTCCTGTTCGAGTCGTTCCCCGCCAGCGTGACCTTTACGGTTTCGGCGCCACCGGGGCGTACCTTCCTCTATTTTATCACGAACGGTATCCCGGTTCCCTATGCGGGCAACACCATCACACTCTCGCTGCTGTCACCGGAAAACGCCATTCAGCTCGAGGCCTTCTTCGAGGGTGTTTTCTACGCGGACCCCGCCCGTCCGGACGACTCGGGCGACGGGGGTTCATGGGAAACCGCCAAACGCACGCTCCAGGCCGCTGTGGATCTGGCGTTAGACGGCGAGACCGTGCTGGCCGCGCCGGGTGTCTACAACGAGGGCACACGGGTGACGCCGCCTGAAAGCGCGCCGCAGAACTACCTGCTCAACCGCCTGGTGGTCACGAACGCCATCACGGTCCGCTCGCGTGACGGCGCCGCCGCCACGACGATCCTCGGCGCGTTCGACACGGTTTCGGGAGACGTTTACGGGCGAGGCCCCAATGCGGTGCGCGGCGTCTACATGAACAAAGGCGTTCTGCAGGGGTTCACAATCACGGGTGGCGCCACGGGCAGCGAGGGGGCTGAGGACGAGAACAACCGCGGTGGTGGTGTCTACGCGCCGATGAATGTCCTGCTTCCCCAGGTGCTTGACTGCGTGATTTCAAACAATGCCGCCTTCCGCGGCGGCGGCACCTATTTCGGCACGCTCAAGCGTTGCCGGATCAGCGACAACTATGCGTCGGTCAACGGCGCGGGCATGCGCAACGGCATTGCCCACAATTGTCTGATCACCGGAAACTATGGTGCCAGCGCGGTCGACTACGCTGCCCTGTATCACTGCACGGTGGCGAACAACGCGAAAACAGGGCTCGGTTACTATACGGTGGCCTACAACACCAGCGCAAGCGGCAACAGCCAGGATTTCTCGTCCCTCGCAAGTTGCACCAACTGTTGCATGCCCACGCTGCCCCCCGGCGAAAACAACATCGCCGCGGACCCGCTCTTCGCGGATGCCGTCAACGGCGATTTCCGCCTCGCGTCGGGATCGCCCTGCGTCGATGCCGCGGATCCGGCGTACACGGAGGATCTCTTGGGCGTTGCGCTTGACGGCGCGCTGCGGACCCAGAACGGCGTACCCGATATCGGGGCCTACGAGTGGGATTGGCGTCCCGCGTTTGCCGAAGACCTGGATGGCGCCGGATTGGCAGTCACGGCGATCACGCCCTTTGTGACGCACGCGGAAGATGCCGCCTACACGGGCGGTTCCGCAGTTTATCTGGATGGCGCGGCCGCGCGGGACAACGGGCTGGAGAGTGTGGAACTCGAACTCTCTTGGAACTTGAACTCCGCGACCACGGTCTTCCTGGCGTTCGAGGTGGACGGCGCAGGAACGCTTACGTTCTATGAGGACGATCAGCCCATTGCCGTCGCGTTTCTGGCTGACGGGTTCCGGATCGTGAAGTA
Source organism: Kiritimatiellia bacterium (assembly GCA_028700415.1). Lineage (GTDB taxonomy): Bacteria > Verrucomicrobiota > Kiritimatiellia > RFP12 > UBA1067 > JALHET01. The sequence goes on from JAQVSS010000010.1 coordinate 34,639, forward strand.
CAAAGTGCGTCAAAAACCGGCCCGTTTGCGCGCGGTCTATGCCGCCCCGGAGGGAGACACCGGAGGCGCGCGTTTGGATGCCTTTGAAAGTGTCGGAGGGTTCACCCTTCTGCTGCGGTGATACCCCTTGCCTGTCACGGGGGGATGGCGCGGATACGCTTTGAGCGGGAAACGGGCGCGGCACCTTCGGGTGCGTGCGGGAAGAGGGTGTTGGAGTCGATATGAAAAAGAACATGATGGTTGGACTGATGTGCGGATGGGGAGCCCTGTCCGGGTTGGGGGCGGAGTGGTATGTGGACGGCGCCCGCCCGGACGACTCCGGCGACGGGACCGGATGGGGCACGGCGAAGCGCACCATCCAGGCCGCGGTGGATCTCGCCAACACCGGCGATACCGTGACCGTCGCGCCGGGCGTTTATGGAGACGGCACGCGCGTCACGCCGGGCGGACGGCTGCGGAACCGTGTGGTTGTGACCAAGGAGATCACGCTCCAGTCCCGTGACGGTGCGGAAAAGACCGTCATTCTCGGTGCGTGCGACCCTGCGGATCTCTCCAACGGAGGGTGTGGTCCGGAAGCCGTGCGCTGTGTCTTCATGGATCGTGGCGTGCTCAAAGGGTTTACCCTCGCGGGCGGTGCAACGGGCAGCGAGAACAAGGAAGACCTGAACAACCGCGGCGGCGGGCTCTACTCGTCCAGCCCAAACGGTCTCCCGCTCGTTTACGGCTGCATCGTCAGCAACAACGCCGCGATCCGCGGGGGCGGCGCCTACGGCGGCGCTTTCCGCCGCTGCCGCATCACCCGCAACCGCGCGACACAGAACGGCGCGGGGGTCCGCGATTCGAAACTTCACGACTGCCTCGTCGTCTTCAACGAGGGGGCGGGCGCGTCCTTTTGCTATGCCCGCTCCGGCGGGCGCGACAACGGGCTGTTCAACTGCACGGTGGCCTACAACACGGGCACCGGCCTCGACCAGTGCAGCGCCTTCAACACGGTCAGCGTCTGCAACGGCGAGGCGTTCCGGCTCTCCAGCGCGATTCCCTCGCTCACGTTTGTCAATTGCTGCCTCTCGTCGCCGACCGTTCTGGGCTCCAACAACATCGTGGCGGCCTACGCGCGTTTTGCGGATGCGGTCGGCGGGGATTTCCGCCTGCTGGAGAACTCCCCGTGCCTGGACGCCGGCTCTCCGGCCTTCTTAAGCCGCGCCTCTGGGGCCGCCGGGCTCACGGACTTTCTTGGCGCCCCCCGCGTGCAGGGCAAGGCGGTGGACATCGGCGCGGTCGAGGGTGTGGTTGCCGGAGTCGCGGCTGTCGCGGTCGACCCGCCGCAAGGGGAAGGCGCCGTGTCGCCCGGCCAGACCCTGGTCGTGAAAAACCTGCCC
>JAQVSS010000011.1 GCA_028700415.1 Kiritimatiellia bacterium
TCCCTGACTGTGAGCACGGGCCGCCCCAGCGTTTCAGGGCCACCCAAGTAAAAAGGCATGCCCTTGTGAATAAGCATCACGCCGTCATCGCAGACCGTGATCTCCGCCAGAGAGTCCGCACCTGCCCCCGTGTAAAACGAGCTATAGCTGCTGTGAACCTGCATCTGGAACTTCGCGCTCCCGGCCACCGTCACCCGTCCGGTCGACCCTGCGTAGTAAGCAAGGTAAGCCGTCCTGTTTGAGCTCAGAAACACCAACTCCGCCTGATCCTTCAGATTCACTATCCCCGTACCGTAATTCCCGATATACAGGAAGTTCGCCAACTCGTTCCCCACCTCGACCCTGCCCATGCCGGACACCTCCAGATGCCCGTAGCTACCCGAACCGTTCCCGATATACAGTGTAGTGCCCCACCCGCCCCCGAACTCGGCCCTGCCCGTGCCGGACACCTCCAAACGCCCATCGCCGCCCGTGCCGTTCCCGAGATAGAACTGTGCATTCTTGTTGGTCTCGGCCTCCGTGAAAACGCCGTTCATGGAGAACGTGCCGGCCGTGACCTCCATCCGCCCGGCTGACCAGTCGCCGACCAACATCCGCGAGGCGTCCGTGGGGGTTGCCTGCATCAGGTTGGTGAACGCCACCGTGCCGCCGTCGACGCGGAGCAACCCGCCGTTTTTAACGACAGCGATCCTGTCATCCGAAGGCGCACGCCCCGCATACGACCACACGCCGCCGTTGGTCACGCACACCTCGGCGCTGCGCCCGATCTCAACATACCCGTTGGAGACCGTGAACCCAGAGGCCGCGATATCCAGCCGCGTCGTGTTTGCCGCGACGTTGCTGACGGTCATGTTGCTGATAACGCCCAAAGGCGTCTCCCCCACCGTAACCCGGTAGGAGGCCGCCGTCTCTGTCAGGTCGGCCGAAGTGTTGTCCGGAACACCGAGATTCCAGTTTTCCGGACCGTTCCAGGATCCGCCCAGCATATTCGTCCAGGTTGTCGCCTGGACATTCGAAGCGCCGCATAACGCCGCCAATAAACAAGCCCGCCCAACTCTTCCGAACAGCTTCATCGCACACCCGCCTTTCCCAATAAGACATGCGAAACGGCCTGCCTCTATTCAAAAAACAGCCAGCCGAGATTCTCGGGGTTTTCGTTGCACAACCTGAGCCTGTAGGGCCACGGGTTCCGCGCGATCCACACGCGTTCGCCACCGCCCGACACATGCCGGACATTGATCCGCAACGGGGCCGGCGCCACCGCGTCCATCCCGCGCGAAACAAAGGGCAGGCGGATCCATCCCTGCCAACCGTTCGCGCCTTCGCGAGCATGCGCGTCGAACGCCTGGGAGAGCCACGGCATCTTTTGGCCCGAGCCGGACATGCTGTAGTTGAGGCACGTCCACAGTCTGCGCGGCTCTAGGGTCAGCGTGATACTGTCTGACTTTTCCGCGCCGTCAAACGCCACGTAAAAGGCATCGCGGTCGTGGCAAACCGTCCACCGGAAGTTTTTGGCGCCGGCCTTGCGGGGCGCCGGTTTCTCGCACGTTTGCCACACGAAGTCCCTTGGGAAGAACCCGGAAATATCTTTTGTCCGGTTGCCGATATCCCCGCAGTAGAGCGAGCGCAGCGAGACGCCGGCGGGCGCGCGCCCGGAGTATTCCGCAAACACATCTTTGCCGGACGCGATATCGCGCTCAAGCGCGGGAATCTCTTTTTCGAGCACGTTTTTCAACTGGTTCATGCGCCAGCGGATTTTTTCGGGAAAGTACTTATAGCCCTCGGCCTCGGAATGGAACCCAAGACGCGAGTCGCGGCCGCACAACCAGACCAATTCCGCGCCGTTTTTCCGCTCCTCCTCCACAATGCGCCGCATCTCCCCGAGGAGCGTGCGCTGCTTCTCCGGCTTCCCGTTCACCATGCGCTCGCGCAGGTCATAGAACCGGAGAATGTTCAGGCCGCTGCGGAACTGGATGCCCAAAGCCCGGGCCACGCCGATGTCCAGCCGCCTCTGCGGCAGAAGGGCGGGGTCGGCCTCAACCTCACGCAGCAGCGCCACGCCCTGATCCCAGAGGTCACTCATCGCACGGCACTCCTCGATCGCCTCGGACAGGGTGTAGACCTGCCCAAGCGCCTCGCCGATCCGGTCGCCGCTCGGCGCGTACGGGGTGCCGATGTGCTGGCCCGTGTGCCACGCGATCTGCCAAGTCGGCGCGAGCGGCACATCACGGGGGCGCAGGAGCAACGGCCAGACCACGCCGTCATGCATGGGCCCCCAGTACTGGAATTCGGTCACCAGGGGATAATGGCCGTACCCCTCGGTGAAGAGCGTCAGGGCGCGCGCGACCGTTTCGGCATGACGCCCCCATTCCGGCCCGACCAGACGGCGCATGAACGCCGCTTCGTTCTCCGGGAACGGTTCGAACGAAAGCTCTCCCGCCGCCCGGTTCATGATCCCGGGATAATTGCCGAAATACCAGCAGAGCATCACGTTCGAAACATCCAACTCCCGCATCGCGCTGAATTTGCGGTACAGCATTCCGGGAACAGGGACAAAGGGGATGGTGGCCACCTCATGCGAGCAGCCGGTCTGGATCTTGGCCGACATCGGCGTGCCGGCCTCTTTCGCGAACGAGGCCAGCCGCTCATACCGCTGGCTCGGCCCCGGCGTCGAGATCCAGTAATCCGCCCCCCTGCGGCCGCGGCCGAACACGTCCTTCGTCACGCCCGACTCGAAATTGAACTGCATCGTGACGTGCTCGGGACAGTGTTTCGGAAGCTCATAGACCCAGTCGCCCAAGTCCTCATCCTGGGGCATGTAAAACCAAGCGATGAATCTGGCGTCGGGGTTGGCGTCGTGCATCCCCTTGGCCATGGGCTGCAGCGTCCTGTGAATGATCTCCCACGGCTCTTTCTTCGAGCAGACGGGGCAGGTGGAGCGCCGGTTGCTGGTCGCGGCAACCACGCTTTGGCAAGTCGTCCGGCGCTCGCCATGGCTGATGTTGATCATCCCGCCCAAATGCGGGACCTGAGAGAAAATGAAGCGCGTCGACTCGTAGAGATAGCGCTGCGAGACGTCCGACCACGGGCAGAACGGACGGGTGTTGCCAATCAGGTCGCCCCCGAGTTCCGGATGCCGCTTCAGTACCGGCGAATCGGTCTCCCACGCCGTCGGCTCAATGGAGAAAATGTAAATGCTGACCCCGTACCGGCGGCATTGCTCAACCGTCTTCCGCAGCTTGGCCAGACGGCGCTCGACGTTCTCACCATACTCGGGAGCCACCCCCGTCTTGCACAGATCCTTGAACGTGATCGTGAGCCATAGCCCGTTAACGCCTTCATGCGCCAAGCGGTTCAGGTACTGGTCGGGATAATAGTCCACGTCGTCCATCAGCTCGTCGCGGTAACGCGGCGGGCGTTTGATCGGTCCGAAAAAGCAGCGGGAGATGCGGGACTTGATGAACGGTTTGCGTTCCGTTGTGCCGAGCGGCAGGAACGGCCCGCACACCTCGCGCATCATGTCCTCAACCTTGAAAAGGCCGCGGCGGATGCCCTCCGTGTCGGCGGCCAGAATCCGGCAGCGGTCCGCGGTCACCTCGATCCGGTAGGCCTCGAACACCGGCGTCTCCGCCTTTGCGGTCTCGATGACGAACGGGCCGTTGGCCGGGATCTTGCCGGCCGCGCAAAAGTCGGCCACGTCGGCATAGGCCGTCTTCAGCATCCCCTCGGGGTCTGGAAAATTCGCGTCGACGCGGACACCGCGGCTCAGGTCGGCCTCGCCCGCCGCGGCCGCGCGCGGGCTCCAGCCAAGGCCGTCGCCCCAAAGCGGCGCTTTCAGATCATTAATGAACGTCCATGCCTCGTCGCCCGGCTGCGCGGGCGGAGCCCCGAGATCCTGCAGGGTGTCCTTCGGCAGATTCTGCGCCGACGCCACCAGAGAAGACACGCCCGCCATGGCGGCCAAAACCGCGAAGGTCGTGATACCGCGTTTGAATCTTGTCATCGTCATCCTTCCTTTCACTTATTCCGGGCCAGGTTGAGCTTTTTCATCATCCCCCGCCTGCCCTTTTCGTATTTCGCGCGCGGGTTGCCCTGAAAAAGGTGTCCGCAGCACTCGTCCCACCACACCGAAGGCATGGTGTTGTACTTGATACAGATGTCGGGAATGCCGTGCGTCGTGGTGATCCGCTCGAAGATCAGCCGGTAGAGGTCCCGTGCTTTCATGGTGCTGCCGAACTTCAATCCGACCTTCTGGAGCAGATCCAAATCGCGCTTCTGGCTGTCCAGGTCGCCGGACCCCATCACGTGCGTGCAACAGTTGAGCTCGGGATTGCGTCCCGGGCAGGGGGCGCAGATCATCCAGTCCGCCCCCTTCGCCATCTTGATCCCGATGTCGGGCTTACGGTTCAGGATCAGGTCGAGCAGCTCGGGCAGGTTGTCCTCCTTGTAGCCCGGACGCAGCCCTTCGCCGTACTGGCACACCGCGCAGACGAGAATGTGCGGCCGGACAGGCACGACGCTGGCGGCATAGAGCGCCTGCAGCGACTTGGCCTTCTCCCGCGCCATCTCCTCTTCGGTCCGCGGGGAGATCAGCGCTCTGACGCCCTTCTCGAATCCTTTCTCGTAATTGTCGCCCGCGGCTTTCGGGCAGCCCTTCCACGCCTCGCCCGTGACCGTGTCATAGCCGCAGATGCCCGACACCGTGGGCAGCCCCTTCAGCAAAAGCTCAAACAGCGCGCGCGCCGGCAGCGTGCAGCCGGGCGCCAGGCCGAGGATCTGCAAAACATCCAGATCGCGCTTCCGGTTGAACTCATCGCTCTCCGGCGTGTCCTCTCCCGTGCCGGAATCCTGAAAGGAGTACAAGGCGCCGGCATGGCAGGCGAGCGTCACGGGCACGTCCGGATTTCTCCGGAGCGCGTCGCGGATCTGCCTGGCTCTCTCATATTGCCGCACCGGCTCATGGCCCTCTTCGCCCAGCGAACACACCGTGCACAAAAGCTGGTACGGCCGGATCGTCAGAGGCGTGGACTTTTTCGGGACAGCGCCATCGGGAGCGGCAGACGCCTGCGCCAACGCCGCAGGAACCATACCGACCAGCCCGCCGGTTCCGCAAAGCCCCGCGCACTGTAAAAAATTGCGCCGTTTCATTTTTTGTTTTACTCCTTATCCGCGAGCTGCCCCTGCAGCCAGCGGCAATTGACCACCTTTTCCAGCAGATCCAGCGGCAGGTAAAAGTACTGGCACGACGGCTCAAACCCGATCCGCGAATCTTCGCACACCAGCGCATACAGTTCGCGGGCCAGCCCGATCTCGGATTCCAAGCGCTGCCGGATCTCTTTCCCCAGGCGTTGGCGCTCGGCCGGCGGCAGCGTGTCCGGGGATTCCGCAAGCGCGTCGCGGGCGATCACGAAACGCGCCTGGTTGGCGACGGATTGGAACGTGATGCCCGCCGCCCGTGCATATCTCAGGTCGGACTGGACCGCGCCGCGCCGGCCGGGCGGCGCCTTTTCCACAGCCTTCCGCAGTTCGGCGACGCCCGGCCCCCAGCCGGCCGCCAGCTTCTCAAACTGGGACGCGAATACCTCGCGCGGGTAAGGGCCGCGCCACCCGTCCAAATCGTCGTAGGGGAGCCCCCACATCGTCGCCTTGTAGCCGGTCTTTGCGGGATACACCGGGTTGGCCGCCCCCCACTGCACGGGGGAGGTGTAGACCACGCTGATGTGGAACGGGTAGTGGCGGAAAGCGTCGCTCAGCAGCGTCCACGCCCGGCGCGCGTGAGGTCCCCCCGCGGCGCCAAACCGCTCTTGGGCCATCTGCTCCAGCTCCGCGCCGACCTCGGGCACAGGCGCCCTGTTCAGGCGCCGGGCAAGCTCGAAGTTCGGCGAGGGGTGCCCGCCCATCGTCCACCCGATCAGCATGCCGTTGAGCTTCTGCGGGGCCAGGTTGCGGATGTGCTCGGCCACAAGGTCCATCACCGGCAGATAGGGGATGCTCGCGATCTCACAGGTGTTGTTGAACTGGATTTCGGCGGCCCGCCTGATCCCGGCTTGCGCGGCAGACTCCCAATGCCGCAAAGCCCGCGGGCCGGGGCCCACCGCGGAAATCGAATATTCGCCCACCTTGGTTTTGACGCCTCCGCGCTCGATCGGCAAGTCCCATTCGCTGACCGACATGAGCCAGACGGTCTTCGGCAGGCGGGCGATGATCTCCCTCGCGTCGCCGTGCCCCTTCCAGCCCCAATCCGACACGATGACGTTGGCCGCCGGGCTGCCGCGGTGAACACCCTCCTCCAGCGTGGCGACCACTTCGGCGATGATGTCGGTGTCGCTGCGCGTTTTGCAGCGCCCGCAGGTCTGCCAGCGTCCGTGCGACGCGCAACTGGTCAGGTTTTCCGAAGCCGTGATCGCGTAGATGCCGCTCAGTCCCGGCACTTCACGGAACACGTGCGCCAACGCGTCGGCCATCCATTTCCGGACCGCCGGATGCGACGTGCAGAGGGCGGTCAGCTCCTTCTCCTGAACGCCGGCCATCCCGGAACGCTTTTGAAAGAAGGCGTTGGGCATGGCCCGCGGCTCGTTCATGTAGAGGTACACGCCGACGCCGTACCGCTTGGCCCGCTCCACCAAGCCCCGGAGGTTCGCCAGGCGCTGGGCATGACCGTCGCCGAATTCGGGGAAGGCCTCCCCGCCGGGCGCCAGGTCGCGCAGGACGACGTGCAGCCAGATGCCGTTGACCCCCACGGAGGAAAGCCGCTGCAAAAAGCCGTCGGGATACGGGTCCAGCTTGGGGTTCAGCAGCGGGTCGCCGAAGACCGCGAGATAGGAATAGACAAACCGCAGGGAAACCGGCCCGCCCGTTTCTGACGGTGCCGCGTAACCGGGCAGGGGGCTGCCGAGTTGCCGCACGAAATCGAAGCGCGGCTCCACCGGGAGGCGGAGCTGCCCGCCAAACTCCCGCTCGACCACCCGCCGGATCTCGGCCGCGCGGCGGCGGGCCGCCTCGTTGGGCGGCGTGTAGCGCAGCGCCGCGCACTTCGGTTTCAGGCTCCCCAGTTTGATCCAGAGGAAATCCTCCTCCCGCAGGCAGAAGTCCAGGCGCTCAGGCGTCATCTCCAACAGTTCCAGCAGTTGGCCGTAGGGCAAAAGGTGCCAGTTGCGCCGGAGCACCGAAACATAACCGCGCGTTTTTATCTCGGGCGGAATGGCCGCCGCCGGCGGCAGCCCCATGGAGGCGGCCAGCGCCGCGACGTTCTCCGCGGAAGTCTCCAGCACCTTCGCCAGCTTGGCCGGATCAACCGCGTTCCAGTTGCGCCAGACAAACTCGTGCACGCGGTCCGGAAAGTGGGCGGCGGCCAGCGCCGCCGGAGCGCCGCCTTCCGGCAGGACAACCCCGGCGGACGAATCGCCGCACGTGAAACAATAAACTGCCGCGGATAAACATGCCGTCTGCCCTAAAAGCCTTACTCTCATGCTCCGCTTCCTTTTTTATGTTTCACGGGGAACCGGGCACGGCAGCTACGCCGCGCGCGCAAGCCCGTCGCCGACGCCGATCATGACGACCGAAACGACCAGCGCGATAATGCCCGTCCACAGGTACAGGCGGGTCTTGGCGTCGACCCCTTTCCACTCCTTCAGCACCAGCCCCCAGAGATTGCTGAAGATGATGATCGCGGCCATGAAAATGCTCCAGCCCGCATAGCTGTACTCGCCCAGTTTCGTCGTGCCCGTGCCGAAGCTGAAGTACTGCCCGTACCACAGGATCCCGCTGATGATCGCGAGGAAGTAATTGAAGAACAGGGTGCTCCGGGGCCGCACCACATAGTCGCCGAACGCCTTGTTCTTTTTGGTCTTCAGCATGGTGGCGATAAAGTTGGTCGTGAACCCGCCCGCCAGCGCGAAGACCAGCAGCGGCATGTTCTTGAAGACCTCCACCGTGCCGGCATCCACCGCCACCCGGGCGATCGGCGCGCCCGCGGTAAAGGCCAGGGCCATACTCGCGCTCATGATGCCGCCCAACACCGCCATCGTGACGCCCTTGCCCAGCGCGAACTCTTTGACCGAGGCTTTCTTCTCCTCTTCGCTCAACATCGTTTCCTTGCGCACACCCGCATACCCGCACAGCGCGGTGCCGGCCAGGCACACGAGGAAGCCCAGCAGCACGACGATGCCCGGCATCGTCGTGAACAGCAGCCCGATTTTCCCGTCGATGGCCGCAGGCACCAGCGTGCCCACGATCGAGCAGACCCCCAGGCAGACCGACTGCCCGAGCGAAAGCCCCAGATACCGCAGGCCCAGCGCGCTCATGAGTCCGCCGAAGCCCCAGAGCACGCCGAACCCGTATGCCCCGAGAATGCTCTTCATTGGGCTCGAACGCAGAATGGCCCACAAGTCCGGCGTCGTGATCAGCCCGGACAGCGGCGGCAGGATCACCCACGCCACAAAGCCGAGGCTGATCCAATAGGTTTCCCACGTCCACTTTTTAATCGCGTGGGAGGGGACATAAAAACTGGCCGCCGAAAAACCGCCCGCCACCAACAAGAGAATCCCAATAAACTGCTCCATACCGTTACCCTTTCGTTACCTCAAACCGTGTAAACACCTCACTCAACACTCATCACACCGTCCGGACGGAGAACCGCCGGACAACCACCCGCCGCCTCAATCTCCATGAAGCCGACAAATCGCCGTAGACACTGTACCGAACGCCTTTCTTGTCCGTCAAGACCTCCGGAGGACCGTGTCACATGAAACCTCGTTGCGCGCAACCCCGAAGGGACGCGCCGCGCGCCCGCGTCAGCGCCCCCTGCCCAAACGGCCCGTTTCCCGGCCTTGGCGAATCGTTTGCTCAGTTGACTCGCTTTCATTGTTCTCCTTCAAAACCGTTGAGCTGGTTGCCGCTTGACCGGAACTGGCCGCGAACAATCTGAACGGCCTGCGTCACACCTGCGGCCCCGTCCCGCGAAATCAGGTTGCCTTTCAGGAAAGAGGTGGCGCTCCCCTGGGAATCGAAGGCGATGGGCTTGAGACAGCCGGCGATCATGTTGTCATGAATATTCCAGTTCGCCGCGTCTGAACGGATCTCGAACAGGTCGCCTTTTTTTATGTCGCCGGGCTGCTTCAGTTTGAAACGCGAGGCCAGCGGCTCGAACGATTCGATCTCTGACGATCCGGCGGGCTTCCCCCCGCGGAACCAAGAGAGCGTCCAGCCGCGGTACAGGTGCGGCTGCCAACCGAGGGGCACGACGCCGTTTCCAGCATCAAAGGTCGCCGCATCCACACACGCTTTCACCACCGTCCGCGCGGCGACGCTCTCGATGCCCGTGCCGCAGTTGCGCAGCAGGTTGTCATGGATGAGCGCGTTGACGGCGGGTTCGCGCAGCCGGATACCCGTGACCGCGGCGTCGTTTGTCCCGCGGACATAGATCTGGTTGTCGGCCACAACCGTGTCGTCGGCGGCGACAAGAATGGCCGTCCGGGCAACGCTTTTCTGGCCCACGGCCGTCATGTCGAAGATGTTGCCCGTGATGGTCGTGTTGGCGGAGGGGTAGGCGTTGCCATAACTGCCCCCTCCCACCTCCACGGCCGATGAGCCGAAATTGATGAAAATATTGTTGCGCACGATAACCTGTGTCGCCCCGCGCGCGGAACGGACGGCGCAGCCGCCGTAACACACGCCGCTCTCAAACACATTGTCCGCGACGATGGTCTGCCCCGCGCCGAGGCTGGGGTAGGTGTCGTCCCGGTTGGCAGGGCCGAGATTGCCGATCGCCACCGTACCGGAGTTGCGGACATAGTTGCCCGAGAAGGTGACGAACCGCGACGCGCCCTCCCACGAGCAGCCGCCGACATCCACGACCCGGCAGTTCAGGACATCCGTGTTCTCGATGCCGCACATCACATCGTTGAAGGCGTTGCGGGCGGAATCGGTGACCGAGCAGCGCAGGTAGGTGATTTTTTTGGTGTGCGAACGGCCGGGCTTCACCGCGCCGCGGCTGCGTCCCCCCGCCACAAAGCATTCGCCCGACATCCGGCTCGCGTGGCAGTTCTCGACCAGCACGCGCTCGGTGTTCGCAATGTTGACGGCGCAGCAGTGCTTTAACCCAAAGCCCCAGATCCCGATGGAGCCTCGCGTCCGCATGTGGCCGGCCATATCGCGGTCTTCAAACCCCATGAACCCGGTCATGCGGAAATTGCGGACCGTGGCCTCGATACCCTCCAAAAGTTGGATGCAGGGGCCTGCCCCTTCGCTGATGTCGAGCACGGTGTCCACGGCGCTTGCGCCCTCGATCGTGATCGCCGCGGGGTTGCTGACCCGGATGCTATGGGCCAGCCGGTAGTGCCCGATCGGCACGAAGAGGTTGCGCTTCTCCTTGAGCGCCCGGTCAACCGCCGCCTGGAGCGCGGCCGTGTCGTTGTGCCGGACCACGGCGTCACTCACCGTGCGGTTGGCCGGGTCGCTCAGGGTCAGGACGTTGCCCTCGATCTTCTCGATCCGGCTGATCAGCTGGTCGCGCGCGCCGATGGCGATCACGTAGCCGCTTTCCCAATCGCGCGGGTTGAGGCGCACCTCGACGCCGCCCTCCAGCGGCTGCCAGTCGTGCGTAACCGGCTGTTCCGGACGCCAGGTGCGCCCGAGGTCGCCGGTCCACCGGAAGGCGGGCTTGGGGGAGGGCGCGACGTCGAGCACGTAGACCACCCAGCTCCCCTGCGTGCCGTCGTAGCCCCGCACCTCCACGGAGTTCGTCACCGGCTTCGAGTTCCGGTAGATCTCGCCGGCCCCCCAGAGCCGCGTCGGAAGGTAACGGATGTTGGCTTTCGACACCATGACGCCCTGCCCCACCTGGAAGTCCCCCGCGTCCGCCACCTTAATCCGGCGCGAGCCGGCCTCGGTCGACGCGGTCGTCTCATATCTCGACCCCGACGCGCCGCACTCCTTGGCGTTCAGCCACTCCTGAGGCGCCCCGACGGCAGACCCTGCCGACAGGCCCGCGGAGACAGCAGACAAAAGTATCCAGCAAAAGCGCCACCCGTTTCCCTTAATCATACCTTATTCCCTCAGATTCCCGCGTTCTTCCGCAAGCGCATCAGCGCCTGCACCGATTCTTCCGGAATCAGCCCGTGTTTGTCCGCCGGAACATTCAGCAAGAGATTCGCGCCGCCCTTACGGCACGAGTTGAAAAGGTTCACCAGTGTCTCGTCGGAACGCGGCGCGTCCCCGGCCACCCAGAACCAATGCTTGCCGATCGGGTCGCACACTTCGCCGGGCATGTAGCATCGCTTCCCTCGGATCGTCCGCCATTTCGAGAAGCCGCTGGACGGGACATGCCGCTCCATCGAAACCAGATCCGACGGCCAAGCGCGGTTTTCGCTGAAGTCGCTGCCACCGCTGTTCATCATGATGACGGTCTGCGGCTGCAAACGGGCCATCTCCTGATACAGGAACGTCCGGTAGCCCGGCCCGAGAATGCCCGGCATGTCGATCCACATCTCGGCGATGGGGCCGAACTGGGTCAGCAGCTCCGTGATCTGGGCCGTCATGAAGGTCTGGTACAGCGACGACGTGAACGGCGTGACCGGTTTCAGACGCTCCGAGGGCTTCGGGATGTTGGACATTTCACCCCACGATTTAACGCCCTCGTCAAAAAGCATCCGGCTGCCGAAACGGTCGCGGTTGTCGCTGCTGTTGTAATACAGGCCGGGGAGCACGCCCCGCTTCTCGCAGGCCTGGCAGAGTTTCTCCACCACATTGGTCTTGTCCGTGCTGTTGGCCACGGTGTAGTCGGTGTGCTTGCTCGGCCACAGGCAATGCCCGGCCACGTGCTTCGCGGTCAGCACGATGTACTTCATCCCGGCGTCGCGCGCGACCGACACCCACTGGTCAACATCCAGCCTGTCCGGCGCGTAAAGCGTGGCCGGCTCCTTGCCCGACGGGAACTCGTTCTGCGCAAACGTGGCGAGGCCGTAGTGGATGAACATGCCGTACTGGAGCGCTTCCCATTTCTGCAACTGCGCGACCGGCAGCCGCTGGCCGCCTTGTTCGGCGGACGCCGGGGATGCGGCGGGAGCAGCGGTATTCGCCGCCGCGACCGCGTAAGCTGCGCCGCATGCGGCCGCTGTTGTCGATGCCGCGGACGCGAGAAAACTGCGGCGGGACAGAGTGTGTCTCAACATGGTCACCTCCTGATAAGAACGGTCGGATCGGAAAGTCGTCGTTCCCGGCCGCAAGGGGAGACCGTGTTCCACCTGTCAGAAAACAGGACGGGGGCTCCCTTGCGCCGGTGCCGTCATTTCTGCTCTGCCGCAAGCTGCTTCGCGGTGACGAACCGCCCGCCGCGCTTCTTAAGCAGGTCGCACAGACGGTCGAGCTGCTTGAGCGCCTTGGGCCCGCAGTTCTTCACGATGAACGGCAGCGGGCGCACGCTGCTCTCCCCGAAATCGAGCGCGCCCTGCGGCATCGGGTGAAACTCCCAAGGATGCATATAGAAACACAGCACCGGGCGTTGCTTCCGGGCCTCGACATAGGCGATGAAGCTCTCGGCCTTTTCCATCAGGGCATCCGCGCCTTTCGTGCGGAAGAGCGGCCACTGGTCGCGGTCGCGCTGGAAGGGATCGTTGCTCTTCATGCTCAGGTCGCAGAAGTTGGGGATCTCCACGATTTTCATCTTGCCCGGTTTGGTCCAGTCTTTGGACGACGGGTGGTACGGCGTGAACGGCTTCCTGAAGAAGTACAGCGGGAACGTGGCGTCCGCCAGATAGCCCAGGCTTTCCAGCACGTTGACCACCTTTGTGCTGCCCCAGAGACGCGGGCAGCGGAAGCTCGTGGGATGCACTCCGCTGATTTTTTTCACGATCCGCGTGGCTTCGCGCAAGCGGCCTTCCACCTCGGAGGGCAGGATCGGATAGTTGTTGGGCAGCGGGAAGATCGGGTCGCCCAGCGTCTCGTGCTGGAGCCCGTGGCAGCCCGTCTCGTGCCCGGCGTCGCGGACAAGCCGTACGGTCTTGGGGTTGTTCTCGGCCGCGTGCCCCGTCCAGAAGAACGTCGCTTGGATGCCGTGCTTCTTCAAAAGCTTCAGGAGTTCCGGCGTGCCGTGCTTCACACCCTCGTAGTACGGGGTGAAAGAGCCGACATCGGTCTCCATGTCGAAACCGTACACGACGTCAAACGTCGTGCCGTCGTTGATGCTCGGTTTGCGGTGCGCTTTTTTGCCCTGCATAGCGGTTGTCCTTTTCTGTTTATGCGCGTTTGTTGTCCGGTTAGAAGGTTAAAGAGAAACGGGGCTGCGCGACCGGCTCACGAGCCGACTCCGGCCTTGATTTCCACAACCCGGATGTCGCCCGGGCCGACGTCGATCGTGAGTTTGTTTTTCTCCCGGTCAAACGCGGCGGGCTCGTTTGTCAGCAGTTCGCGGACGCCGTTCACGCGCAGCGCCCGCAAATCCACCGTTACCCGGGCCGTCTCCGCGGGATCAAGTTCGTCCGGGGTCTGCGTGAACTTCGTCACGCCTTTGTTGTTGATCAGGTAAACCCACCAGCCGCCGTCCACGCGGTTGAGCCCGTATTCGATGTCGCCTTCGACCGCCACGGGCAGGACCTCCCGCACGATCTGTTCCATCAGCCGCCCGATCAGCGGCAGCTTCGCGGCGGGATCCTGCATATTCACTTTGTTGCGGGGCATCAGGTAATCGGCGGACGTCAGGATCACGCGGCCGCGGCCGTACGTGTTCACGCTCGCCAGAACGCCGCCCTTGCTGTCCGTCCATACCGGTTGGGCGCCCGACAACGCCAGCGGCTCGTAATCGTACGGTTCGGACAGGGCGACCGTGCCGTTGCCGGCCAGATCGGTGACGGGGCCGGCGACCTCGGCGGTCTTGCCCGTCAGCTTCGCGCCGAGAAACCCGGGCGGAAAATGCTGGTTCACCTGCCGGGCGTTGATGACCAGCGTCCCCCCTTGCCGGACGTAGTCCATGAGCCGCGCGGCGATCGGCGCGCCGATGTTCTGCTTGCCCAACAGGACCGCCGCTTTGTAATTCGGCAGGGCGGACAGGGAAGCGGGCCCGCCGGGCGGGTCACCCGCCAGCACGTCGTAGATGTCGCCGTAACGGCTGTTGGAGAGGCACCCTTCCTTGCCCTTGCGCAGATCCTGCGCGTGCGGCACCAGCGTGTACAGGAAACCGTCGACCATCGTGTCGGGACGCTCAACCGGGAAGAACGAGAAGGGGCTGCCGCCCCCGACGGGCATGCCTTGGCTGAACGGGATCAGCAGCGCCACCGGCGCGTAGCTGACTCCGCGGCCCGGATGCCGCCGCGTGAACGCATACCACTCCCTCATCGCCTCGCCGTGCGGCGAGAGCGACCACTTCGGCGGGTTCCCCGGCTCCAGCCGGCAATAGGCCCGCCCCCAATCCTCGTGCTCGACGACACTCGCGCCGGACAGGTAGGCCAGGTAATTGTCGCGCCGCTTGAGCGAAACCGACATGCCGAAGCCCGGCCCCGAGTTCTCTTCCTGCCCCACCGTGTCGGACCGCGTGGTCGACACATAGTTCGGCTCGTTGTTGACGGAACGCGTCCCGTCTTTCTGGTAGCCGTTGTAATAAGAGGCCATGTACCACACCCACGGCCTGCGGTATTGCCGCGACGCGCCGCGGATGAAAGCCATGCCCACCTGGTGCCGGTAGTTGCCGGTACTTGTGGTTTCCAGAACCGCCAGCCCGGCGCCCCACTCCAGGCAATAATGGTCAAACGACCAGCCGGCACGCAGGAAGGTCATTTTGCCGGGGTCGTCGAAATAGTAGCGACGGATTCCCTTGTAACACTCGTGCAGCCCGCGGACCGCGGCCTCCCGGTCGGACTGGCAGGTTGCCCGCAAGGCCTTCGTCCGCGCGACCGCCGTCTCCGTCCATGTGCTCCGGCGTCCCTCCGCGAGCGTCCCTTCCGACCGGGAGAACATGTGCGCGATGAACTGGTTGTCCCACTCCGAGCCGGCCCTGAACCCCAGAAAGTTCGGGTGCTCGCGTTTCCACGCCTCATAGCTTTTCTTGTCGGCGTGGAAATCGTCCAGGCAGCGGAACGGCGGGCGCCCCGCCCCGCAGCTGACGAGGAACGGCACGGCGGGATCGGGCTTAAGGGTATACAGCTTGTCCCCGCTCACCGCGAGAGGATCGTCGCCGGGGGCGCGCAGGTCCGCCACATGGTAAGAGCCGGCCGCCTCGCGGACCATCGCTTCGCCCGTGATGGCCTCTTTGCCCTTTCCATGTTTCGCGCCGGCAGGCAGCATGTTCCAGAAGCGCCGCCCGAAAATCTCCGGCGGCGCACATGTATCGCCCGCGTCAAAGTCCTCCCGGGCCACAAGCCGGCAGGCGCCGGGCGTCGCGCCGGGGGCGGGAAACACCGCAGGCCCGGCCACCCCGGCGGCCGAAAGAAGCGCGGAAAGGAACAGGAACCGTGAGCGGTACGCGTGCGCCATGGAGACCCTCTTTTTTGTTAGACGTCGATTTTCTGCCACAGACTCCCCATCATCGCGCCACCGTGATGCGGGCGGCAACAGGCCGGATAACAAAAATATCACTGTTGCAGTAAGTATCACACAATCGTCACGCCTTGGCAATATCCGACCGCAATTCTAAATTTGTGTGATTTGCAAAGGCCTCTTCCCAACCGCGGACGGTACGGAGGCCGTCCCTCATCATCGAAAACAAAGGTTCTTCAAAGGAAATGGAGGGTCGGGCTCCGTCCCGACCTAAAAGATTAGCCCCCGCTTGATTTCGGCGCGCGCGTCAACGGCGTTGCCGCACATGAGGGGTCAGGAGACACGACCGCCGCCCACTGGGGTGGGCAAAAACGAAGGGGTAACTTAAACGTTCAACTCTCAACGTTCAAGTAAAAACCCGTAGGGCTTGGCAGTCGTTCGCAGTTCTCCCCACTTGAACGTTGAGAGTTGAGCGTTCATTCCCATTCCCCACTTCTCCCCACTTGAGCGTTGAGCGTTCATCCCTTCTCTTCCCCATACGTCTCGCCATCTTCCCGGCAGCCGCCGGCGCGGGCGGTGCGGATACTGGCGGCGAAGATGCGGACGAGTTCGTCGGTCTCGTCCAGGGCCGCATCCAACGCGGCGGTGTCGGTCAGCAGCGGCACGCGCCGGATCAGCTTGAGCCAGCGGCGCGACTCGCGCAGTTCTTTGTGGCAAATCCCCAGCTTGTGGACGAAATCGTTCTTCGACTCCGCGCCTTCCGCCTCGCCGTGGTTGGGCAACGGAGAGGTGCCGGAACGAAGCAGTTGGCCGGCGATGTGGTTACCCGCGCGCGTGTCCGGCAGTTCCTCGACCAGCCGGATGATCTGCGACGCATAGTTCAGAAGCCGCTCCTCCAAGTCGAATCTCTGGTCAGGCATAAGCGAATCCTTTGTAACGTTAAACACTAAGTAACTCTCAACTCTCAACGCTCAACGCTCAACTCTCAAGTAAAAAACCCGTAGGGCTTGGCAGGCGCTCGCAGTCCTCCCCTCTTGCGCGTTGAGCGTTGAACGTTGAACGTTGAGCGTTCAAACATTTTGTTTTTCATTTCGAGGTATATGTCCATGTTCGCGTCACGGCACCTCCACCTTCACCCTGTAGAACCGTGTGCGATCGCCCGCATCGTCCGCCATGGCGTCCGCGCCACCCGCGCCGGCACGTGGACCCTGGCCGGGGACATCAGCCCACGGGCCTGCCGCGAGATTGGTCGTCGCCTGCAGAGTGTAGGCCCGAACCGACGAGCCGGGTTCGAAAAACACCCTCACGGGCGGGCCGTTGGAGATCGCGGTCACACGGAAGTGCGAGACGGCGTTGGTCGGATCGGTGTCGGCCACATATTCCTGCCACGCCGTGTAGCCGTCGTTGTCGGAATCCGAAACGTCGGCGGTTTCAAAATCGCCGGTCACACCGAACTGCGCCAACCAGTACTCCGGCGTCTCATGCGAGGTGACGTTCGCCGCAAACGAGGCCTCGAAGCTTCCGTCGGCCGTCACGTTGGCCCAGGCGAATTCCGTCACCGCGCCGACGGACGCGCCGTTGGTCGTTACGTCCCCCACGTGCCAGTACGTGTCGGGCGCGACGACGAAGTTGGTGCCGCCGCCGTACGGCACGCTGACCGCTCCGGACGGTTCAACCTTGCCGTGCGCACCGGCCTCGGCCGTGATCGTGACCGGCGACCCCTGTTCGCCCAACGTGTAGGATGCACCGTCCGCGAGCGACACGCCGGAGACGGTGAAGACACCACCCGCGTACGTTCCCGCCACCGTGTCCGCACCGACGAGCGTGTCGCCGCTGCCGGACACAAGGCGCAGATTGTCCGCATTCCAGATGAGGCCCCCGATGCCGGAACAGTCAAAGGCGAAATCGCCCGTAACGGTTCCTTCGCCCTCCGTCCGCCACACGCGGCCCAGCCGCCAGACCAGGTTGCCCGGCTTGTCGGCCACGGTCTGTTCCAGCGCGCCTCCGTCGTGGCCGAACACGCGGAAGTCGGTGCCCGCGACAACGGCGTTCGACACGCTCAGAATCGATGAGGCGAGCGAGTGGGTCCGCGCAATCCAATCGCCGCGCAGATTCGCGAGGCCGGCGAGCGTGTCGGCCACCGGATACTGGCTCACGGTCAAGGTTGCCCCATTCACCAGCGCGCCGTCGAGACCGTTGCCGCTCATGTCCGGCAGGGAGGCCCCATCCGTGGCGTCGCACCGGTAATACGCGAGCAGTCCGGCCTCATCGCCGTCGAGCGTCGTGTGCATGGCGTCGCGCAGCTCGTCCGCGCCGCGCGCGGTCGACCACACGCGCACTTCGTCCATCGCGCCTTTGTAGAACAAATTCGTGTTTGAGAACGCGCCGAGCATCGCCTGGTCCGTACTGGCGACGAAACTGATGCTCGACGTGCCCGCCTTCTCCTCGCCGTTGACGTAAAACCGCAGCGCGGCGCCGTCCCATGTGACGGCCACGTGCTGCCAGACGCACCATCTGATGACCGGATCGCTCGTCCCGGAACAGTGGCCCTGCGTCTCGAAACGGAGCTTGGCGTCAGCCGTGGCGGGATCGCTCCACGTGTTGATATAGAAAGCATAGCCTGGATTGGCGGAACCGCTTTTCTTGCGGCTGAAAATCGAGCAGCTGCCGGTTTTCTCGACGGGTTTGATCCAGGCCTCGATGGTGAACGCGCCGTTCGTAAGAGCCAGAGACTCGTCCGTCCCAAGGCTGACACAGGCGTTGGTCCCGTTGAAGTTGAGCGCGTTGCCGCTCGCGCCATACTCGTACGCGCCCAGATCAACGGCGCCGCCGCGCACACGCGACGTCCCGTCCAGATCCGTCGCGCCGCTCATCCAACTGCGTTTCAGTCCCACGTTCAGGCATGGCGACCCGCCCGAAAGGCGATAGTCGTCCGCGTTGGCGAAAAGAGGATCGCTGTCGAAGCAGCCCTCACCGCCGTGCGAGGCCAGCGCGTTTGTCGGAGAAACGCAGCAGTATGCGACCGTCGGCCGCAAACTGCCGAACGCAATGTTGTTCGACTCCGTCAGTCCCGTGTTGCCGTAGATGACGCAGTTCAGGTTCGTGCCGTCATAGATGTACACACCGCCAATGCGGGAACCGCTGTTTCCGGCCACGGTACAGCTCTCGAGCAGGGCGTTGGTCGCGCCGGCGCGCATGTAGACGCCGCCGCCGTTGTCCGCCTGGTTATCGGCGATCAGGCAGTTGCGTGCCGTGCCGCCCGAGTAAAAGTAGAGCCCGCCCCCGCCCTGGGTGCTCTTGCCGTCGGCCGCGTTGTCGCGGACAACACACCGGTCGAGCAAGGCACCCTTGTGCAGATTGACGCCCCCGCCGCCATAGGCCACCGAGTTGCCTTCGATCACGCACCCGGCCACACAGCCGCCGTAGTGAAAGTCGACGCCGCCGCCGGTGATATTGGCGGAGCAGCCCGCGATCACACAGTTGGAGACCGTGCCGCCCTGATTCAGAAAGACGCCGCCGCCGCGCTGATAGCAGGCCCAATCACCCTCGGCCTGCGTATGACCGTTGGTGATCGTGAAGCCGGTCAGCAGACCGGCGCTGATCCAGACGCAGCGCGCGGCTGCCGGACCGTTCGTCCCGTGGTCGGAGGCGCCGACAATGAAGGTGCCCGACGGGCCGTCGACGCCCTTGACGGTGATGCCTTTGGTGATCGCCACGCGGTTGGTGAAGCCTTGGCCGTGTAGCACGATCCCGCCTTCGCCGTATACGCCGTTGGTGACCAGTACGGTGTCACCCCAGGCCGTCAAATCAACGGCGGACTGGATCGTGCGTTTGGCTGTCGCCCAACTCGTTCCATTGCCGCTGTCGTCCGGACGAGAAGCGTCCGCGTAGTAGGTGTAGGGGCCCGTCTGCAGTTCGCCCAGCGTGTAATAGGTTCCGGTGGCGAACGACTGGTTGGTGACCGTGAAAACGTCATTGCTATAAACGCCCGGCAGAAGGGCGGCGTCCTCAAACACGCCGTCTGCGTCGCGCAACAGCCGCAGACGCTCCGGCACGGAAATCAAATCTGCGATTTCGCTGCAATCAAATCTCAGGACGCCGTCCGCCACGCCTTTGTCCTCCGTCTGCCAGACACGCTGCAACCGCCAGTTGAGCGTGCCCGGCTTGTCGGACAGGTTGACGCTCAACGCGCCGCCGTCGTGTCCGAATATGGCGCAATCCGGCTCTGCGGCCGCATCGTTCGCCATCGTCGCCAGCGACGAGGGCAGCGAATTGGTGCGCGCGCTCCAGACGGCGCGGAGATCCTGCCGGTCCGTGATGTCAGCCGCGCAGGGCCATGCCGCCGTTTTCCAAACAGGCGTCGGACTGCCGTAAAGCAGAGCATGGCTGCCCGATGACGCAAGGTCTTCCACGCGATCACCGGACAGTTCGTTCAGGTTATAGTAGCATGAGAGCCCTGTTTCCGTCCCCGTCAGCTCGCGGTGCAGGGTCTCCAGAATCTCGGCCTGCGTGCGGGCCACATGCCACACGCGCACCTCGTCAATGCGGCCGTCCACATAATAGGAGATGCTATCGGGACCGACGCCGATGTGGATGATGTCGTCCGCGCTATTGATGGCCCGATCCGCCACGTTCGTGCGACCGGCCTCGACGCCGTTCACATACGTGATGAGCGCGTCGCCTCGCTTGTACGTCATCGCCAGATGCGTCCACTTCCCGGCGGTCACGACGCCGTTGGTGAAACTGTAGCGGACGAGGTCGGAATCCCACACCGCGGGGTAGATCCTGCCGCCCATGACGCCCAGATAGTAGCCCTTGGTCGACGGGACGGTGGAAAACCGGCACACCACCTTGCTGTCCTTGGTCACATCATCGAGCCGCACCCAAGCCTCCACCGTAAGCTCGTTGGTGATGGCCGGCGTGATGGCGCCGACGGTGCAGATCTTTTGGTTGTACGTCGAACTGCCCGTCAGTTCGACGCAGCCGCCGGGAGCTTTGGCGGGCGTGGTGAAACGGACCGCATCGCCATAGTTTGTGCCGCGGCTGTTCACGGCATAGGCGCGCACGAAGTAGTTGGTCTTGGGAGCCAGCCCCGTCAGGCTGCACGAGAACACGCCCGGGCCGCCGTCGGCAGCCGCGGCGCAGCCCTCATGGGCGGTCAGTGTCGGCGCCCCGCCCGTATTCCACACCACCCCGCGCCCGGTCACGGACGTCGCCCCCTCGTCCGTGACGTTGCCGCCGCAGACGGCGCTGTGGTACGTCACGTTGCTCACAGCCAGCGTCTCCACATACGGGAGGTCGTACGATTCGGTCGTGTACGCGAGCGTGAGATAGCCGACGTCCGTGAGGTTCACATCGTTTGCGCGGAACACCCCCTCCCAGGTTGTTCCACTGACCAGCGTGCCGTCCGCGAAAACGCCGTCGTCGTCCACCAGCAGCGCGAACGGCCCCGTGAGGCCGGTGACATCCCAGACGACGTCTGCGGCCACATCGCCGCCGCGCTCGACGCGCCACACGCGCCCGAGGCGTCCAGAAGCGCCCGCCGGCACATCGGCCGCGTTCTGCGTCTCGTCGGCGTTGTCGTGGCCGAACACGGCAAAGACCTCGCCCGTGACCGAAGCTCCTTCAATTGTCATTCGTCCGGACGCCTGCGAATCCGGCTGCCCGGACCACACGCCGCGCAGGTCCGTCGCATCGGCGATCGCGAAAGCGCAGGGCACCCCCGAAACCACCCAGTCGGCGTCGTCCATGTTGGTCAGCGTACCCGTGTGGCCGTTGCCGGTAAGGTCGGACAGCTCGGCGCCGGACTTTGCGGTGAACGTGTAGCAGGCAACGAGCCCCGCCTCGCTGCCGCAAGGCTCGCGGTGCATGGTCGCCAGAATGTCGGCTTCCGTGCGCGCGACATTCCGGATGCGCATCTCGTCCATGCGGCCGTTCAGATACCGGCCGCTGAAGTCGCTGCCCAGGCGGAGCGAATCGGTGTTCGCGGCGACCGTCATGGTTCCGGATCCGAGCGGGACGTTTCGGCCGTTCACATAGAGCGTGCGCGTGCCGCCGCTGTTGACCGCCGCGGCGTGGTACCAGCATCCGGCCTGGAGCCCCAGCCCGCTTGTCACGCGGCCGTCGAAATCAAGTTCCGTCCCGCTTAGCCGCAGGAAGTAGCCGTTGGCACTCGCGGTCATGTACTTGCTGATCAGACCGCGCAGATCCCCGAACTCGTCGGCGCGGAACCAGCACTCGAGCGTGTAGTCCGTCGTCAGATCGAGCGTCTCGTCGTCCGCGATATCCACACAGTCGTTGCTGCCGTCGAAATCCAGGCCGTTGCCGGGCGACTGGCGGATCGTGGTGAGAACCTGCGCGTCGCCGTAGACCGTCCCGCAGCTGTTCACGGCGTAGGCCCGCACATAGTAGGTCTCTCCTCCCGTGAGATCCGGGATCGTATAGGCGAAGGCGCCGACTCTGGCGCCCGCGTCCCAGAGTCCGCCGCCCGTGTGCGAGTCCGTTGTCGGATTCACAGCCGTTCCCCATACCAGCCCCTTTGCCGTGACCGTCGCGCCGCCGTCGTCCGTGACCACACCGCCGCAATCGGCCGTCGTCGCCGTGATGTTGGAAACGGCATAGGTGACCACAGTCGCCAAGCTGATGATCGTCTGGAAACGTTCATAAGCTCCCATGTCGACGACGTCGCCCCCGATGCGAGGGTTGCCGGCCGCGTCCAGCGTGTTGGACGCCCAAGCCGAGTTGAGGCCGGCATCGTGCGCCGGCGACAGAGGGAGAAGAGAATAGTCATGTGCGGCTTCGTCTGTGAACAGGGGATCGCCGGCGGCACAGCCGGCACCGCCGGGCAGCCCGTCGGAGGGCGTGGTGCAGGAATAGATGATCTGCGAACCCGTCGCGCCGCTGGCCAGCCAGTTCGTCCCGCTCGCCGCCGCATTGAAATAAAGGATGCTGTTCACGACGGAGCCGTTGCCGTCCTTGATGAAAACGCCGCCGCCCTGGCGCCCCGCGCTGTTGTCGGCCACGGTGCAGTTGTACAGCTCGGGGCCGTCGAATTCGCACATCACGCCGCCGCCCATTCCGTAGGTCACCGTGTCCGTTGCGGCGTTCGCATAGATCGCGCAGTTTTCCGCGCGGCAGGCGTAGGCCAGGTGCACGCCGCCGCCGTAGCGTCCCGCCGTGTTGCTGTAGACCAGACTGTTCGCCACCAGCCCCGCGTCGCGGCAATACACGCCGCCGCCGTACTTCTCGGCGACATTGTCATGAATCTCGCACCACTGAATCAGGCTCGTCGCGCAGCCCGCATACTGGACGTCGACCGCGCCGCCGCGTGTCGCGCGGTTGTCCGCCAGCGTGCAGTTCAGAACCGCACCCCCGTAATAAATGCCCGAGCCGCCGCCGTACAAGTTCGCGGAATTGGCCAGCAGCGCGCAGTTCGTCACGGTTCCGCCCACCACCAGAGCACCGCCACCGCACCGGTCGAGGATGTCATCCCCGCTCGCCCGCGTCCAACCGTTGCTCAGCGTAAAGCCGGAAAGCGTCGCGTTCGTGCCGACATACGCGCAGCGCACCGCCGCCGCGCCAAACCCGCCGCTGTCGGGAACGCCGACGATGAACGTCTGTTCCGGCCCCACCTCGCTGCGGACCGTCACGGCTTTGCCGATGCGCACGCGGTTCAGCGCGCCCGCGCCGGGAGTCGCGGCACCGCCCGCATTGTACGCGCCGGGGGCGACCACGATCTCCTCCCCGTCGGCTGCGGCGTCGACGGCATCCTGGATCGTGTGGGCCGCATTCAGCCACGAGTTGTAGGGTGCCGCAGGCAGCGGACTGTCGGCCCAGACATAGCGCGTCACGAGTCCGACGCGCATGCCCACCGGCGAAGAAACGAATGACGCGCCGTGGGGATCGGTCACCCGCACCTTGACCAGATGCAGGCCCGCGGCGGGGAAATTCGTCGCAAAGGTCGATGTGCAGGCCATCGGCGCGGTGTCGTAGGTGCCGTCGTTGTCGAAGTCCCATTCGACGGTCACGGTGTCCAACGTGTCGTCCGGATCAGACGACCCCGTCGCGTCAAAGGTGACGCTCTCCCCGACCGCAGGCGCGGGCGGCGTGATTTTGATGTTCGGCCACGGGCAGCGATCGGTCACGCCCGATACGGAATAGACAAACGTCTGCGAAGTCTCGTTGCCATACACGTCTTGTACGCGGATCTGGTTCGTGACCGTGCCGGTCGTCAGATAATAGGGCGTGCGGATCGTGAAGTCGGACGAAGTTCCGGAGAGCGTCTGTTCCGCAAGAACGCCGCCGCCGTATTCGCCACTCTCGTCGACGAGCAGGGCGAGTCCCAGCCCGGACGCATCGGAAACGGAAAAGTTCAGGACGGCCAGACCGCCCTCGACCGAGACCGTCCCGGACGGAACGGCGGACAGGTTGGGCACCAGCGTGTCGGCGACCGCGCGGTTCGGCCTATAAAAGCGGCTCAGATTGCGCTGGATGGCGAAGGCGTATGAACAGCGTGTGAAATCGTCCGGATAGCGTGCCGGGCAAAGATAACCCTTCATTCCCCGGAAGCCGTTGCCCATCACGTTGCCGTAGAAGTTCCAGTCGTTACGGAAGTCGTGGTGGAGATGGAAGGCGTGACCGAACTCATGCAGGTTGGCGCCCAGATACGTCGAGCAAAGCGACGAAAGCGTGCTGCCCTCGCCGCTCCCGAAAGTCGTCCCGTAAACCAAGGGGTATGCGCCGATCTCGGGAATCGTCAGCCCGTTGTAGGCCGCGTTATTTGTGAGATACTTCGGTGCGCACATCGCCAAACAATCACCGCTCACCACCGCCACGCCGGAACCGGCGTCCCCTGTTGCGCCCGCATAGTGCCCGAACAGCGATCCGTCGGGCTGCATGATGTGCGCCTCACCCACGAGGAACCAGACATTGTTCTCCTTCCAGAGCTGCGCGCCGCCATCCGCCGCCGCCGCGCCAACGCGCGTCCACATGTTCGAGGCCAGATAGGCGTCCGTCTGGCTGGTGTGGATGACCCACACTTTGGGCGTCCAGCCGTCTGTCTCGGTTTCGACGTTGAACGTCGTGTCGGGAAAGCCGTTCAGTTCCATCTGTTCGCGACACCACACGCGGTAGAGCAGAAACGCGGCACGGAGGACGGCCACGCCATTCGTCTGCTCCGTCCGGTTCGATGGGATGACGTAGCCGATGCGGACGGTCGGTTTGCCGACGTCCGGAATCTCCGAACGTGCCGGGACGGAAAATAGAGCGAACACTAAAAGGCACCCGGCAACGAATCGTCCATTTGTATTCATGGCATCCTCCAGACAGGGCTGAAGCCCCTTTTCGGACGATGCCCCAACCGCACCGGCGAACGCAATCCGTTTGCGGCGAACGGTGGGAAAAGAGGGGACGAACGGTACGCGCCGGACGAGAGAAAGGACCACACGCGCCCGTGTCTAACAGCCTGATTTCAGTTGCGACAACAGGGCCGGCTCCCGTCGGCGGCTGACCGCAAACCGTTCGGCCACCCCGCATAAAACGAGGCGGAGCCGCCCGTCGGAACCCCGTTCCGCGCTTTGCACGCAGGCGACATTGACGATCAGGCCGCGGTGAACGCGCAGGAAGCCGTCCGGCGGCAAAACGCGCAGCCAGTCTTTCATCGAACGCCGCACCATGACATGCGTGTCGTTTCGCAGCGTCAGCGTCGAATAGTCGCCGTCCGCGCGCACGGCGCAGACCGACGAGATGGGCTCGAACCAGCGGCGTTTGCTGTCCCGCAGAAAAATCCGGTCGTCCGGTTTCAGCGGTCCGGCCGCACCGCAGGCGGACGCCTCGCCGCACAGCCGCCGGACGGTGAGCGCGAGACGTTCCGGCGAGACCGGTTTGAGCAGGTAGTCCAGCGCGTTCACCTCGAACGCCCGGATCGCATAGGCGTCGAACGCCGTCACGAAAACCACGCGCGTTCCCTCCGGCAACTCCTCCAGCAAATCGAACCCGCTCCGGCCGAAAAGCTGGATGTCCAGAAACACCGCGTCGGGTGTCGCTTCGGCGACGAGACGCCGCGCTTCGGCCAGCCGTCCCGCCTCCCCGACGATACGGACCACACCGTGCGCCGCCAGCAGGGCGCGCAACCGGGCGCGCGCCAGCGGTTCGTCATCAACGATGACCGCGCTGATCATCTGTTTCTCAAGACTCACGGGTTCCCTCCGGCAGCCGTAGAACGACCCGCACCCATCCGCCCGACGCTTCGTGCGTCAGTTGTATCGATTCCCCGAATGCGTTTCTGAGCCGTTGCAGCACGTTGTCCAATCCCACGCCCGCCGAAACGTCGGCAGGGCATTCCCCCGTGCCGAACCAGCGCCCCCGGTTCGCGACCACGATTTCCACGGCGCTTTCGCGGCGGCGGACGGCGAGCCGGATTTCCAGCGGATCAGCCTCGGAGAGCTGCCCGTATTTGACGGCGTTCTCGACCAACGGCTGGAGCGTGAAGGCCGGCAGGCGGAAATCGTCCCATTCGGGTTCCGCCGACATTTCGATCCGCAAGGCCTGTTCGCCCCACCGGATCTGTTCGATCGCCAGATACCGGCCGACCCGTCCCATTTCTTCCCGCACCGTCGTCATGCCGTCCGGCGGGACCAACAGCGTCGCGCGGTAGAACTCCGCCAACAGCTGGAGCATCCGCCGCGCGCCTTCGGGCGACGTTCCGAGCAACGCGTCAACCGAGTTCAGCGCGTTGAACAGAAAGTGCGGGTTGACCTGATAGCGGAGCGTCCTCCAGCGGGCCTCGGCCAACAGGCGCTCGGCTTCCCGCATCCGCTCGCGCGTGGCCTGGTGCTGGCGCAACCCCGCCTCCATATCCGCCAGACAGGCGGCCAGCACGGTCAGCTCCCCGCCGGATCGGATGTGGAGCGGCGGGTTCGGCTGGCCGTCCCGCACGTTGCGCGCGAACTTCTGGCAAGCCGCGAGATCGTTCAGCGCGGGTCGGGCCATGAGGGACATCATCGGAACGAGCAACAGGGCGAGCGCAACGGACACCCCCAGCGTCGAACGTCTGACCGTCGCGATCGGCGCCAGCACCTCGGAAAGCGGCTGTCTAACCACAATGACCCAGCGGGGACGGCTGACGCGACAAAACGCGGCGAGGCAGGCTTCTCCGGAATCCCGGTACAGGAACGTTCCCTCGTCCGCAGCTTCCTGTTCCTTTGGAAGGACGATCTCCGGCGGCCGGTAAGGCTGCCGACTGAGCGGCTCGCCCACCAATAGCGGGCGCGGTGCCAGTTGGATGTTCAGCGCGGGGTCCATCACGACCACTTGCCTATCGTCCATATGTTTCAATGAGGCGGTCAATGCGTCGTTGAACAGGCCGAGATCCACAACGACCCGAAGCGCGGCACAGACGCCGTTGTCCGTACGACGCACCGGCACGCTAATGGCCAGACACGGACGTCCCGTGGCGCGGCTGACAAGGCTTTCGGAAATGCCGGTCCGGCCGGCGAGCGCCTCGCGGAAATCGAAGCGCCCGGCGACCCTGTGTCGGTGATCCGCGTGGTAGAGGCGGTTCGTGTCCGCGCTGCTCGACGCCACGCAGTCCGCGTCGAGGTTGACGAGATTGATCGACTGATAAAGAGAGAATCTCGCCTCGAGTCCGCGAAAATACTCATGGAACGCTTCGATTGAGGCCCGCTCACGGTAGTGTTGTGCGGTTTCGACCGTCAGCGGCATCTTCGCCCACCCCTCGACCTCACAGATGATGTGCGACAACGCGTATTCCGCCTGTTCGGCCACCAAGCAGGCGTTCTGTCTCAACCGGCAGCGTGCGGTCGCCTCCAACTCCGACCGCGCCGACCGGTAGATCGTCCAAGAGACCAGCACGATCCCGACGACCGTCGTGCCTTGGACGAACAGAAAAAATCTCGTTCTCAGTCGCATGGGTGAAAAGCTCAACAACACCCCGGTACGTCGCGAAGGGCACCCCTCTTTCACGCTATAGAACCCCCCGGCGTCAGCCGCGCCATATCGGATCGGTTACCGGATGCTGCAGGGAAACGGCGATCACGCTTTTCATTGCATGACTCCTCCATACGGAAGGGGCTTTCACACGGGAAGGCGGCGATGTGGCGCGATCAGGCGCGGGACGGCTAAGCCTTGATCTCCCACCCCTTGCGATACGTCCGTTTAACGAAAGCCGCAGCCTCAGGAACATTCGTCACCCTCAGTTGGGCGGCGTCCCAGATGATTTTCTTGCCGACGCGGTACGCCACATTCCCCAAATGGTTGGCCTCGGTGAGCCCTCCGCTGTAGTCGAAGTTGCACGTCGTCGGCTCGCCGTTCTTGCACGCATGCAGCCATTCCGCGTGGTGGCCGAGGCTGTCGGGAATGGTCGGCGCAGGGCGCGCGAAATTTTTGAATGTGTCCTCGGGCAACAAAATGTGCTTGCTGTAATCCGACAGCAGCATGCCCTTGCTGCCGATGAACAGGCAGCCGGAACCCCACTGGGGGATTTTCTTGTCCGTCCAAACCTGCGGTTTCATCTCACCCTGATACCAGGTGAGTTTCACCGCCGGCATGCCGCCGCGCGGACCGTATTCGTAGCGGGCGGACATCGAGGCCGGGGCCAGTTCGGGATGCGGCGGCGGGCCGAAGGCCTCGACGGTCAACGGGGCATCCAATTTCAGCGCCCAGAAGGGCAGGTCATTCCAATGCGACCCCAAGTCGCTCATCGTCCCGCTGCCGAAATCCCACCACCGGTACCATTTCGGGCCGGGGAAATAATCGCTGTGGAACGGCCGGTCCGCCGCCGGCCCGAGGAACAGATCCCAATGGAGGTATGGAGGAGGCGTTTGCGCTTCCTTCGGACGGTCCTGCACGGCCAGGATGTCCTTATTCCTCGCCGCCGCCTCAGGGCTCTGCAAGCCCCAGGCCCGCGAAACCCAGACGTGGACTTCGGTCACAGGGCCGATCGCCCCTCCCTGGATCAGTTCCACCACGCGGCGGTAATTCGTCCCGGCATGGATCTGCGTGCCCATCTGAGTCGCCACGTTCGCCTTCTTGGCGGCCTCGCGGATGATCCGCGTCTCCCAGACATTGTGGGCGAGAGGCTTTTCGCAATAGACGTGCTTGCCGGCCGTGAGCGCGGGCAGGGTGGCCAGCGCGTGAGTGTGTTCCGCCGTGCTCACCACCACCGCGTCATAATCCTTCAATTCCGCATAGAGTTGCCTGAAGTCGATGAACCTCTTGGCATCCGCATGTTTCGCCGCCGCGGCATTCAGGTTGTTCTCGTTCACGTCGCAGAGCGCCGCGATGTGCTCGCCCTTCGCCGCGACCGCCGCCATATTGCCGCCCCCGCGCCCCCCGCACCCGATCACCACAATGTTTAATTTGCTGTTCAGGTTCTGGGCACGCACCACCGCGGGGAATCCCATGGACGCGGCTGCAAGCGCCGAGGCGCTTAGAAATTGACGGCGGGTGGAGACAACCGTGTGAGGCACATGTTTTCTATTCATGCCCCGATTTTACCAGAGGGGACATAAAACCGGCAAGCATCGATCTTTCCGCGCAGACAAAGGGAAGAGGTGTGTCTCCGGCGCCTTTATCTTTTTCCATGTTTGAAAGGATGGCGGCACTTGCCCAAGGGCTTCGAGGCGCGAACCACGGAGTCCATCCCCCGGCCCCGGAGCAGGAGACTGACCTTCGAGAACCCCGCGGCCGACAAGTCGTCGCGGAGTTCGCCGAGCGTGAACGTGCCGCCTCCGGGCGTGTTGACCAGCATGTTGACCGCGAACATCGCGCCCGCTGCCGGGCGCAGGCGGGACCCGTCCATGACGATGTCGCGGATCAGGATCAGGCCGCCTGGCTCAAGAGCCGAGAACACCTTCGCGAACAAGCGCCGGTTCTGCGCCCGTGAATTCTGGTGGATGATCGCGCTCACCCAAGCCAGATCCGCGCCTTCCGGCAACGCGCTTTTCATGAAGTCTCCCGGAAACAGCCTCGCCCTGTCTGTCAGGCCGGCCTTCCTCATCAGCCGCCTGGCCATGGGAATGACTTCGGGCCGGTCCATAATGGTCGCGCAGGCGCCGGGGTTGAGCCGGAGGAAAGGGATGGACCACGTACCCGAAGCCCCACCCAGGTCCAGCAGGTGCGTGAACGTCAGTTCGCCGAGGCCGGCGACGAGCGGCATCGCCAGGGGCCCGGACACCTCGTGCATGGCACGTATGAACGAGACCAAATCACCGCCTGCGCCCAGAACGCTCGGACGGCGGTTGGCGGGCTTCCCGCGCAACACGACGCCGGCCAGCTGACCCCAGCCGCGCAGGCAGTTGCCGAGATGGCGGACCATGCCCAGCACGCACTGCTGACCGCCATCGGCCAAAACTTCGGCCACCGCCTGCGGGACGCTGTAGACGGGTTCGGCTCCGGCCGACTTATCCAAGAGACCGAGCGCGGCGAGCGCGTCCAGCAGGACGCTCACGGCCCTGACGTCCCCTTTGACGCGGAGAGCCAGCCGCGCAGCGGCCATGGGCCGGGCGTGCAGGATCGTAAAGACGTCCAGCTCCGCCGCCGCGATGACGACGCATGACGGCTGGAACCCGCGCACCATGTCCAAAACGGTTTCCCTGTTCAGCTTCTTCTTCATGACCCCTCCCGCGACACCCAAGACGGTAACACACGCCCGGAGACCGGTTCAATCCGGTATCCTGAAGACTCATCCTTCGGTTGCGGAAGATGCCTTCAGCCGTTTTTCTTCACGAAGCGGAGCATATCGTCATAACACTCGTCGAGCTCGGCCTTCTGGAGCTCCGTGAGCTTTATATCCTCAAGTTTCCACTTCGTGTTGTCGCCGACCGCCACCGTGCCCTGTTCCTTTTTCTCGGCCTTGAGGTAGGTTCGCGACACCGTGGTTTTGAACACGCCCTGACGCTGGAGGTAATAGAGCGAATACCCGCGCAGGCCACCGGGGAAGTCGCGCTGGTCGATCAGGAGGCGGAGCAGCGCGTAAGCGAGCGTCAGCTTGCCGTCGCGGTCGTTGTTCTCCATCTGCTTCCAGATGTACCCGAGCAGCGGCGCGTACGCGCACCGTTCCGTAACAAGCCCCTCCGACCCGCAACGGCGGCTCTGGTAGAGCCACTGCCAACCACCCCACGCGCTGAACACCGTGTGGATGACCGGCTTCGCGGCGTTCTCCCTGATCATGTTGTCGTTCGCCTTCGCCCCGCCCGACTCCTCCTTGATGTACCCGTAAATCGCCGGGTGCTTCCGCGCGAGGTCGATCAGCATCTCGACCGTCGGGGACGGGCACGTGTTGTTCACGACCGTCTGGATGATCACCGGGCGCTTCGCCACCTTCGCCAGCTCATCATAGTAGGCGCGCACGTCGTCGAGCGTTTTGCCCGCGCTCGGGGGGCGCGTGATAATCGCGATGTTCGTCCGCGGGTACTTCTTTGCGATCTTCTCGACGGCTTCCGTCTCGCGGATCATCTGCGCCGTGTCCACGCCATTGCAGCCGAACGTCATCATGCAGGCGACGCCCTGCATCGCCTCGGCGCAGGCCTCATACCCTTTCACCTTCTCCTCGAAGGTCAGCAGGTCGACCGCGTCGTTCGACTGACACCAAATCACGCCCGGGCACCCGCCGTCCGCCGTGAAGCGCGCGCCGCGTTTGAGCGACTCGTAGTCCACGCTTCCGTCCTTGTTGTACGGCGTGGAGAGAATCGGGAACGGGCCGCGCATCCGCTTGTCGCCGCCGCCGTCCGCCTTCGCGACGGCGGTGGACACTTTCTTGGGCGCCCCGGTCGCGCATCCCGCGAGCGCCGCGCCCGCCAACCCCAATGACAAAAAATCCCGTCTCTGCATGGTCTTCCCTTTCTTGTCAGAACTTCAACGTTCGATGTTCAACGTTCTGCGTTCGGCGTTCCCCTTACCCCTTGATTTCCCAACCGGGCCGGTACGTCGTCTTGAGGAATACGTTCGCGGACTCGTCGTTCGTGATCGCTGTGCCGTCCCACTCGAGCTTTTTGAGTCCCGCGCGGGCCGCCACGTTACCGAGGAGCACCGTCGTAGCGAGCGGCGCGGAATAATCGAAGTTGCACCCCGCCGGGCGGTTCGGGTTGCGGATCGCGCGCAGCCAATCCTCCGGGTGGTTCATGCCCTTCTCGCGCGGGATCGTCTTCGGCGGAACCGGGAGTTTCGTTCTGAGATCATTCGGGACGAATTGAAGCCCGTCGCCGTGCGGGCCGATCGCCATGACGCCGTTCTCGCCCACATACACCGTGCCGAGGCAGCCCAGGTTTTGTTTGTGCTTCCTCTCGAGCTCCTCGATGACCGGCGGCAGGTTCTGGTAGTCGCGCTTCAGACAGACGCCGACCTTGTCCACGTGCGCCTTGTCGTAAGGGATGCCGTCTTTCACGCCGTCATACCAATGCAGCGTCATCGCGTCCATGCCCTTGCGCGCAGGGAAACGCCAGTGGATCGTGTTGCGCCACGTCCAGCTCCCCGCCACACCCCACATGAGTTCAGTGGCCTCCACGCTCGCGGGATGGGCCTCGCCGAGGCGCAGCGACCAGAACACAGGGTCGAGGATGTGCGTGCCCATGTTGCCGATCGCGCCGTTGCCGTACCCGATCCACGCGTGCCAGTCGTGCGGATGCATGCCGTTATGGTCGGCTGTGCCCGCGTAATAATCGCACACCGGCGCGGGCCCGCACCATGCGTCCCAGTCCATGCCCTTCGGCGGCTCGGCCTTCGGCGGACGGTACATCATCGCGTTCAGGCGGTCGTCGAACGCCCACACGTCATGGATCTGCCCGAGCGCGCCGCTCTGAATGTACTCCACGAGGCGGCGCATGCCCTCGTCGCTGTGGCCATGGTTGCCGACCTGCGTCGCGACACCGGACTTCTTCTGCGCCGCGCGCATGAGGCGCACCTCCTCGATCATGAGGGCCATCGGCTTCTCGACGTAGACGTGAAGGCCCTTCGACATTGCGAGGATCGCGGCGGGGGCGTGGTGGTGGTTCGGCGTCGCAATCGCGACGGCGTCAATCTCGCCCCCCCTCCTTTCCAGCATCTCGCGGTAATCGTAAAAGGCCTGGATCTTCGAGCTGTCCGTCGTCGGCTGATGATGCTTTACCACGGCGCGGATCATGTCCCAATGGCTCGGATCCGGCTCAGCCATACAGACGATCTCCTCGTCCGGGCCACACATGTTATTCAAAATGCCGTAACCGATGCCGAGCCCCATGCGGCCGCCGCACCCGATCAGGCCCAGCCGGATTTTATTCCGGCCGGAAACCTGCCCCCCAATGGAAAACAATGGGAATGCCGCACTCCCTGCGGCCATTTTCAAAAAATCACGACGCAACATCTGTACCTCCCCCAAAACGGATTCTCGGAAACGGCCACACATCATCCAAAACCGTTCCAGCACATTTCCAGATGCCGAGGGCACCGCCTGCCAGACCGATCAAACACCCCCTCCGCCGCGGTCCTGCGGCTCATCGGGGCTCACCCCATAGCGTCTCCGCCGGTCACGCCCGGCGGGACATCCGCCTCCGGTCAGCCACATCTCGAGCCGCTGCAGCCATTTCGCCCAGCCGATCCCGGCGCGTGCCCGGGTGCAGACCGGACAATGCGTCTCGCAAAACTCCGCATCAAGTTTCATGCCGTTTTAGACCCCTTCCCTCATTGTACGCCGGTCAGCTTGAACACCCACGCGTGCTCGCAGGGGACTTCCTTCGCGAGCAACGGCGGCACGGTGATCTTCATGCCGTCCTGGGCCTTCTCCCAGCGGAACGTCTTGTCCGTGCCGAGCAGGCAGACGCGCGCCTCGGGTTGCGGAACGACACCCTTGAGCAAAAGCCCGCCCTCGGGCAATTTCGGGACAATGGCATAGACGGCGTCGCCCTTCGTGGTGAAGAACACTTCCTTCACCGCCATGCCCGGCTCCGGACAGACCGTCTGCTTCAGGAGAAAATCGCCTCCGACATACGTAAGTTTCTTCAGCTTCTTGTATTCCGCGCCATCCATCTGCTTGCCGGCAGACCATTGGACCATCGTCCGCCACTTGCGCGTGCCGTAGATGGCCTCGCCGTTGACCTTGAGCCACTGCCCCATCTGCAACAGCCGTTCCTGCATGATCGGCGGGATCTTCCCGGTGCTGTCGGGGCCGATGTCGAGAAGCAGGTTGCCGCCGTGGCTGACGACCTCCGCCAGCATCAGGATAAGCACCTGCGCGGAGTTGTAGTCCTGCACATCCTCGTTGCGGTTGTAGCCGAACGAGAACCCGATGCCGCGGCATTCCTCCCAAGGTCCCGTGAACGTCGTGCCGGAGTTGTATTCGGTGGTGGGATAGCCGCCATGCTTGAGCCGGCAATTCTTGCCCCAACGGTCGTTGACCAGCACCGTGTCCTTGACGGGCGAGTCGTTGTAGAGCCACGCGAGCAAGTCGCGGCTCTTCCAGAACCGGTCATCTTCCATCCAGTCGCCGTCGCCCCAGAGGATCGCGGGTTGATAGCGCGTCACCAGCTCCTTCACCTGCGGCAGAAAATGCTCGTCCACGAACCGCCCGCGCTGCGCCGCATCCGTCCAGAGCGGGTTATACCACTCGAACAGCGAGTAATAGAGGCCGAACTTCACCGGCGTTTTCTCCAACGCCGCCTTCAGCTCGCCGACGAGGTCGCGCTTCGGGCCCGCGTCCATACTGTTCCACGGGCGGCCAAACGCCTTGTTCGCGTGCTGGTTCGGCCACAGGCAGAACCCGTCGTGATGCTTGCTCGTCAGCACGATGTAGCGCGCGCCCGACCGCGAGAACAACTCCGCCCACGCGGCGGGGTCGAAGTCCTGCGCCTTGAACAGCTCGCCGAACCGGTAGTAGCTGAAGTCCGCGCCATAGACCCGCGCGTGGTAATCCGTCACCGCCGTCGGCTTCGGGTGGCTGTTGCCGGAGCAGGACCTGTTCTGCAACCAATACTGATACCACTCCGAGTAAGTCCCCACCGGCGCCCATGCCGGCACGGCATACGGCCCCCAGTGGATGAAGATGCCGAACTTCGCGTCCCCGAACCACTCCGGCACCGGCCGCTTGTCGAGCGATTCCCAAGTCGCTTCGTATCGCTCGGCAGCCGCCCCACCCACGGTCACGAGGACCATCGCGGCCGCAAAGGCCGCCGCCGTGTTTATCCTGACGCCCATCGCATCCTCCTTTGTTGCGGACACGCTTCCGCACGCTGCATTCCGGTGAAAGCCCCGGCCGCGACGCGCGGCAGCAGAAACGGTTTCCATCTGACTTCTTTATTATGCTGAGGAGGGATGAAAAGAGTCAACACCGATTCGGACGCAAACAAATTTTTACCGCGGGAATCTTATGCTCAAGAAGATCTGTGCAGACAGATCCGAGCGTCTCAAAGGCCGCGAAGTGGGTGAGGAAGAGATCGGGATTGACCGCGTTGGACTTGAGCAGGTCCAGCGCTGTGTTGAAATGAAGCGCCGGTTCGGCAATGACGCCCTTCAACGCAATCTTGTTAAAGACAGCATGATTGACATCGAGCGTGATCTTCTCGCCGCCGCCAAAACTGATGCCGAGCATCGCGACACATCCGCCAAAATGGACGCACTTGATCGCGTCCGGCACGGTGCGCGGCGGCGAGGTGACGATAACGCGGTCGACGCCGTCCGGGAATCGCTTGCGGAGTTCCGCGACGACGTCCTGTTTCATGCTTTCAAGGGTCAATTGACATCCGAGTTTCTCCGCGACATCAAGCCGCTTCGCCCCAAGCGGCGTATCCCGCGACGTGCCGACAACCGCAACAAACCCCGCGCCCTTGAGGATCGCGCAACGTGCAGCCAAGAGTCCGATCGGCCCATGTCCGAAAACCACAACGCTCCCGCCGAATGGCATGTCACTTTCCTCCACCGCGCAGAGGCCCACTGCCAGCGGTTCGGTCAGCGACGCCGCTTCGAAGGAGAGCCCGTCGAACGGTACTAGGCAACGCGCATCAATGAGCATGTAATCCGCCATGCCGGGACGCCCCCCGCCTGAAAGCATGTTGCGACAGCTCTGGATGCGTCCGTTCTGGCAGTCCGGGCAAACCCCGCAGTACGCGAGATCCTCGACAACAACCTTCGTCCCCACCGCTACGTTCTTCACGCACATGCCAACCTCGATCACCGTGCCGGTCAGTTCATGTCCCATCGGACGCAATTCCCCTTCGCAATCCCGCAGGAAATTGAGGTCCGTCCCGCAAACTCCGCAGGCTTTCACCGCCACAAGCGCGTGGTTGGGTCCGACCGCCCCGAGTTCATACTCCCGCTTCTCGATCTTGACGTATTTTCCTCCGAAAAGTCCGTTTGCTTTCATGCCGCTTCCTTTCTATGTTTCGATCTCCTTGGTTATAAATCATCTCATGTTCCGTATATTCCTTCAAGGCCGTGCAAGGGATTTGCCTGAAAATTCGTCACAAAAATGAAAAAAGCCC
>JAQVSS010000157.1 GCA_028700415.1 Kiritimatiellia bacterium
CGAGGTCGATCGTCTTATCCGCGCCGAAGGTGCTGCGCGAGCCCATGAAGCGTCCGCGTCCGTAGAAAGAGACCGAGTTCGTGAACACGGACTGCGGCGACGTATCGGTGGACTCCGCCGAGTTCGTACGATCAGCGTGCCGCGCCAGGGGAGCTTCTCGCCCTCCTCAAGCGGCGGCTGGACGGCATTGTATCCCTTGAAATTGACCATCGCGAGCGAATTCGTCTCCGCGGGGATGATGCCGCGGGTCCAATACCGCGCCGTTGTGCCGACGCTGAGAAGCTTGCTGTTCGCTCCGATATGAAGATTAGGCGTGACGACATCGTTGACACTGCAGCCAGTGAAGAGAAAGGTGCCGTTGCGGATGTCCAGCGTGCTCGAGGCGTCGACGCCGAAGAGGCGCGTGCACACGTCCGCCCCCTCGTCGATGATCAGCGAACCGGTGCTGGACACGGTAATGTTGGCATTGTCGTAGAGCGCCTCGACATGCCCGCCCTTGACGGTGAGCTTGCCGTAGGCGTAGAGTCCGCCGCCCGAGGTGGAGACGTTGAGATGGTTCGTCAGAACAAAGTTGATGTGGTCGAACGTAATTTCGCGGCCGTTTTGAAGCTGGTTATAAGTGCCGTTATTGCCTAGGACATAAAGCGTGCCGGGACCCTGCACCGTGAGCGGGCTCGGATCGGCGACGCCGGCCGTGCCGCCATCAGCATAGAAACGCGTCAGGTAGTGTTCCTTGCCGTCAAGCGTCAGCGTGACCGCGCGATCGCCCGGGGGAGAGAATCTGGAGGTAGTGTACCAGAACATGTCCAGTGATCCCGGAGCCACGCCGCTGCTGAAGTTCGCGCCGTCGTCCCAGGAACCGCTCGAGCCCTTGGGATAGATGGTCGCCGCCGCACTTGCGCTAAACGCGAAGAGAGATACCGTCAGGGCCGCACAGGCTGCCCCGTTTTTTATTAGAGTTTTCTTCATTAAAGCCGCACGCCCTCCTTTGTTTGTTAGTTATTATGTGGGGAGGGGACAAAAAGTGTCAACCCAGGAAATCAGTATAAAAATCAATGGCACTTGTTAGCGGCCCCAAAGGTCTTGACGCCCCTGCAATCAACCCCGCATACGCGACCGTCCATATCTCAAAAGGCGAGATCGCCCGGACAGCGCGGAATATCGGCGGCGGGCACATGCTCCCACTGCGCCGGACGCAACGCTCCGCCGAGTGAACCGCCCCATCCGGGAGTCTCCTCGCGCAAGACGAGGGTCTCGTCATCGCGCCACTTGGCAACGGCGGCAATGATCATCTGCTCGACGGTGTTGGCCTCGTTGAAGCTCATTGGATGATCTCCCAGTGTCCGCCCTTGTCTGGACCGATTCGGCGCAGACGGCCGTTCTCACGCAGTTTTCTGATCGCGCGTTTAACCGCACTTTCTGATTTTGACAGTGCCAGAGCGATTTCCGGGATGGGAAGATTGGGGGTGGACGATAGAAGTTCTATAATTCCCCCCGGCGTTTTCCCCAGCGTTATCCCCGCCGTTTTCAGGGGCGTTTGCGGGGGCGTTTTCAGGGGCGTTTTCAGGGGCGTTTTTTTCAAACCTTCTGCACTTGCGCCAGTCAGAGCATCGCCCGCACCGGACACGGCCGGTTTCCGCAAGACGGTGCTTACAAAAAGGCATCCGTCACGGTCATCGGTGAAAATGATGTCCGGCCAGTCGTCCAGCGCGCGCTTGATGAAAGACATGGACGACTGAAAGAGCGTCGGCAGGGGACCGGAAAAATCCTCGCTGTCGTCATACACGCTCGCGGTGATCGTGGTTCCGGGAAAGGCGACCGCCTTGACCACAAACGAGGGCTTGATCCTCTCCGGGTCTTTGGCGAAGAGCAGAACACCGGCAAGGTTGAGTGCGCCCGTGTCCGTGGCGAGGTTCATGTTCTTCAGGATCTGAAGCCTGTCAGCTTCGCCCTTGTGAAACTTCCGCTTGAAGACCTCCCACAGGAAGGTGCCAAAACGGTCATTGTCGAGTTTATCCAGGCCGGCCTTGGTCGGCAGCTCATCCGCGTGGAACTGGTCCGAAATCTGGAACAGGCGGCGCAGTTCCTCCTTCGAGTTCACCCGCCGCTTGTCGGCACCCGACTTCAGCCAGATGCTTCCGTTCTTGTCGAAATACGGCTTGTCGATTCCCTTGGGCACGGTCAGCACGATCACCAGCCGGTCGCCCGGCAACCGGATGTTCTGGGTCTGGACGGTCAACGGGCTGCGCACATGTTGCGCGGCGGCGTTGCCGATCATCTGGTTGAGCCGTGCGACATCCTCCCGGCCCAATCCCGGCAGCGAGCCGTCATCCGCCACACCGATGAACAGGACTCCGCCCTCATGTGCCGTGTTCCAGCAATACGAACTAGGAATATCGAGCGCATAAGGCCGCTTATATCCCAAGGACGCCACTCAAACTCGCGTTGAAAATCTGGTATGACAAAGCGTCCTTCACGTAAGTGATTGACGAGCGTGTTCAGGCTGACATGATCAGGCTTCTGTGCATCTTTCACAGCAACATTCCTTCTCGTTTCAGAATTCCAATCAGTTTCTCTTCCGCAGCGAATGCCGCTTCCGCGCTCGAGCGCAAGCGTTTCATCGCCTCATCCACCGTGAGGGACTCCTGTGTGACCTTGGGCTCGACATACCGGGGAATGTTGAGGTTGTGGTCATTGGCGGCGATCTCGTCGAGCGGCACCACGCGGGCGATACCTTCCACGTCTTTGAAAGCGTGACACCAACCGTAGATACGTTCAACGTGTTCGGGGCGCAGTTCGTTCTGGGCCCGGCCGGTCTTGAACTCCTTCGAGGCGTCGATGATGAGCACCTTGTTCTTGCGGTCCTTGGGTTTGCGCTGTCGGAAAACGAGGATGCAGGCGGCAAGGCCGGTGCCGTAGAAAAGATTGGGACCAAGGCCGATCACGACTTCGAGCAGGTCCATGCCGAGAATCTTTTGCCGGATCTCGCCCTCCTTGCCCATGCGGAAGAGCGCCCCGTGCGGCAGCACCACGGCCATGCGTCCGGTCTTGGGGGCCATGGACTTGAGCATGTGCTGCACCCAGGCGTAATCACCGCTCTTGCCCGGCGGCATGCCCGCGAAGTTCCGACCATAGGGGTCGCTTGACCAGACCTCCTCGCCCCACTTCTCCAGCGAGAACGGCGGATTGGCGATGACGCAATCGAAGGTCGCCAGGTTGTCGCCTGAGAAAAAGGCCGGCTGACGCAGTGTGTCGCCCCGGACAACCTGAAAGTCGGACGCGCCGTGCAGAAAAAGGTTCATGCGGGCGATGGCGGATGTAGTGAGGTTCTTCTCCTGGGCGAAGAGACGGCCCCAGAGCGTGCGGTCGTCGCCATGGTGCTCCTTCACATGATGGATGGCCTCCAGCAGCATGCCGCCCGTTCCGCAGGCCGGATCGTAGATGGACTCGCCCTCCTTGGGGTCGAGGATGTTCACAATCAACCGGACGACCGAGCGCGGGGTGTAGAATTCGCCCGCCTTTTTGTTGGTGGCATCGGCGAATTTCTTGATGAGGTACTCGTACGACTGGCCGAGGATGTCGGCCTGCGCCGCCTGATTGCCGAGGCTGATACGCGAGAAATGCTCGATCAGGTCGCGCAAAAGCGCGTCGGGCAGACGGTCCTTGTTGGTCCACGCCGCGTCGCCGAAGATGCCATAGAGGGTTTCGGGGTTGGCCTGTTCGATCCCGCGCATGGCCTTTTGGAGCGATTGTCCGACATTGACGGCTGCGGACCGCGCAGGATATTCGCCGCCTCCCAGAGGTGGGATTCGAGTTGGCTTAGGGTTATCGCGTCGTTCGTCATGCGGCGTTCTTTTTCGCTTTCATGTAGGCCATTCTGTGTCATCCCCCAAATGCGCCAAACATCGACTACCCCGCATCCAGCTTCATGAGGCGATACACGGTCATCATGTCGGCTAACGTTACCACCGCAGCGGGGGGAATACCAGTGAAAAAGGGCCAGAAAAGGTTGCCCCAATGCGAGGCCGACTGGACGGCCTTGATCAGTGCTCTTCGCCGATACCGGACAGGGACAGCATGCGCAGATCCCAATCGTCTTTCAGACGGCTGCCGGCGAGGCCGCGGGCGACGCTGGCCCGACGTTTTTAAGCAAAGGCGTTTTTGCGGAGGCGGTCCCGCCCATCAGGGCACGACCACATCCCCAACCACCAGAATCCTTGCGACACGGATAAACGTGCCTTCAAATTGCTTCGGGTCAAACCCCGGCTTTTTGCGCGCGGTCTCGATTGCCGCGCGCCGGTCAGGAGGCTGTGAACTGATTTTGATTTCCACGTCATGCGCGTGATTCGCCAGCCCGCCGGCAATGAACATGGAACAGGGCCAGCAATCGGCATGGGCACGCGAAAAGCCCAAATACCCCACCGGCGATTTCACCTCCTGCCCATCCAAGGTCACGGTCACTTGACCGGCGTCCGGGGCACGCAGATCGTAGAGCGCCACCTGTGTGCCCTTGAACCGGAAGCGGATGGATTCCCCGGGCTGATGGGCCTCCCATACACCGCTCATGTTATATTGTCCCCCGGCCCCGAATCTTTTGCCGTGCGGATGACTTTCGTCGAGCTTGACCCAGCCCGAGCTCAGCATTTTCGGATCAAGCGGCACCATCCTGGCATTCTCCATGCGATTTCCCGGGACGAAGGTCGGTTTCAACAGATGCGCGCCGGGTTTCGATGCTGCAAACATGCTCTTCAGCGCTTCAGCAGCCGCATCCGCGATAATCGCTGCCCCCCCGTCCACGGGATGGACTCCATCGCCGATTGAATACACCGTCATGCCCGTGGGCACAGGCATCGGCTTGCCTTCCGCATCCTTTGGCGCTGACAGGCACAGCTTGCCGGCGGCCAAACACTCATTGACCCTCAGGGCCGCATTGATGGAAGGGATGCCATAATAATCGGCGACGATCTCGTGCGACGACTGGCTCTTGGTGCATTTCCCAGCCTTCAACGCCTCTGAGTACGATGGGCGGAACATGTGAACCAGACACAGGTCGGTCCTGGGATCAGCATTCCAGATCTGGCGGACGATGCCCTCGATGTTCCGGCAATTCTGGGGTAGATTGCCGCCGTCATTGATGGAAAACTCGATAAAAACCAAATCCGGCTTGTGCTTCAAAACGTGATCTTGAACCCTGAAAACGCCAAGGTCACTGCTCGTGGCCCCAATGGCGGCATTGATCGCTTTTATTTCAGCTTTTGGAAAGGTTTTCTTGAACCAGACTACATTTTTCGTGAGCCATGCCGAGCCCCGGGTGATGCTGGTCCCGAAGTAGACAATGGCGACAGGCTTGCCTGCCTCAAGTTTTTCGAGGACGTTGCCCAATCCGCCCCTGACCTGTGTCACTTTCGCGGGCATGTCCGGTATGGGGTCGGGCATGACCGTGTTTGCCCCCTCCCCAGAAAGACACGTGTTCGCAATAAAAAGACCGACCAGACAAAACGCTATCCCGCTTGGTTGCCGCGTTGACATACTTTGATCTCCTCGTTTAACGCACACGAATGCTTTTGGTCCCCGTTGTGCCAGTCATAATATCGGTCACCCGCAGAGCCCATATCCCCTTCGGATCATTCTCGGCCATGCGGAAAGTGAACGTGACCCGTCCGTCAGGCGCGGCGACGTTGCGTTTCATAAACCAGCGCGCCTCGCCCTCCGGCGGCAACACCTCGATGTGGAAGACATGATGCCCCGCCTTGCCGGCCGATGTCTTTACTTTAATCGCGGCGACCAGGTCTTTGCCGCCCCGCACCTCTGCGGGAACGTCCATTTTTATCCCCTTCACCTGATAGGGGTAATGGCCAAACACCTTGGTCCCGGCATTCGGGATCACACAGCTGATCCGGTTGGTCTTGCCGAGATATTTTCCCTCGCGCACATCGTACAGGAAGCCCTCGGTCGGGAAGGTGAACTGTTGTTCCTTCCCGTCCTGGCTGCGGGCAAAGTTCCGGGTGATCGCATACACATTCATGTCGCCGTTGACAAAATGCATCGCCTCCCGCCCGTAGGTTGAGACCGCGTCATTGCACTGGACGATCGGCTCTATCCCACGTTCCTTCAGGAGAGCGAACATCTTTTCGCCCTGCCCGGTATCCTTGCTCTTGAAAAGAGAGCCGAAAACGACAAGCTTATTATCCTTTGCCGCTTTGAACGGCGCTTCTTTCCGCGGCGTCCCCAGATCATCGTAGGCCGCAGGCGCAATATCCGTGATGACGGTTCCGCCTTTTTCCATAAAAGCGCTGACCCGTTTAACCTCGTCGTCGGAAAGTGCCTCGATGTGGGGCAGGACAAGCGCTTTGTAAGATTCCAGAACACCCTGCCGGACCTGTTCCGGAGAAATAAAATCGTATTGGTACAGCAGCTCCTCCAGCAGATAGCGGACATTGTTCCGGCTGTGATGCCAATTGTAATAAGGGCTGCCGGGCACCAGTCCGTCCCGGCCTTTTTCTTTCCCCCGGCACCAGGCCACCAGCATGCTGGGCTGCGAATACA
This sequence comes from Kiritimatiellia bacterium, assembly GCA_028700415.1. GTDB lineage: Bacteria > Verrucomicrobiota > Kiritimatiellia > RFP12 > UBA1067 > JALHET01. Next base: position 6,547 of record JAQVSS010000157.1, read on the forward strand.
GAATGGCGATATCGCGCTTTTTCCAGTCGTACTCAAGGAAGACTTTCCCAACCCCGTCCAGCAGCCTGGAATCGGAAAGCCCGTCTTTCAGCAAGCGCCCCAATTCCGTCAATCCCAGTCCGGGCACATCGAGCAGATTGTACGATCCGCCTCCGGGCGTGAAGCTCGTGGCCGCAAAAAAGGCGAGGCCGCCGTACCGATGCAAGGCAAACCACCAGGGTTCAAATGCAGGCTGCTGCTTGTTCGACCAAAAATATCCCACCCACCCCCACACCCTCATGTCGGGACGGAAACTCCTGTAAAGCTCGTCGAAATCGTAGAACGGGTTGTCTCCCAGATAAACCATGGAGGTGTATTCGTTGGAGAACCCGAAGCCGGTGTCCATCGACAGCTTCCAATAATCGTTGCATGACAAGGCGCGCGGCCCGAACGAATTGGCCAACGCGATCGGCACGTCCGGATTCTGGGAATGGAAGCTGTCGACGCAAAGCCGAAAGGCCTCGATCCAGCGGTCCACATTGTAGTTCCGCCACTCGATGAATTCCGCGAAATTTTCCCTGGACCGCGCGTCTTGGGTCAGCACAAGCCCGATTTCGTCGAAACTCTTGTGCGCCGTGGAACACCTCGCGTTAAACTTCTCAACAGTCCCGTATTTCACCTGCATGCGTCTTCTGTATTCCTTCAGATTCTCGGGATGCGCGTCAATTTCCTCCGCGCTGGCAGGCGAGGCGTCATTCGGCTCGTCGCAAATCATGGCGGACATTAAGCCGTACTTGCGCGTGGACTTCGCATTCCTCTCGACGCCGGCCGCCATGTGTTTCAGGACATCGGGATTGCCCACGCTGGGATTGCGGACATGGTCCTTGGAGGGGTACAGGGAACAGAAAATGTCGCCCAGGCCCAACGAGCTGCCGACCGCAAAGCCATCGTTAAGAAGGACGGGGGCCGAACCGGCCGGGCTTTGCGCCCGCACGCCGATCCGTTCCAGCTGACGATTCATATAGGCATGCGGCGCATCGGGGCTTTGTGCCCCGGGCCACACGCTCACGTTGAAATCGTTCAGTATTCTCGGCCGGTCGCGGTCAGGAAGATAAACCGCAAAACGCCGCGCATCCAGTTCTTTATCGCCCGACCGGAGAAAGACCCGCAAACGCGCCAGCCCGGTATATACCGCGTCAAGCGGAACGCTCAGATTCACCGTTTCCGCGGCTTTAACGCTTCCGGATTCAAGCGTCCGTCCCGCGAAGTCTTCCAGCGCCCAGCCGACTCTCATGGCCGCGTCAAAACCCTTGAGTTTGACCGTAAACGCGCCCTCCTCAGTGCCAGTGTAAAACTCCTTGGCACTTACACAGTCCGCGATCGAAGGGCCATCGTTATTCACGGCCAGCGCGCAATAATCCAGCACGCCCCCCTTGGCGTCCTTCAGCCACACGCTTAAGGCATGCGGTCCGGAGAGCGTCATCGCCGGGAGGGTGATACGCGCCGGGTTGCCCGTAAAGCCAACCGTTCCGTTGGAAACGGGGTTGCCGTTTTTGTCATCCAGTTTCCAGTCGAGTCCCGCGCCCTTACCGGCACCCACACACTGCACAGCCGCCTTGCCGTCCCCATAAACAACATCGCTTATGACGGACTGAGATTTACCCGCCGCGTAGTAGATCAAGCGTGCCAGCCACGCCGAGGAATAGCGCTGGCAGGGAAAGGTCATATAGCTGTAGGCCTCGGGATTTATCGGGATTTTAAACTCTTCGCCGCCGATATCGGTAACGACAATCCGCCCCTCGCCCGCATTCGCTTCCATCAGCGAGCAAACCGGATCCTTGGCCTGCGGGTAAAGCGCAAGCGGCAATCCCGCTTTCACGTAATGATTGGTGGCCAGCAACTGCGGCTTATGCTTGGCCAGCAGTCCCTTAAAATTGCCGCCGTCCTTGCCGGCATTCAAAACAAGCCCGGCACCCCGTTCGATATTGTCGGCGATCTTTTTTGCAAGCGCTTCCCCCGGCCGGTTGACCGTCCGGTGCCCCACCATATAGAGCGCGTACCCGTTCTTGTCGAGCCGCTTTTTTATCACGTCGGGATCATTGTCCGTATAATACGTGTCCTGATTTTTACCCGAGGTTATCAATATGTCCGCGTCAACAGCCAGCCCCGAGAAAATCTCAAGGTATTCACGGGACGACTGTAACCCGGATGCGATGGCCAGCACGTTCAACGGTTCTTTCCGTACGCCGTAGGCGTTGGGAGGAATAGGGATCGCCGTGCCTTCGATCGGCTTTTTCGCTCCGCCGCGGGCAATTTTCCGTATTTCAAGCGGCGATTTGATACCCTCAAAGACATGAACGGACGCGATGTCGACACCGTCGGATTTTGTGTGCGGCCCCATCCGGTAGAAGGCGAGCATGACCGAGTTGTCCAGCGCCTTAAAGGCGGCATGATAATAGGTGAAGTCCGTAGTCAGTGGACAATCCCACAGGATGGGAGACATGGGAAACCCTGCCCCTTTTTTTACGATTTGACCGAAGCCGAGGGCGCAGTCGCCAAACCTGCGAGCCTTCACCCGCACGGTATAGGTTTTACCGGCCTCGAGACGGGTCCACTGTTTCAAAAACACATACGCGTTCCCCGACGCTTTGATGATCCACTCGCCCGAGAGGGCCATCGTTTCCTGACGTGTCACATCGCCTGAGCCCGACTCATAGCTCCAGGCAACGGGGTTATTGCTTACCGCAAGATCAAATTCGGGGTTCGCGAGAAGGTTTACAGCGGGGGATCTGTTGGCGATCATGCGCGGCGCTTCCGTC
>JAQVSS010000158.1 GCA_028700415.1 Kiritimatiellia bacterium
CTTGCCCGCCCCATTCACGCCCAGCAGGGCGAACAGCTCACCCTGGTTGACGAGCAGGTCGAGGGCCCGGACCGCTACGATGTCTTTATAGTGTTTCGTCAGACCGGATGTCTGGATGGCAATCATGGCCGATCCTCCTTCCGCATGCGCAGTTTTTTGATCTCCGCCGCGAAGGCTGCGCTGTCCTCTTCGTTGATTTCGGGAACCATTTCCTTGGCCCGGCCCGCAAAAATAGCGTTCGCGATCTCGTTGAAGACATCCATGCGTTCGATGGCGATCCCCTTTTTGCTGTCGGCTAAAAGCATCAGCGTGTCCCCCGGCTTGATGCCGAACAGATCGCGTGCTTCCTTGGGAATCACAATCTGGCCCTTTGCCCCGACCTTGACAGAACCCATGTACTTGTCTTCCATCTGCGCTTTTTTTCCCATCAGGACACCTCTCATCGTGCTATTTATAATACTAATCATACATTTCATACTTATTATACAGCAGATGTCAATGGAAAAAACAATACGTGCCGCGTTTGGGTTATCCTTCCGTTTGATGAAGACGTTCCATGATTTTCTTGGCCGGCAATCTGACATAGCCGACATTGTTAACCTGCAGGCCGGCGAGGCAGCCTCGATAGGTCTGTACGTTTATATAACGGTCAGCGAGCCATTGATCAAGAAGGCTGAGCGTTCCCAGGACATGAACTTGTTCGCGTAAAGCCGCCTTCCGTCAGGAAAAAATCCAGGGCTTGTCAGGTTGTCCGAGTGAAATGAGCCATGTTCAACGTCACGCCTGTGCCGGGAAAGCTTTACTGACGAAATACCATGGAGGTCACGGGCCTCTTATTCACGCTCTCCACCAGTAAACCCCGCTCTCTATTTATTAAAGACTCTTACATAATCAACTTGCATAAATGTATTATGAATTTTATCGGTCACAGGTCCGGCCCATGTGACGATGGCACTGGATAGTCTTACGGGTGCTGGCACATGTGCGAATGTATTGGTAAATTTTCTTAAAACCTTACCATCATAATAATACGTGACCATATCCTTGGTCCACAGGCAGCCATAAACATGAAAGCCCAATGCCAAATCAAGTTTCATATCAAAAACGGAACTGTCCCAAAGATGAAGTCCGCCTTGGTCAATATCAACACCATCTTTCATGTAGTGGTAATTTGTCGTAATTTCACTCGGCCAGTGTCCCTCGTTGACATCCAGTTCGAACGTGGTGCCCCCTCTTGAGTAAGCAGGATTTGTCATGATCCAGAAGCTTTGATTCAATCCCGTTTGCGGGGCATATTTCATCGCACATTCAAAATAACCATACCCAAAATGCTCTTTTGACTGAACGCTTCCCGATGTATAATCCTGCCCGCCTCTCGATTCTTTCTTGTTGATAAGCTTCAAAATACTATTTTCCTGCTCAACATTTTCAGGCCACCTTGAGCACAAAATATGGCTGAAAGAACGGTTGTCAGCGATCCAATTTTTCTCCCAGCCTTTGATGTCACCATCAAAATGGTCTTCGAAAACCATATTCCATTCGCTGATACTTTCAATTCCAAAGGGCTTGATATCCATTTTGTCACCATCTTTCTTTTGTGGATGTCTTAATGATTTAACTTTCCACCAGTAAATAAGCATTCATAGTCATACCAGCGTTATTCTTCCTGAGCTAGACATCACCGGAACGTACATTGGGCAGAACTTTCCCGGGCAGCAGCACATGGCCGTCCGACAAGCCGTCTTGCGGCCTTAATGCTAAGTTTGCAATTAGTCGCTCCCGCCACCGTGTGACTCTTGCAGCATAGGCTGAATTACCTGCCTTGTTTTGCTTTTCCTGCGGATCGTTGACCATGTCGAAGAACAGCTCCTTGCCGGACAAGGTCTCCCATATATATTTCTCCTTACCATCGGTCAGGTACTGCCAGCCATGTGTGCGGTTGGCATGCTCGCCGTGCACATATTCACGCCAGCCATCTGAAACGCCCTGTAGCAGCGGAACAAGGCTCTTTCCTTCGACAGAATCCGGGATAGCCACATTCGCCAGTTCAAGCACGGTTGGCATAATGTCCATGTGAGTCACGGGGTTGTTGCAGATCACGCCTCTGTTAAAATGACTGCCTTTTGGCGGATAGAGAATCATGGGGATCTTGGCTGACCCTTCGAACGGAGTAGCCTTGCGAAACTGGCAATGATCGCCGAGTTGTTCGCCATGGTCCGAAAGAAACAGGATATATGTATTTTCCAGCAGGCGATGCACCCGCAGCCAGTTGAACAGCTTGCCTATCTGGTAATCGATGTGCGTGATGCTGGCATAGTAGGCGCGGCGAGTCTGGTCGAGTGTTTTTTTCGGCAACCTGCCCTGCCAGCAGCCAACATCCCTTGTGGGACAATCATATATTTCGGCCCAGTCGCCCACCGGAACATCCTCCAGGTCACAATCCGCGTACTGGTCATAGTAAGCCTTGGGTGGATCGTAGGGTGCGTGCGGCCGGTGAATACCCAGCTGCAGGAAGAATGGCCGTGTCGGATCTCTCCTGGTTAAAAGCTCAATGCCTGAATCCACAATCCAATTGGTACAATGATATGCTTCATTATGGTCCCATGTCTTGACCACCCAGGTATTCGGATCGGCTTGCCTGGCGACATCCTGGATCCTGCCGCCAGTCTGGTTCTGAATCCAGTAATGGTAGTCGCTTTCGAAACCCGGGTGATGGATAGGCACTTCATAGAGGCGCATTTCCTCGAACCCGAGGGCAGCCCGCTGCGGATAAAAGTGTGTTTTCCCTGCTTGAAGTGTCTGGTAGCCGCCATTCCTAAGACAGCTCATCAGGGTCGTATGATAGTTCCAAGGTACCCCGTCCTGGTAGCCCAGTCTGCCATGCGTCGAAGGCGTTTGTCCGGTAGCCAGGCAGGCTCTTGCCGGGATGCAGGTTGGTGCTGCCGAATAGGCGCATGTAAACAAAACGCCATCTGACGCCAAATGATCCAGAAAAGGCGTCTGCACCGTCGGATGACCGTTTATGCCTAGGCAGTCCCCACGCCATTGATCTGGAAAAACGATGATGAAATTCGGTCGGTTGGTCATGTTTCCATCCATCGATCTCTTTGCCTCGATCCATCAGGTCATGTAGGTGTTTTCGGGCACAACCGGCAGCAGTGCGCCACCATCCATGTAGATGGTCGTGCCGGTAATGTAGTTTGCCTGCTCCTGGACCAGATAAACAACCAGATTGCCAATCTCCTCCGGCCGGGCAAAACGTTGCATGGGGATACGGCTGGAAACAGGGCGGATAAATCGCGCTTCGTTATCGGGGGTTGTTTGGCGCACCTGGGTATAGCCGGGAGCGACGCCCACCATGCGAATGCCATACGGCGCCAATTCTAGGGCGATGTTTCTGGTCATCTTTTCAACTGCCGCTTTCGCCGGCCCATAAACCGACGCGCGTGGCCAGCAGCCTGTCGCATGGTTCGACGAGATATTGACAATGGTTCCCCGCGTGTGGTTCGCCACCATGTTGCGTGCCGCCGCCTGGGCACAAAAATAACTGCCGCGCCAATCGGTGTTGACCACATCATCCCAAAGTTGCGGTGTCGTCTCCAGGAATGGCGCAAAGCGAGTAATCCCGGCGTTGTTCACCAACACGTCAATCGCGCCATAATCGGTGAAAAAAGCCTGGAACATGGCATCGATCGCCGCCAAGTCCTTAAGATCCGCCTGGTAGATGTTGCAATGGCGCCCTAAAGCGCGAATTTGGGCGGCGGTCGCCTCCGCGCCTGACTTATCTGTGTGGTAATTGATCCCGACCGCATAACCGGACCTGGCCAGGCACAGGGCCGTCGCCTGCCCGATTCCTTTGCTTGCTCCAGTGACCAGGGCAATCCGCGGCCGTTCATCGCATAATTCCATATGTCATCACCACTCGCCAAACGAACCGTCGTCTTTATGGAACCAGCGCGGCGTCACCCAACTGCCGTCCGACTGCTTCGTCTTCAATGCATCCTCATCCAGTTCGATGCCCAGGCCGGGCTTTTGGGGAAGCTCGATGAAGCCGTTGTGGATCTCAAAGGGTTCCTTCAGGTAACCTTCACCCAGGCAGACCTGCTCCTGGCAAAGGAAGTTGGGTACGCAGGCGTCGACCTGCAAACAGGCCGCCAGCGAGATGGGCCCGAGCGGGTTGTGCGGGGCGATCGCCGCGTAGTAGGTTTCCGCCATGTTGGCGATTCGGATCGCTTCCTGGATACCGCCGCAATGGCAGGTGTCCGGCTGGACGACGGCAACCGCCTGCTTCTCGAGCAGTTCGCGAAAACCCCAGCGCGTGAAAAGGCGCTCGCCGGCCGCGATCGGGGTCGATGTCGATTGGGCGATTTTGGCCAGGGCATCAACGTTTTCCGGCAGGCAGGGCTCTTCCAGGAACAGCAGGTTGAACGGCTCCAGTTCCTTGGCCAGACGGATGGCCATCGCCGGGGAGAAACGGCCGTGCAAGTCGACCGCCAGATCGACATGGTCCGGGATGCCGCCGCGGATCGCGGCAATTTTCTCAACGCAGCGTTTGACGAAAGCCGGTGTGTCGATCTCGCGTACTGGCCCCGAAAAGGAGGTCTTCAGCGCGGTGAAGCCCAGGGCGATCTGCTCGTTTGCCCGCTGGATGAAGGTTTCGATCGTGTCGCCCGAGGCATGCGCATAGACGCGGATGCGATCGCGCACGGGACCGCCCAGCAGCTGGTAGGCCGGCACGCCATGGTATTTGCCCTTGATGTCCCAGAGTGCCTGCTCAACACCGCTGAGGGCACTGGTCAGAACTGGTCCGCCGCGATAAAACGTGCCGCGGTAGAGGATCTGCCAGTGGCGGTTGATCTCGAGCGGGTTCTTGCCGATCAGGTATTCTTCCATCTCGTGCACGGCTGCGGCGACTGTCCGGGCACGGCCCTCGACGATCGGTTCACCGTAGCCGACCAGGCCCTCGTCGGTATGGATTTTCAAAAACAGCCAACGTGGTTGGATAAAGGTGGTTTCCAGCTTGGTGATCTTCATGTCTCTGCCTCCTTGCACTTATCTGTCTCTATTGGAATCTGGATGTTTCCGGTTGTCAAGGTGTCCACATCCAGCAAAACGGCACAGCTCAGCGCATGCGGCCTACCGTCCTCGAGGTAGATCTGCGGCCGTTCCAAACGCGCGACGGCCTGCTCTTTTCCATTTAACCAATGAATTGTCCGATCCATGACAAATGGGTCGCTTGCTGGACGCCAATCCAATCCGTCGGCGGATATGAACAAGGCGATGGTGGACGGTCCTTGCCTCGTGAAATACCCCTGGAAATCCTTGACAAGCGCATAATAGCATCCGTCCTGAAACCAGATGCACGGATCCTCCACCGACCAGTCATGTTCGGGATTGACCATGATGGCTCTGCCGCTTTTTCGAAAAGGACCTAACGGGTGATCTGCTATCGCCGCGCTGCAGATCACCTTGCCTCCCTTGGGCAGCGGTCCGTTGCCGACAGCCTTGTACAGCATCAGGAATCGGCCGTCAGCCATTTTTGTAACGGTCGGGTTGCTTGTCATCAGCGTGTCCACCGCCGGTTCGTCTCTATCTGGCAACCGCTCCGACGCCTGGGCGATAAACCCTGGCGAAACATCTAATACAGGGTGATCCAGCCGTTGCCAAGGTCCTATCGGCGTGTTTGCCCAAGCAACCCCTACGCGCTGGTGGTTACGATGGTCCCAATATGTTCCGTTCCCAAAGTTGCCCATGTAATAGAGGTAATAGTGGTGCTGGTGGCAAATCACGACTGGGTTGTGGACCACATCGCGATCCCAGTCAGCCGTGCGTCCGCTGCCCTGAAGTATTACTCCCTTGTCGTGCCAGGGGCCAAACAGGCTGTTCGACGTCGCGCAGCAAATCTCCGAAGCAGTTACCCACCCGTCAAAACCGGTCGATTTCGGCCAACGTGAATAAAAGAGCCAATATCGGTCGTTGAGATCTCGCGTGATAGAACCACACCAGACGTGCCATCCCTGTTGTGACCAGAACGCGCTGCTCGGAACCGGCTGCAGCGCCCCGCGCATCCGCGCACCTGTCCATCTCTCCATACAAACCCCCTAGTAACAACGAATCTCGATCACCCGCGCGGACGGGTCGCCGCCCGTAGCCAGAACTGTCAGCTTCAGGGCGTTTGCACGCACAATGGAGAAATCATGAACTTGCCGGCGCATGAAATTCCCATGGACGGTAATCAGTTCATGCCAAACATCCTCGAACCGGACATCCAGCCGATAGTCGGTCACAACATGGGGATGGACTTTGATCTTGGGAAAAGTCATCGGCGGATTGTTCATGTCGGTATCGAATGTTAGGCTAACCTGGGTCAACGCTTGTTCCGCTTCCCATGTCAGCGTCAGTTCGACGGGCAGAGGTTGATCGGGATCCGATACCCAAAGATAATGTTTTGGATCGATGATGCGACCGTAGCCGTTGATGACTTGATCAGGCGAGCAGTCCGCCAAGACCGGTGTCGGATCATTAAGTCGCGTCATCATGCCCCAGCGCTGATCAACGACAAATCCCTTGCCGTCACCGGCATCATAACCGCGAAACCAGTCGAGCGGAGCCATGTCGAGGGTTCGCCAGGCTATGCCTTGGCTTGGTTCAAGCCAGATCCAGAGATAACGTTCGGGAACAACGAGCCGCACCGGGAAAGCCACCCAGCCTTCGAAACCTGGTTGTAGCGTCGCTGTGGCAACCGCAAGATCAGCATCGTTCCAGAAGCGGCCCGGGTCGCGTTCCTGGCGCAGATGCGCACGAACGACGGACGTATGCTGGTTCACATTGCTAAGGTACAGCCAGACCGCAGGAATGTCTGTCTCCTCATTGCGCGGCAACATCCCAGCACGAGGAATATCAAGCATCTTCCAGGTACCTGGCACACCTTGCAGGGGCTGAAACATTTCTTGTTTCGAAACCGATGATGCACAAACTTTGGCACTTCTGGCACGGTCTTTCGGATCATGGCTGGACAGACCGGGGATAAATTGATCCTGACGCAACAAGGTTTGCTGTAACTCGTCAAGCCAATCATGGTACAAGCCACGAGCCGAGACCTGGTGGGTACACATAAGGGCTGCTGCCGTTCCAGCGGCCTGCCCGGCAACCGCGATCGTGTTCTGAACACGGACGGTACCCAGCGCCACGTGGCTGACACTGATGCACCGGCCTGCAAACAAAAGGTTGTCTATGTTCCTGGAATAGAGCGATCGGAATGGAATTTGGACCAACGGAACATGCATGTTGGCATGGAACGGCCCTTCTTCCCCGGAGAAAATACCGCGTGGGTGATGGACATCAATCGTCCAGCCGGCGTGCCCGATGGCATCCGGGAATATGGTTTGGTTGACACAGTCTTTTTCGGTCAGTACGACATCGCCAATAAAGCGTCGGTTCTCCCGCTTAGCATTATAGATTGGCATGCGGATCAAATCATAATCTGCTGCTTTTTCCTTCTCGTCCCAATCGTGCTTCAGCCAACCGAAAAAAGACAGGGAGATCCGGAACAGCTCGTCACGCGTACGCTCTGCTTCCCACAGATCGTCATAGTCGCCGGGATTCTCGATCCACCAATGGCCCTGAATCCCGCTGATCGGCCGGCCGAACGCCCGTCCTGCCGGGAATCGGTAGCACCATTTTGGCATCGTAAAGGGTACCGGGTTATCTTTCTTCTCTGCTTTGAAACTGACGCAGCCGCCCATCAGGCAGCCCGACATAGTTATGTTGTCGGCACGCTCCGGAGCCAGTTCCTCGTTATGCTGCCAGTTCGCTTCCCGTCCGATCCGATAGTGGGCACCGGCAAAGTAACCCAACCAGCCGTCGCCTGTGCAATCGATAAAGACGCGGGCCGAATGGCGTGTTCGGATCAGGCTCCGGTTGTTCTGAACGATCACAGCCGAGATCTGATTGTCGTTTGTTTCGGTATCGATCACCAGTTCGTCGAGCAAAACGGTTAAGAATCCTTTCTGCCGTTCTGCAGCGACCAGGCGTTCGAGTGCTTCCTGGTAGGTGGTGTCATGGTAATCGCGCAAACGTCTGATTTCTTCCGCAATACCGCTTTCTCGCGCGTGGGGCTGTCGGGATGACGCCCCATCAAATCCCACACCAGCTTCGGTCGATGCATTTCCACCTAAAACCGGACGCGACTGGATCAAGAGAACCTTTTTACCCTGACGGGCTGCGGCAACAGCCGCCGGAACACCGCCCGGCCCACCACCAGCAACGATTACATCCCAGGAACAACCGTCCTGGACTTTGTCCGGCAATCCCAGCAGTACTGCTCGCCAGGCGCGCAGCCGTTCCTTTTCCTGAGGAGGTGTCTGATCGAAATTGTCTGTGATGACGATCGCGGCGCAGCGGGCAAAATAGCCGGACTGGTCAATCAGGCGAAGGTCGCAGGATCCGGCAGGCAGATCGAAATCACCTGCGATCTCCCAGATCCATTCTTCGCTCGGCGCCATACCGAAGGAACGACCAGCTGGCTGTCCGTTAATAGAGACGGTGAACCGGCCGGGCCCATGTTCGCGAAGCCAGTTACGATTTCGCACCCAGACGCGATATCGCCCTGCCTGAGGAATATTCGTCCTGGTAACAGCATCTGCCACCGGAACACCCGGCTTCTGAATTGCAATTAGAAAAGGCTGACCCATCTGCAAAACAAACTGTGAGTCGATCTGCCAGCCTCCGGTTTCGGCAAAATCAGCTGTGTCAAGCCAAATCGTGTGTTTCATGTCTTTACCTCGCATATGTTCTTTGATTGATCTTGAAAAAGGGGATGTTCCATTGCCGGAACATCCCCTCCAACCCAAGAACAACTGGATTAGCCTTTCTTGGCATTGATGTGGTCTTGCATTTGCTTGATGTATTCTTCTCCGCCAGCGGCATACCAACCATCCAGGATGGCATCCCATTCTGATACCGGCAGGTCGCCGACGATGATTTTTGAGATCTGGACATCCATCTGCTTACGGTAATCGATAAAGGTAGGATCGTCAGAAATCGGCGGACGGAAGCCTTCGTCCTTCGAGAACACCGCCTGCTTGATGCAGACGTCGATCAGGCCTTCGATGCGCGCACGGTCTTCCGGCGACTGGGCCAAGCTGACAAAGAATGCCGGGGCGTTGTTGCGGCGCAGGATAGCCTTGCCCATCCCATAGTCTTTATATTTCTCCGTCGCAACCGCTACATCGCCTTCCATGTTCCAGGTCACGCCCTTGGGGCCGTACATCACTTCATCCCAGCAATCGTCGGAAAGCATGTAATCCAG
>JAQVSS010000159.1 GCA_028700415.1 Kiritimatiellia bacterium
GGCGCCAGCTGGCTATACGGCCTGTCGCTGGATGTGATCGGCGCGGTGATCGAGGTCGTCAGCGGCATGGGGCTCGCGGCCTATTTGCAGGAAGCGATCCTCGATCCGCTCGCCATGCGCGACACCGGGTTTTTTGTCCCGCCTGAGCAGCTCGACCGGCTGGCAACCCTCTACGGCGAGACAGACGGTCAGCTGCGACCGAACCCGGCCAACAGCCTGACGCCGGGAGACCCCTCGCGGCCGCCCTGGATCGCATACGGCGGCGCGGGTCTGTTCAGCACGCGTTCTGACTACACGCGCTTCGCCCGCATGCTGCTGGGCGGAGGCACCCTGGAAGGCCAGCGGATCATCAGCCGGCGTTCCGTCGATCTGCTAAGGCGAAACCACCTGACCGCAGAACAATTACAGTCGATCCCATGGGAAATGCTCCAGGGCTTTGGCTACGGACTGGCGGTGCGCACGCTGCTCGATCCGATTCCCGGCGGCAGCCTGCTCAGCCCCGGCGAGTACGGCTGGGACGGCGCGGCAGGAACCTGGTTTTGCGTCGATCCGAACGAGGACATGACGATCGTCTACATGGTCCAGCGGTTCCCCGCGGACCACATCCGCTTTATTCCGCGCCTGCGCGCGACGATCTACGCGGCTCTCTAGCGCAGCCAGACGAGTGCAGCCAGGTGGCAAAGAGCGCCGCCGTTGACGAACAAATGCCAGATGACGTGGCTGTAACGGTGCTTGCCGGCGAAGAAGACCAGGCCGGCGCTGTAGAAGATCCCCCCGGCCAGCATGAGCAAAAAAAGCGGAGCAGGCAGGGTGACGGGCAAAAACGGCAGGAACAGGACGATGCTCCAGCCCATCAGGACGTAGTGGACAACCGACAGGACCAGCAGGAACCTGCTTTTCCGAAACGTCACGCTCTTGAAAACGAGCCCCGAAAGCGCCAGCAGCCATTGCAGGACGCAGATCGCAAGACCCCAGGTGCCGCCGATGACGGACATGGCGACCGGCGTGTACGTGCCTGCGATCGCCACATAGATCGCCAGGTGGTCCAGTTTCTGAAAGACCTGTTTCCAGCGGCTGCAGGCCGGCAGGGCGTGGTATGTTGCCGACGCTGAGAACATCAGGAGAAGGCCGAGCAGGAAGACGGCGTCGTAGACGAATCCGTCCCGGATGCGGCTGATCAGGACAGACAGTGTCGCCAATGTCACCAGCGCCATGATCCCGTGCAGCGCAGCATTCCAGCGCTCGGCTGGCCGGTCCAGCCAGGACAGGGGCAGGGTATCGCCCGCGGTCTGGTTTCCTGTTGCGTTGTCGATGGCCATCGCCCCCTTTCTGCCGCCCTATCATACACCATTTCGCCGCCATTCTGAAGCATCCTCCGCGTTGAGCTAATTGCGCTGTATGTATTTTTTCCAGTGAGATACAAAAGCATAGGACCCGATATAACAATCGGATGAGCAAACAGGCCATGGAATCACCTGTGTAAGGCCAAAACAGGGGATTACGGTACACCAAAGAGCCCGGATTATGCTCTCACGGGTCGCTAAGCAGACCAGCACGTGGTCTTTGACTGGCGTATGGGGACTTCGTCAGGCGCTTGTGACCAGACTTCGCATCAGCTGGGGCTGCTTCTGCTCGATACGCCCAATGGCCATGGTCAACATCACGGTCAAGGCCAGGCAACACTGCATGGTCATTTTTCTTTTTCCGCGGATGGTGTGTTGCTCGAAGCCAAAACTGACATCCAGACGGCCGTTCACGCGTTCGACCGATGTCCGAAAATCATACTCGCGATCGAATTTGTAGCTGCTGCGATCAACCGCGGTGAAGATGCGGGGATCTGTGGCCAGCGGAATCCGGATCCCGCCCTGGTGCGGACACTGCCCATGACTCGGACACGCGATCCCGTACGCTTTGACCGGACATTTCTTGCGCAGGCTGTTACGGCTGCGTTCATAACCATCACAGCTCATCGTGCGCTTTTTCCCGTCTTTTGCCGCATAGCAGAAAACCTCACCGCGCTCATTGTAGTAAACCGCCGGGTGACCCGGCAGGTTTCGTTCCTTTTCATCCCGCCACAGATACCGGTTATCAATGACCGGTTTGATGCGATACGGTGGATCCATCAGCTTGTGAATCAATTTGCTGTCATCATAGCCTTTGTCCGCCGATAAATAATCAGTGGAATTTCACACTTCACTTTTGCTACCATTAGAAAAACCAGCCTTTTTCAAGGCTGGTCTGGTAGAAAATTCTTTTTTCGCATCCTGACTGCCTTACTCCCTCAATAGTTTCCAGACTGCGCAATTAGCTCATCGGAATCCAGAACATGAGCAACAGCGACGGAGCAGAAGGAACACCGTCGGCATTTTGGGCTGCATCGTCCGTTAGAGGCATTGCATCCTGGTTGCCATGACGTCTGCTGCAAAAATGCACTATAATAGATTCTGTCAAAATGATTCCGGAGGTGTTTTTCGTGGTCCGATGGATGAGTCAATATGGCGCTGTACACCAGGCATTGCTGGCAACCCTCTTCACCTGGGGGATCACCGCATCAGGGGCCGCTCTCGTCTTCTTTTTCAAAACCATCAACAAAAAAGTCCTGAACGGCATGCTTGGGTTTGCCGCCGGGGTTATGATTGCGGCGAGCTTCTGGTCTTTGCTTGCGCCTGGAATTGAGTTGGCAGAAGAATTGGGGCAGGTTGCCTTTCTCACGGCTGCAAGCGGTTTTCTTCTCGGTGGGGGATTTCTTTATCTGGTTGATCGACTGCTTCCTCATTTGCACTTGGGACTTAATACGACCGACGCAGAAGGATTGAAGACAAGGTGGCAGCGAAGTGTCTTGTTGGTCATGGCGATAACCCTTCACAATATTCCCGAAGGACTGGCCGTTGGCGTAGCTTTTGGGGCGGTTCTTGCAGGCACAGGGTCTTCTGCGACGCTGGCAGGTGCGATCGTATTGGCAATCGGCATCGGGCTGCAGAATTTTCCAGAGGGAGCAGCTGTATCGATACCGCTGCGACGCGAGGGCTTCAGCCGGACAAAGGCTTTCATTTTCGGGCAAGCTTCGGGGATTGTCGAGCCCATTGCCGGTGTTCTGGGCGCGCTTGCTGTCATCAGCATAGAGCCAATCCTGCCGTATGCACTCGCATTTGCGGCAGGCGCCATGATATATGTTGTTGTTGAGGAACTGATTCCCGAAGCACAAAGAAAAGAGAAGAAGGCGGTTCGAAAACGGACATTTCAACAATAGGAGCCATGCTGGGGTTTGTCGTGATGATGGTGCTCGATGTCGCTCTGGGATGATGTCTTGAAATGCCAAAAGCAGCGCAATACGTTTTGATGCGGCGCCGTTTGGACACGTAAAAAGGCGCGCGTGATCCGGCGTGTTCAACGTGATCGCTGAGATGACGTACAAGCAGCTTCTTCTGGCTTTTACCGAGGCGCCAAACAAGAGGCAGAACGACGCTCCCCCTGAGCGTTTCAGGTTGGCAGGGCGGCGAGGGCCGCGACATCTTCAGCAGACAGCTCGAAATCGAACAGTGCGGCGTTTTCCCTGATCCGGTACGGGTTGGCAGATTTCGGCAACGGCAGAAAACCCATCTGCAGACTCCAGCGCAGGCAGATCTGAGCGACAGTCCTGTCGTATTTGGCTGCAAGCGGCTTCATTTCCGGCATAGCAAACACCTTGCCTGTTCCCAGCGGGCTATAGGCCTGCAACAAGATGTTTCGTTGCCTGCAGTATTGCACGGTTTCGTCCTGGGTTACACCGGGGAAAAGGCGGATCTGGTTGACCATGGGCATGATTTTGGCTGTTTCAAGCAGTGCGTCCAGGTGTTCAGGCATGAAATTACTCACCCCGATCGAACGGATGCGGCTTGCTTCATACAGTTCTTCAAAAGCTTTCCATGAACCGGCGTTCACTTCCTGCCAACGGTCCATGTGCTGCTTGGGGTGCGGGGTATGAATGAGATACAGATCAAGGTAATCAAAGCCGAGTCGCTTCATCGACCGGTCGAAAGCAGCCAGTGTGGCCTCGTAGCCGTGTTCCGTATTTCTCAGCTTGCTGGTGACAAAAATCGTTTCTCTGTCCTGTTCACTTTCACGGAGAGCTCTGCCGACACTTTCCTCATTGCCGTACAGGGCGGCCGTGTCGATGTGACGGTACCCGGCCGATAGGGCTTCCCGGACGGCACGGACAGCAACCGGGCCGTTTGGTATCTGCCATGTGCCGAAACCGACACAAGGAATTGTTACACCATTTATGCAGCTGAAAAGTATCCGCGAGAGATTTCATTTTGTTCGCCCCCTTCTCCATATATTCTAACGAAGTCGGAGTGGTGAAACCAGCTCACGTGTTACCGCGAATGTATCAAGGCCAGTCGCCTTCCGAACGCACGACCCAGAGAGCATGGCAGTAGCAGCATCGGCGTTTCCAATTGACTGTTCATCAAACTGAATATACAGGGTCTACCGTGAATGGATACACCGTATCCCGCCGCATCGCCTGATCAGGGCTTTGGCTTTTTGGAGCCGTGCAAGGCGCAGCTTGCCGGGTATTATATTCCGGCATCATGTGCCAACGGATTTATTCCGAGATCTGCGGCATGTCCGCAGCGGCCTCTTTTTCCTGACCGGCCGGTTCCCTGACGCGCAGCAGAGTGGCCGGATCCGTAAATGAATTGATTTTGACCGCGAAGGCATTCCCCTTGGCAATATCTTCATCCGTCACGATGTGGACATCCAGAAGCCGCTCGGTATCGTGCCCCGTTTGCAGAAAGTTGATCCGGGCCAGCGCCTGGCTCCACCCGTCGAGCCAGTGGCTCAGCTGTTCCAGCCTGGCTGGGTCGTCTTCCGCATGGATCAGAAGGTCGATATCGCTGCCGATACCGGTTTCCCCTGTGTTGGTGCTGCCGAACAAATAGACGCCCTTGACGCCATAGGCTTCCATGTCCATGGCGTCGGCGATCTGCCTGGCCATGTAGTACCGCCATTGCCAGTGCTCCTGTTCGGTCTCCAAGGTCCAGTTGTGCCAGGTCACGGCGGCTTGACCGTCGGGCTGTTCAGCCGATGGGGCATTGGCAGAAGATAAAAACGCCACGGCTTTTTCCAGCTCAGAATTCATGTGAATTGAAAGGAAGCGCCCGCCGCTGGCGACGGGGATGTCGATCACCTTGATGACATCGGACAGGCCGGCATACCTGGGCAGGATCCGGGCAAGTTGGTTCGGACTGCAGCGGAAAAAGCTCTCCCGGAACAAAACACCGTTCTGGTCCGGATAAAGGGGCAGATAGACGATGCCGCTCTCCACCAGATCCTGGAAAAAGTGCGTTCCGAAAGAGAGTTCGGGCACGTAGGCGTACTTCTCCCTGGCGACCTCGATCAACGCGGCCGTGTTGGATATGTCGGCATATGTGACACGCACGCCAAGCTTGACATCGCCACGGCTGCCCCAGCGCCCGGGACCGATCAGGATGAATTTGCGCCGGGGCAGCTCCTCGTTCAGAAGGCCCACGGCCTCACCCACCGCCAGCAAATCTTCACGTCGGGGCAACTTGTGATACGCATCAGGGTCCACATACACCAGATAGGATAATTCCGATAAAATTCCATCGGGCACAAACCGGTTGGCGGTAAACAGGATATCCTGGTGCGGCAGGTTCTGCGGGATAGGTGCTGGGCTTTTCATCAGGCCGACGCCTTGGGAGCGGCATTGCAACAAGTATAAATGCCGGCCGTCATAGGCAAACTCAATGTCCACCGGGTACTGAAGTTTCTCGGAAAGCACCTTCAGCATGCGGTTTATTTTCGGCACGAAGTCGCCAGAAGGCGATAAGGCATGGTGCAGCGTCACGACCATGTCGTCTTGTCCGGTGTCAAGGGTGAACGCGTTCTTTGTTTCCAGAAAATCATCGTGGAAAACGGAAACGTACTGGTGGAGATTGGGAAACGCAGCCCCTGCTTCCCTCAGGAAGCTCGTAGCTTCAACGGTCGTAAAGCCCTGTTCCAGGTCGATCACGTCGATGTGCCGCGGTGAATAGCGTCGTATCTCCTCCGGTGACTGGTTGATGCGTAACTGGGGCTGGCTCGGTGCGAACATGACCGGATAGTCGTTGTTCACCCGGTCCACCGCCCGTGTCCCCAGTCCCATGACCAGCCGGACCAGCCCATCCTCCGGCCGGATACGTGGCGACCAGCGCAGAAGGTTTCGCGCGAAAGCCACCCCGGCATAGATCGGCAGGTAGTATTTCCCGACTTTCGTTCCCACCACTTCCTGGATTAAAACGCCCATTTGCTCGGTGAAATTCAGCAGTCCCCGCTCTTTGCGGTATTGAAGGGAGTCGGGATTGTACATGGAGGCGTATATCTCAAGCAGGGCGTCCATCAGCGCATCCAGCCGCTCGTGTCGGGAGCCCCGGTTGCATAAGAAGAGGCTCTTGTATTTACCGCTAAACGAGCCATTGTGTGAATCTTCCAGCAGCGATGAGGACCGCACGATCAGCGGCGACTCCCCCAGGTCCTCTAGTACCAGGCGCAGCATGGTCACCGTTTGCGGCGGCAGCTTGGCATTCTTTATTTTTGCCACGACATTTTCATAGGTCATTCGATTGTAAAAAATCGAATTGTATTTATAGGAATTCAATTCTTCCAGCCGGTTATAGCGCAGAAAATCAAGGATCTGATCTGTGGCGATGTACCAAGTGTTCGGTGTACGGATATCTTGCAGCAGCGGATCGCTTTGGGCGGCATGGCGCAGAATCTGGCTGGCAATAAACAACCCAGCTCCCTTTCCGCCTACATTGCCCATGCTTCGCTCGGAGCCAATGATGTGCTCGATCAGCGGTTCGAAATCGGGAATGCTCATATCATTGAGAACCAGATTGATCAACCGCTCATCGTTTGTCAGGAACCGATGCGTCAGTTCAGACAAAAGCCAGGTTTCAGTATGCGACAGCTGGGCAGGCATTTTGGCTGATCGAGTTGATTGAGCTGATTGAAAGGATAACGTGGCGGTATACTTCTTGACCGCGTTGAGAATATCACTGATGCGCGCGTCTTTCCGGTCGACGATTTTGACCAGAGCCAAAATGCGCTGATCATGAATCCATTCGGTGAACAGCTGAAAAACCGTATCCTGAGATAAATAGGAAACCGCAGCCTTGATCATCCGGCGGGCAAGCGCCTCGGTGTCGATTCGCGAGGTCGCTGTCGGGGCGTTGACTTCCCCGCGTTGCGGCCTGGTTAATGACCCCAGATTCAGGACGATTGCTGACGCACCACCGCCGACCGTGCGCTCCAAATAAACGCCCAGCTTCTCGATCATGCTCAAGAGAATGTCCGGATCAAGTTGCCGGAGAACGTTGACCAGCAAGGTCAGTTCGCGTTGGCGGCTTAAGGCCAGCTGGGATATGCGCGCAGCGATCGTATCCATCAGCTTGATCTCATAATTCAGCAACGGGCACGGTTTTTCCAGAAGTTCCGGACGGTACGCCGCGATAACGGCTCCGATGACCTGGTCATCCATACAAATCGACGTCTGGCAAATCACGTCGGCTCCGGTAAATCCTGGCGTCTCGAAGCTATCGTCCCAGAGCGAGATCCGGACGCGGGCGGCAGTGGGGCAGGAAAAACCCGATGGTATGATCTCCGTCAGCCGGGTCATCATGTCAGGCAGGGTCAGGACTCGGTTCTGCAGCATCTGGTCCACGGCATAGACACATTCAAGTTCCTTGGCCCGTTCAGCTAATGCCGTTAAGTCCTGCTCATGCAAAATCATCCGCCCCCTTCTTCCGGATCCCTGGCAGTGTGCCTTATGTCCAGCCCCGCAGCTTGACGGCCTCAGCCACGCGACTGACAGCAATGACGTACGCAGCATCGCGCATGCAGAGCTGTTTTCCCCTGGCAAGCTTGTATACGGCGCGGAAAGCTTCCGTCATGGTATACTCCAGCTTCTGCAGCACTTCGTCCTTGCTCCAGAAGTAGTTCATGTTGCACTGGACCTGCTCAAAATAGCTGCACGTCACACCACCTGCATTGCACAGAAAGTCCGGCAGCAGTTCGATGCCCCGCGCTTTGATGATGGGGTCGCAGTCGGGTGTCGTCGGGCCATTGGCCCCTTCGCAGATAATTCTGACCTTGGGACTGATTTTTGGCAGCACATCCGGCGTGATCTGGTTCTCCAGAGCTGCCGGAATCAGGATGTCCACGTCCTGGCTGATCCACTGATCGCCAGGCAGAACTTCATAACCTGCCTCCGCGGCTTTTTCCTTGTTGATGCTGCCATAGCGGTCTTTAAACGAGACAAGCTGCTGGATATCACAGCCGGATGCTCTTTTGATCGTATATGAGGCGTTGTCTTTCTGGCTCCAACTGGAAACGGCAATCAGCCTGCCGCCCAATTCGGTATACATCCGGGCTGCATATTCGCCCACATTGCCGAATCCCTGCAGACTTGCCGTCGTATCGGCCAGCGCAAGGCCCATTTCAGAAAGCATGCCCTTCAGGACATAAATAATGCCGTATCCCGTGGCTTCCGTCCGACCTAACGAACCGCCGATACCCACTGGTTTGCCGGTGATCACACCGGGATAATGGCCCCCGTTTATGACCTCATATTCATCAAGCATCCAAAGCATATGCTGTCCATTAGTCATCACATCCGGCGCGGGCACGTCCTTATTGGGATCTAGCAGCGCGTGTAGCCGGCGGACATAACCGCGGCATAACCGCTCCTGTTCCGACAGTGAAAGGTTGTGGGGATCACAGATGACTCCGCCTTTGCCGCCGCCCAGTGGGATATTGACCACGGCACACTTCCAGGTCATCCACATGGAAAGAGCACGAACCGTATCAACCGTTTCTTGTGGATGAAAACGGATTCCGCCCTTGGCGGGACCGCGGGCGTCGTTATGGATAATCCGGAAAGCTTTGAATATTTTCGTGGACCCGTCATCCATTTTAACCGGGATGGTAAAGTGCACCTCTTTCATCGGTTCCCGCAGAAGATCCTGCGTTGCGTTGTCCAGGTCGAGAATGCCGGCCACCTTGTCAAGTTGCGCTTTCGCATTTTCATAAGGATTATATTGTGTCAACATCGTGAAAGTCTCCTTACTCCTGTATTTTAATCAATGTTAGTATTATTTGCCTGACAATTCAAGTGTTCTGCTGTTTTTTCAGGGCAATCGCTTACGAAATCTGATCGGAGATTCCAAGCACACGCATCGCTGACAGAACACCCAGGCCACACAGTTTTCGCTTGGATTTCATGCCGCATTTATAGGGTGATTGCGTTTTGAGCATC
>JAQVSS010000160.1 GCA_028700415.1 Kiritimatiellia bacterium
CGCTCGTTCATGCCGGGCTACGTTTGGGGATTCCTCGAGCCGCCGAAGGGCGTGTCCGAGAAGACCGAGGTGTCGGCGGCGGAACTGAGTGCGGCGGCGATGTCGATCGATTTGAACCGGTTCATTCCGTCGGAAATCCAGGTCGGTGCGGCGAAGCTCGGCCCGGCGGACTTCCTCTTTGCCTCGCTCGAGGTGCTGATTTCCGGGGCTGACCGCGTGACGGTCGAGCCGCGGGCGGATCAGCTCGGACCGCTTGGGGAACTGATGCCGTCGCTTTCGACCTGTTCGACGGTCGGACAGTGGGGCATTTATCACAAGGACTATCAGGACAAGTACATGACGCCGCGGCTCCGGCTGCAGTTGTGGACGCTCAGGTATGAGAACGGGCGGAATTAAGGAGACGTGAACATGAGTCCGAATCGGCGGAATTTTCTCTTGCGCGTCGCGTGGATGGGCGCGATGGCGTTCGCCGCGGATTGCCCGGGCGCGACGGGGACGGTCAGCGAGATTCCGCTCCTGGAGGGCGAGCGCTGGTACGGTGGCGCGGTGAATCTCGGCGACGAGCAGCCGTGGACGCGTGAATCGTCCACGAAGGACGTCCGCTACGGACGGCGCGACTATGATCTCGCGAACAGCTGCTGGGGCGGCGCAGTGATGCCGTTCCTCGTTTCCGACAAGGGACGCTACGTCTGGAGCGACGAGCCGTTCTCGTTCCGTTTCGAGGCCGGGACGCTCGTCATCATTTCGGATGCGGGAAAGGTTGTTCCCTCCCAGGCGGGCAAGACGCTCAAGGAGGCGTACCTCGCGGGCATGGGGCGGCACTTCCCGTTCAACGGGGCGGTGCCGCCGGAGGAGTTCTTCACGAAGCCCCAGTTCAACAACTGGATCGAGATCTTCCTGAGGGGCGTCAACCAGAAGTCCGCCGAGGCGTACGTGAACGAGCTGGCGGCGAGCGGATTCCCCTGCGGCGTCTTCATGACGGACGGCGGCTGGATGAAATATCACGGGGCGGAACTTTTCGACGAGATCAAGTATCCCGATCCGATCCGCTATTTCGATCTCATTCACAAGAACGGTTGGAAGTCCCTTCTCTGGATGTCGCACTTCGTTTCGCCGGACAGCCAGAAGGAATACCGCCAGCTCCGTTACTGTCCGTATGCGGGGTTGCCCGGCAGCGGCTACGAGGAGGGACTCGACTACCTCGTGCACCGCAAGAAGGGCAACCAGGCCGCGGTGTTGCGCTGGTGGAGCGGCATCAGCGCGGCGTACGACCTTACGAATCCCGCCGCGTTCGACTATTACGTGAAGCGGCTTCAGAAGTTCGCGCGGGACTATCACTTCGACGGTTTCAAGTTCGACGCGGGCAACCCCGAGTTCCTCGACGACGACCACCGGCTCTACCAGCCGTGGATGAAGCGCTGCGAGTACGGACGCGCCTATGCGGAAGTCGGCCTTCACCTTCCCTACAACGAGTTCCGCAGCGGCTACAGGTGCGGCGGCAAGCCGATCGTGCAGCGGCTTCACGATCAGCCGCATGCCTGGGAGGCGCAGGGGAAGATCATCAAGGCCATGATCAACGCCGGCCTCTGCGGTTCGCCGTATGCGGTGGCGGACATGATCGGCGGCGGGCTCTGCGGCAGCTTCTTCCCGGGGAAACCGTTCCATCCCGAGCTCATGGTCCGCAGTTGCCAGCTGCAGGCGCTGATGCCGATGATGCAGTTCTCGCTGGCGCCGTGGCGTGTCCTTTCGAAAGAATACTGCGACATTTGCCGGGACTACGCGAAACTCCACTGCGAATTCGGTCCCTACGTCATGAGGTGGGCGAAACATGCGGCGAAGACGGGCGAGCCGATTCTCCGCTCGATGGACTACGAGTTCCCGAACCGGGGTTTCGGCGACTGCTTCACGCAGTTCATGCTCGGCCCCGACTGGCTGGTGGCGCCGGTGCTGAATCCCGAGAACAGGGCGACGGTCATTCTGCCCGAAGGCAAGTGGACGGATGATCTCGGCGAGACGCACGCGGGGCCGAAGACCCTCAGGCTCGAGAACGTTTCCATCAGACGCCTGCCGCGCTATCACCGCGATTGAAGGAATCTTAGATCATGAACCTTCCCGGCCTCCTTTTCGCGACACTCTATTTCGTCGAGATTCCACTTTCCAGCACGTATTCGAACGGCAACCCGTGGCTCGGCTGGTCGGGCCGTTGGCTCGACTGGCCGCTCATGGTCGACCGTTCGCTTGCCTACCGGGAAGGTTACTACAATCAGGCGGTGAAGGACGACTTCGCCCGGACGCTCGGGGACATCGCGGACTACGGCTGTTTCGACGGCTTCACCTATAACGCCGACCGCAAGCACTTCTACCAGTACTTCAAGGAGGGGCTTAAGGACCTGCCGGTCAAGATGGCCCCGAACTACCAGTTCGTGAACGGACTCGAGGACGAGCCGTTTTTCGGCCAGGTACTGGCGAGTCCCTATGGACTCAAGCGCGACGGCAAGACGGTGATCACCTCGTATTACACCACCCGCCACAAGCCCGAGGCGCTGAAGCAAAAGCTCGACTGGCTGAAAGGCAAATACGGGGACACGTTTCTCTTCATCGCCTCGGTCGCGCCGTTCTCGGTCACGAAGTGGAACGACTCTCTCCTTAAGGCCGGGAGCGTTCCCGCGGACGAAGTCGAGCAGGTTAAGGAGAAGCTGCGCGCGTATCTGCGCGTGGCGGACGGTCTCAGCTGCGAGATCTACAACCACTGTGCATTGAATCCGGTGGACGGCGAGCGCTCACTGGACGTCGGGCTCTTCCGGAGCCTCGTCCGGCTGTACAAGGATGTCGTCTCCGAACGGGAGTTCGGCGGCAAGAAGCTCCTTACGGTCAACGTCGGACTCGGCCACGCCAACCCTCATACCTTCGGCAGCCGCAATTCCTCGAACGGTACGCGGACGCTCCGCGGCTCCATCGAGACGGCGCTTTCGGTCAATCCCGACTTCCTCCTGTTCTTCGAATGGGACGAGTGGAACGAAAACACCTGCATCAAGCCGACCCTTTGGAACTCGTTCTCCTCCAAGCGCATCATCCGCGCCGAGCGAGCGATTCACGAGGGCAGGGCAGCCGAACCGGTCAGGGGCGACGACCAGTCGGTCCCGAACCTGATCCTTTCCTTCCGCAAGACGCTCGTGCTTGGCGAAGTCGCGCGCTATGAGGTCCTTTCGGTTCCCGATGCGGGCACGAAGGGCGCCTATGAGGTTTCGCTCGTCCTCACGGACGAGGACGGCAACGTCGTGAAGCATTTCGCACCGCAGATGCTGGACGCGACCAGGCTCGTCGACTGCCGCTTCGAGTTCCCATCGGAAACCGTAGGCAACGCCTGCGCGCTCGTTCCCGAGTTGACGGTCAGGTGGAACGGAACGACGTTTGTCTACGGCAACGGTCTGCCGTTCGCGGAGGTGCATCCGACGACCACCTGGGACCGTAAGTGGGTGATGATGCCGCTTCGCGATCTCGCGAAAGACGCGACGTGCGAGCTCAGGAACCTCGGTCCCGCAGAGGACGGCAAGCAGCGCGTGGAAGTCGCGGCGACCCTGCCCGCGGGGATCGACCGGCTCGAGGTTTTGGACGGCGGCGAGATCGTCTATTCCAAGCCCAGCGACGAGAAGGAAGATTTCCGCGACGATCCCGAACACTACGTCTTTTCGTGTTGGAACGTTCTCGGGCGTTACAGCAAGCGGGACGCCAAGATTTCGGTGAGCGGGGCGAGCGAGGCGGAGTGGCTCATCGGCACCAAGCGGACGCAGGGACTGTCGCGCAAGGTGATCGCGCAGTCGCTCTACACACCAGACACCTACCTCAGGCTCCGCCGCGACGAGGCGATGAAGGCGAAAGTGAAGCTCGAATGGCCGGAAGGGGGCGTTTTCGAGATTCCGCTCGATAGGGTGATTGCAAACGACATTTACGCGATCAACGGGCCGACGAACGGCCTCGTTTTCGGCGTCCGCCACTACTACAAGCAGCCGTACTTCATGTCCCGGGTCGGCAAGGCGTCCGCCTCGGCGAGGGTCGATGTGAATCCGGACTTGCCGGTGTCCGTAATCGGCGCGCATGCGATCGCCGCGGACGGCAAAATCTGGCGCTCGAAGCCCGTCGTGGTCGGGCGCCGCGGCGGCAGGAAGGCCAAGGTGCGCGTTTATTCAAACACCTACAAGCGTCCCGTGGAGGTCGAGGTGGACGTCGAACGCGTCCCGGTAATCGAGTACGACGTCACCGGCTATCGGACGGGAACCGCGGTCAAGTCCGGCTTCGGACGCGCCTTTGACGCGGCACTCGGCGGATCGACGGCGATTGCCACCCAGCGTTCCCGCGGCAGTTCCTCCTTCGTTCATGCCTGTCTGATCGATGAGTCCTCGCGAACGCTCCCGTGCTGGGCGCCGCAGCAGGTCGACCTAGGGCACGGCATGTCCGCCCTCAGGTTCGACGGCACGGGCACCTATTTCTCGACGCCGATGGCGGTCATCCCGCAGAACGCCGCATTCAAGCTCGCCTTCGACTTCAAGCCCGACGGCAGCGGCGAGGGCATGGAAGTCTTCTCCGGAGGCAGCAGCACGATGTGGGGGCATCTCGCACGGCTCGCCGTGACCGACGGCAAACTGGTCGGCACCTACGTCAGCGCCTACGATTATCAGGACACGATCGTTCGAAGCGCCCGCGATGTCAGGCCGAACGCGTGGAATCACGTCGAGGTCGTCGCCGACGTCGGGACGCTGGAACTGATCCTCAACGGCGAAAGCTCGGGCAAGGTCAAGCGGACGATGCCCGCGCGCTATGACAGCTGCTGCTGGTTCGGAGGACGCAAGGACGCGCTGTTCAAAGGATTGATCCGCAACGTCCACATCACCCACAATCTGAGAAGTGCGAAATTGTAAATTGTAAAATGCGCAATTGCGGTTATATGATGTCAAAGCGGATACAACACTAGGAACTTAAAATGAAGAAAATGCTCTTCCTGTTGACCTTCTCGTGGTCAATTACATCAGCTCAAGCCGTGTTTGAGCATGCAATTTACGATGCTGTCTCGTTAGACGGCGAATGGGAAATGGCTTACAGCCCCTATGAATACAGGACCGTGACATATCCGGAATTTTCGGGCGTCAGGGTGACGAACGCCGTGCCGGGCTATTGGGAGGACCTTCGGGAAAGTTTCCTCGCGGCAGGAATGAAGGATGCGTTCCGTCTGAATCCGTGGTATGAAAAACAGACGTATCCAATTTTTAATTTTGCATATGACACGACATTGCCGGACATCTATGGATGCTTTTTTTACCGCCGCAGTGTCTCGCTTGATCGAGCAGGGCCGTCCGTGCTGCGCTTTGAGGGTGTACGCAATCAGGTCCATGCTTGGGTCAACGGCATGTTCGTCAAGTTTCGCGCCGGAATTTCCACGCCGTTTGAGCTGGAGATTCCTGACGGTTACCTGAAGAAGGGGAAGAACGAGTTTGTGCTCGCCGTTTGCAATAATCCGAACCTAGGATATTGCGATCACGTTTGCGGGTTGACGACGCGCGGACTCTTTCGCTCGACGGGTGGCGTCAACGGACATTTAGAGTTGCGCTTTCCAAAGTCAGACCTGGCCGACGTCTATGTGACAACGGCGAAGGATCTCAAGACGTTCACCGTACATGTTGGCGGAAAGGATCGCTTTTCGTACGTGATTGCGGACAAAGAACGCATGCTGTCAAAGGGCGAAACGTCGGGAGATTTTACTCTTTCGACAGAAGGCTATTCTTTTTGGTCGCCAGAGAACCCGAAACGTTATGAACTTTGTCTGACGACGCATTCCGGTACCTATGTTCAGAATTTCGGCATCCGTCGGTTCGTGACGGAAGGTGAGAAGTTTCAACTGAATGGCCACCCTGTCTATTTACGCGGCGTGACCGAGCATTGCTATTTTCCGAAGACAATCCATCTGCCGCGCGATCTCGGTTACTATCGGATGATTACTGCAAAACGGAAGGAACTCGGCTTTAATTTCGTTCGCTTCCACACGTTTGTTCCTCCGGTCGAATACCTGGAGGCGACAGATGAACTCGGCATGCTCGTACACGTCGAGAGCCCGAATTTTGTCTCGGAGCCCGAATATGCCGCCATTGTTGCTTTTGCACGACGGCATCCGTCGGCCGTTATCTATTGCACGGGTAACGAAACGCGCATTGACCGCCTGTCAGAGGCGTATCTCGAGGATGTGGCGAGACTGGTACATGAGGGAACGGATGCCCTCTTTTCGCCCATGAGCGCCATGCGTGGTGTCGAATACGCCCTTATGCCGGGAAAGGACGTGATCGCGGAGACGCCTTTCCCCCATAATCCCGAGAGGATGGCGCGGCTGGCAAAATATTGCGACATGTGGACGTCCTACCAGCGGGGGTTGACGAGCTATGGATCTCTTAACCTCGGGACTTCGGCAGAACTCGATGCATGGGGCGAAGCCTATTGCGGAAAGCCGCGGACATCACACGAGATCTGCATTGATGGCAGCTATGTGGATTTGTCGCTTGAACGGCTCTATGATGCGAATTCGCCAATCATAAAAGCTGGGATCTTCGCCGGCATTCGCAAGCAACTGACGGAGAAGGGACTTGTTGAACGTGCCGATGTCTATTTCAAGAACTCATGCGAGTGGATGCGGCGGATCAGGAAATTTACTTTCGAGAAACTACGTGCATCTGACAGAACGGCTGGTTTTGACTTTCTCGGAGACATCAACACGCACTGGCATACGTTTGGTTATTCGGTTGGGATGATGGATGAATTCTACCGACTCAAACCCGGAGAAAGCGTAGAGAACGTTCTGCGGTACAATTCTGCTGCAGTTCTGCTGGCCGATCTTGGAAGCGATTTCAATGTGACGGCGGGTGAGACTAGGAAAGTCTCGTTTTTTATCTCAAATTACGATGTGGGTATGAAAGCGGCTACGCTGGACGTGATGCTTCTCGAAGCAGGGAGCGGACAGTGTGTGTGGAAATGTTCTCATTTGTGCGGAAAGATTCCAAGCGGAATGCTGTCGCCGCTTGCGGATTTTGATGTCATAGTCCCAAGTTCTGCAGAACCAAAGAAATATTTTCTGCGCGCTGGTATAGGGACGTTCGCGCAGAACGAGTGGGAGGTCTACGCTTTCCCCTCGATGAAGAAGGAAGACCCGCCGGCAGGCGTTCGCGTTGTCACGGACATTTCCGAAGATGGTTTGATGGGGGCGATGGCACGGGGTGAACGTGTCCTCTTGTTTGGACCGGGGCCGTTTAAGTCTCTGCCGACAACTTATCGCATTGGATTGGCGGGAAGATGCTCCGGAAATTTCGCGACCGTCATCAAGAATGGACATCCGGCATTGAAGGGGATGCCGCACGAGGGCTTTTGCGGATGGCAGTTCCGTCGGCTGATGGAAAATGGCGCCGCCGTTCAGCTCGAGGCGGGCGTTCCCTTTGATCCGATCATTGACATCGCGTCGGCGGTCAAGTGCGTGATACGTCAGGCCATGCTGTTCGAATACCGTATTGGCGATGGACGACTGCTGGTTTGCTCTTTCAATCTCGCCGGAAAGGATTCGGCGGCGATGTGGCTGAAGAACCGGCTGATCGATTATGCCGCGTCGGATGAGTTCCACCCTGATTTGCCGTTGACTTTGGAAGAACTTCACAATGTGTTGAGCGCACCTCTTATTACGGGTGCGAAAGACGACAATCGGGCGCGTAATCCGGAGGATCCCTCTTCGACTGTGCGTGCGGGCGATCTTGCCCAACCGTAAGCAAAAGAGGAAAGAGATGTCGGTTATTGGGGAAAGGTAATATGAAAAAAAAACTGTTGTTTTTAACGGCGTTGCTCGCCGCGTTGGCTGCCGAGGCAAATACGAAGATCATGTTCCTTTTTGATACGGAGGACTACACGTGTGACCGCTCGAACGACGCAATCCGCGACATCGCGAACATGTTGTCCTCGGAAGGCGTGCGCGGCAATTTCAACGTCGTCGGCTATCTGGCGACACGGCTGCTCGAACTCAAACGCCACGACGTCATCGACGCTCTGAAGAGCCATGTCATCGGATCCCAGACGCTTTACCACACGCGGCATCCGGACATTGCGGAACTCGGGGACAACCCAAGCTACGGGCAGGCGTACCGTCTGACGATGGCGGATGAAGCCAAGGCGCTCGGCATGCTGGATGCGGCGTTCGGCGAGGGTCGGTGCGTCTTCTGGTGTCCGCCGGGGAACAGCGTCTCGGCGGTGGCCATGGACGTCTATTCCGATCTCGGCGTTCCCTTTTCGGCCGGATGCGGTATGACCAACGACAAGGCGAGCCCGCTTTATGCCGGTATGTTGGTTCGTCCCGGACAGACGGTCGGAGGCCTCTGGTACTTCAACCAATATCACGCACCGTATTCCTTGGACTTCCACCTGGAGTCGATGCTCCCGCGGGAAGGGCGCCCCTGCCCGGAATTCAAGGAGGTGCTCGGCCGTTTGGCGCAATACGACCTCCTTTGCCTCTACATGCATCCCCACATGGCTGTCAAGACCCGGCATTGGGACAGCCTGAACTATGCGAAGGGCAACCACGTCAAGTGGCGCGAGTGGAACGTGGCGCCGGACCGCAATCCGGCGGATACCGCCGTCTATTACGAGCGCTTCAGGGCGTTCATCCGCGCAATGAAGGCCGACGGGCGTTTCGAAATCACCGATTTCGAGGCGATGAAGGCGTCGCTCAAACCGCGCTGCCCGATCGGGGCGAAAGACGTCCCCGTGATTCGCGCGGCGCTTTTGAAGGATTTCAATGCCGTCCGCGAGCCGTCGTCCTGGTCGGTTGCGGACGCGTTTCAGGCGGCCGTTCGGCTGTTGCGCGGCGAGACGCAATACGTGCCGGGCAAGGTGTACGGATTCCTTTCCCGTCCGCAAGGCGTTACCGAGCAGGCGGAGGTTTTGGCCAACGAACTGCGGGCGGCGGCAAAGGAAATCGACCTCACGACGTTCCTGCCCGCGTATTTCACGGTCGGCGGAAAGAGGATCGGACCTGCGGATTTCCTGTTCGCGGCGCTTGAGGTGCTGGAGACGGGGGCGGACAAGGTGGCAGTTTCTCCGCGCGGGCAACTCGGTTCGTTCACGTACTGTCCCGGCGTCGAGACGATGAACATCGCCGGCAAGTGGGCGCACACGCCCGAGTTCAAGGATAAATATCTTTCGGAAAGGCTGAGATTG
>JAQVSS010000161.1 GCA_028700415.1 Kiritimatiellia bacterium
CGGCTGTACCGGGAAAGGGAGATAGTAAAGGTGATACACGCCGCCTTCCGGAGCCGGGCCGAAAACGATCTCCGCAGATTCCAGGTCGATGCGGCGGCGGAGAATGTTGCGCACCGGTTTTTCACCTGGCCCAACCATGATCAACCGCTTTCCCGCGGGATCGTCCCGCCGCCGCCACGGCACATAAAGGGCGACGGCGTCAGCCCCGGAAGCCAGTTCCACACGCGCCCGGTGATGGCCGTAGCAATCATCCCACGGAACCGCAGGCACCCGGTACGGCACCTCCGTCCACACCTGCGCCGTCTCCGCCGGCGGTGCAGGGCGATCCGGCACAGCGGTCACGCAAAGATCGAGACGCTTGGCGTCTCTGCCGTGAACCAGCGTCGCGGAAACGCCTTCCGGCACGCCGCGGAGACGGAGAGCGCCGGAGACCTCTCCTTTTCCCGTGTACTGGAGCAGGGGATAGCTGCCCACAGAATTCCAGTAGCCGCCCCGGACTGTGACATCGAGCGTGCCTGCGAGTTTCAGCTCTCCGTTGATTTGCAGGGGTGCGCACGTGGAATGGGCCGGGAAGCCCCGGAAATCGATGTGTAGACCGCTGGCTCCTCCCGTGCAGGTGAGGCCGGCGCACATCCAGGACGCACCCGGCAGAGCGACCTCAACACCAAGCCTGGCGCCATCACCCAGCACGACTTTGCTGTTCACACATGCGCCCCCGGTCAGGCCGGTCAGCGTACCGGCATCGACGCGCGTGGCGCCCGTGTAGGTGTTGTAGCCGGAAAGCGTCAGCGTGCCCGCGCCCGCCTGGGTCAGGCTGCCCGTGCCGGAGATGTCGCCCGACAACACCTGCGCCGCGCCGCCCGCGTAAACGAAGGCGCCGTGGTTGAGGATGTCACCGGCGTACGCGCCGCCGCCCAGCGTCCCCATGCCGCCGACCGCCAGCGTGCCGCCTCCGATCCCGGTGGGACCGGTGTAGGTGTTGACCCCAGTGAGCGTCAGGGTGTTCGCGTTGGTCTTGACCAATGCCCCGGCCCCGCTGATCTCGCCGGAATAGGTCATGTCCGTCGTGGAATTGAAACGCACCGGCCCGTTGGCGGAAGAGACGACCCGGGTGCCGCCCGGAAACCCGCCCGTACCGCCGTTGCCGAACGAGACAGGGCGCAGGGCCGTGAGGGTTCCGCCGAGCGAGCAGGAGCCAAGGATGTGCCCGATTTGATTGGCGTCTGCGCCATTGAACGTGAAACAGCCAGGACCGGTCAGGTTGTTGTAGTAGAGCGGTCCGGCCTCTTGCCCGGCTTTCAGCGAGACCGTCACTCCGTCAGCGATGTCGATCGTCGGCGCGGATACCGGTTGGGGACTGCCGACCCACCAGAAGGCGCCTTTATTCACGATGCGCATCGTGGCGCCCGGAGCGCCGGGAGCGGCCACATACGACCCAGTGTCCGAGCCGAAGGTCACGTCGCCCCGTACCGTGAACTGCTCCGAAAGGAGTTTTGCGAGGACGATCCCGGCCGAGCCGCCGTCCACCGTGCAGGCCATCGCGCCATTGGTCAGGGTGACCGCGCCAGGCCCGACGTTTCGGATCATGCTGCCCGAAGAGGTGACCGATGCGTTCGCCAAGGTGGCCGGGCCGCTGAAATTCAGCAGCACCGGACTGCCGTTGCCCGCAACGAGCGTACCGCGCCCGGCGCTGGCCGTGGCGTTGGAGCCGTCGCCGACCCGCAACTCGCCCGCGAGGCGGACAAGGTCGCCGCTGAACGTGTTCGCCCCGGTCAGCGCGAGCGCCCCGTCGCCTGCCTTCGTCAGTCCCGCAGAGCCGGAAAGGGTTGACGCCACGTTCGCCGACCCGCCCGGCTGGACGGTGACCGAGGGCGAGGTTCCGCCCAGGAACAGGGTGCCGCCCGTCAGGGTCCAGCCGAAGGCGCCAGTGTTGGCGAAGGCCAGGGCGTTGACCGTCCAGGGCGAAGCGTCGAGCGTGACCGTGCGGTTCGCCGTGATGACCTTGCCGAAGGCGGCCACGCCGGTTGTGCCGGTCGGGGCGACACCCCCCTCCCAGTTGCCGGGAGCCGACCACACCCCGTCCGCGTCCAGATTCCATGCGGCGGAGACATCCGCCTGCGCGCACCATGCCAGCGTACACACCGCCGCCAT
This sequence comes from Kiritimatiellia bacterium, assembly GCA_028700415.1. Taxonomy (GTDB): domain Bacteria; phylum Verrucomicrobiota; class Kiritimatiellia; order RFP12; family UBA1067; genus JALHET01. The sequence continues at coordinate 2,152 of JAQVSS010000161.1, forward strand.
TTCCGCCACCCGCCTGCAGATTTCTCTCATCGCTTCACCTTTCCTTAGCGCGCCTCAAGTGTCACCTCGCTCAGGCGTGAAATATCGTGGACGCCTCCGCCTTTCGCGAAGGCATCCCGGAAGGGGGAACTCCAGCACAGGGTCATGCCGTGAAACTCCCCCGCGTCCGCCGTGTAGCGGATGATGTTCGCGTAAAAGGGTTGTCCGGGTTTCACCCCGCCGGGAATCACCTCGGAAAGCGGAACCGCGATCTCCACGCGCCAGCAGTGGCCGCTGAAACCGGATTTCACGGACGCCCGTGTTTTCCAGGGACTCTCCCAGTGTTCCGCATGGGTGCCGTACTCGTGACCCACGCAGGCCCCTTTGGGGTTGATCAGCACATGACGGTAGGGTGCCTTTCCGCGCCGTTCCGCAAAAAACAACTGCCAGGAGTCACCATTCCAGGCAGTGACCAAGCGGGCGGGATTCAGGCGTTCCTCCAGCACAACATAGAGATGGGTCCCGTCATGCGCCAGCGCGCCCTTCACGTTACGTTCCGGGAGTCCCCCCCCGCCCAAGGTCCGCCACCGCGTGATCGTGGCCGCCCGGGACCACTCCACCGCCGCGGGATCTCCCCCCGCCCCGCAGCCCGGCAGCAACGGGACACGCATCATGGGCGGTTTTTCCTTACGGCGCGTCGCAAGCAGCGGCACCTCCCGATGCTGGGCGATCTCCTTTTTCAATTTGCTCTTCGCGGTTTCAATCTCGCGGGGAGGCCAGGAGGGCATGGCTTCGATCTGCTCCGACCGCAGAGTTTCATAGCGCTTCAAGACCGCATCGCGGTCAAACGGCATGGGTGTGCCGGCGGGAAGACTCGCCTGGAGAGCCTCCCAAGCGCCCAGAAGCCCCGAGTCAACGGGGGTGCGTTCGCGCTGCACACGGAAACGCGCCGCCCGGTTTGTGCCGCAGCACGCGTCCGACTCGTCGAGGAGCCGCTGGGCTGTCACGTAAAAATCCACATCCAGATAGGGGCGGCGCTGCGCGTTGCGGTAAGAAAGTTTTTCCGTTTCAGAAAACTCCGCGATGCGCTTCTCCATGTACCGCAGATACTCCGTCATGGGTGACGCCGCCGGACCGTAATATCCCGACATGAACGTGTCGATCAACGGTTCGGCCGGTTGCCGCGGATTCTGCATCAGTTTCAGTCCCGCCCATCGCTTCAGCGCGTAAAAACTTGAGGAGTCGGCATACTCGCACTCGACAAACATGGTTTCAACACGGTTGTTCAGGAACAGTTCAAGGTCCGGCTTGATGCAGGCGAGATTGATGTAGGGGGTCATGTAGGTGTCGGTATAGATCACCCAATAGTCCCAGTAGGTCATGTGACGGGCGTGTGCGGCCCAATCCATGAACATCGCGAGGCAAGACCGGTTGACCGGATGCGTCATGGGGCGGAAATAGTCGGGCCGCTCCCGCAGCCGGTACCCGCAGGCGTTTGTGTTCATGCCGGAAAAAGCATTCAGCTGCGCCATGCGGATCAGGACATTTTCCCGCGGGCGGATTGTTTTTGGGAAGTCCAGCGCCTGCAGATAGGCGAAGGTGTCGACCAGCACGTCCGGGTACTCCTCCCGAACGCCGTCCGCCAGAAAATTGACGAGATCAAGAAAAGGCCCGGCGTTCGCCCCCTCCCGTTCGCTGAACGCCTTGCAGACGGGACACTGGCACATCAGCGGGTTGTCGTTGAATTCGATGGCATAGATCCGCGGAGCCGGCGCGCCAGTCTGGGCCGCCTTCGCCCGATCCGCGGCAATGTACCGCCGCAAGGTGCCCAGCATCAGCCTCCTGACCTCAGGATGCGTCGGGCAGACTTGCCCCGGCCCACCGCTGTCGACGGCGCGCGGCCGCTCGCCATGCGCCGTCATGGCCAGATACTCCGGGGGATGGTTGGTGGGCCAATCCTTGGCGTAATAGTGCAGCGTGTGCGTCTCGCTCGGGGAACCATAGTGAACGCCGTACCCGTATTCCGGAGACGTTTCCCGCGTGTCCTTGTTCCGGACATTGAACAGATCGGTCAGTTTCCCGCGTGTGCCGGTGTAAACCTTCCGGTCCCAGAATGCGGGCTTGTCCCGCACATCAAGGGCACCCAGCACAAGATCCGGCCGCGCGGGCACGACCTCCGCAACCTCATCGAGCCAGCGGCAGCCCACCTGCTGCTCCAGGAACTCGTAGACGGCATACAACGTCCCCCGCGGACGGCCTCCCGTCAAAACAAGAGTGCGCTGCCGCGTTTGAACGACCCATTCTTCTTCCCCAAGGGAAGCGGGCCGGATGCCTTGCGCGGCAAACCCGGTCCACCCGACGTGGATCGCTTTGTCCGGCAGCAACTGTCCGGCCTCTGCGACCAGCGCAAAATCCGCGCCCGTCACCTTTTTCAGGAACGCGCCCAGCTCGCGGGCCGCAAAACGTTCCGCCGGGGTGGCCTGCGCGCCCTCCACAATCACATAGTCGGTTTTCCCGCCGCGCGCGAGTTCCAGCCCGTTGTTTCCCGCATGACAAGGGGAGTCCCCCATGAAAAGGCCAACCACCGCAACACCCATCGTCTGGAGCGGCTTCATCGTCACCTTCATTTATCCTTTCCTGGCCCCGGACGGAAACGATTATCCCGCTCCACACCGGCTACTGCACACTGAGCAGCGTGCCATGCGCCACCGTGTATTCCAAACACCCCATGTCAATCAGCCGGGACCAGGAGTCGATCCGGCGGTTTCCGTCCAAGTCCAGGTCACACACGCCCCATCCCGCGTTGGTTCCGGTATTGATGCAGGGCGACCCGCTTGACAACCGGTAGTTTTCGCCGGCGAGGTCGGCTAACTTAGGGTCCGCCTCCGTATTGTCGGCAGAGATCACATTCAGCGCGGGATAGGCCTGTGCGAAATTGGTCGGATACAGGCAACTGTTGACGATGTGGTAGGTTCCCGTATACCCGGCGGCGGGAGTCGTGAAGCTGTAATTCGCGGCAGCCCCGGTTGCCGAGACGTTAAAATAGCAGATCACGTTTTCCAGACGCTGTGTCTGGGCATAATTCGGCGCGACTCCTGCGGACAAGTAGACTCCCGCACCACTGCCGCTGCCGCTGAGCCGATTGCTCACCACCGTGCAATTCAGCATGCTCGCGGAGGTTCTCGCCCAGACCCCCGCGCCGCTGCTCGCCGAATTGCCGTAGACCAGCGAATTGACCACGCGCGACCCGTCTGCCATCCGTATGGCGCCTCCGAATCCGCTTCCGCCGGCGGGTTTCTCCTTGGCGGCGTTTCCGTAGAAGATGCAGTTGCTGACCACCCCCGGCATCAGCATCACTCCCCCGCCGTCCGCTTCGGCACTCAGCGTGCCGTTTTTATAGCCGGCATATGTGACATTGCTGGCCACTGTGCTGTTCGCAATCGTTCCCCCCAAACTCCACACACACACACCTCCGCCATATCCGCCAAAGTTCGTGTTGGAGAGGATCTCACAATGACGTATGACTTGCTGATTTCTGAGTGTCGCGCCTCCACCGCCCGCATACGTAGCCGTGACATTTGTGACAACACACCCGACAATCCGGCACTTATCCACCAGAATCCGTATCCCGGACCCGGTTTCAATCCCGCCGCCGTGGCCCAGCCCATATCCGTTGCGGATCGTAAAGCCGTCCAAAACGATATCGTTGCCCGAGAGAACAAAACAGCGGTTGGTAACGGGTTTGCCCGGATAATTGTTGCCGTCCACAACCGTGAGATCCCGCCCGTTGACGCTTCGCATCGTCATGGGTTTGGAGATCGCCACCGCGTCGGACAAATAATAGGTGCCGTTTGTCACCCAAACCGTCCGGGGCTCGCTGGCGGCCAAGGCTGCGGCGACCACGTCGTTCAGGTTTGTGCCGGCCGTCGGCCAGTTGGTGTACGGCGGCGTGGGGGTCACACCCGCGGTTCCGTACGGCACAACGTAATGTGTATCGGATAAGCCGAATCCGGACACCCCGGCGATGAGCGCCGTCATGATCACACGTTTCGCATTCATGATCTCCTCCTTTCCCATTTCGATCGGCGTTCCCAACGCCTGTTTTCAAAACCCAGTCGGCAAGCATCAAGGTGCTGGTTTGACGAGTCCATGTTCCCGGTAACCTTCCAAGGTGTCGGTCCAGAGCCAGTCAACAAGACGCTCAAGGCGGGCCTTTTCGCGGGGCGTGGCGACCCGGGTTCTCGCCGTTTCGAGAAGCTCCGCGAGTTTCTTCATCCGCTCAGGCGTGCCGAGCGTCCAGTTGACCTCCGGCGAATGGAGGCCCGTGTCCCAGTAGGGCCGCTTGGAGCCCTTAGGCCCGATCACCTTTGACGTGTCGCGGAGCCATTCCGGCGGACAGTTGCCCGGATTCCAGTAGGCCCGTTCCATTTCCCGGTAGAAGGCCTTCACCGCGTCGCCGGCCTCGCCGTACATGGCCGCAAAATACTCGTCGAGAATCTGATCCGGATCCAGCGACGGATCGAAGCAAATCTTGGCTGCGACATAGGCCTCGAGCTGGTTGTATTGCATTTCCACTTCCGTGAACCAGCCGCGGATGCCGTCGCGCGTGAACTGTTTGAACAGCTCCCCGGTCTTCCAGGGGTAGAGGCCGGGAAAGGGCTTATAGTTGCCAAAGTGGTGTGCCGCATCCCAATAGGTACTGAAAAGATACGTCCACAGGGTAATCGGACGCCTTCTCGCCTCTTTGGCGATCCACTCGTTGTAAGCGGCCATTTGTTTCTGGCGCGACACTGGGTGCCACCAAGAATACACGGTGAGGCACAACTGGACGGAAACATTATCGGGGAGGACGACCCTGTCCGGATAACGCAGGGTCTGGATGTAGGCCAGCGTCGAGATCCCGGCCTTGGGTTCCGTTTCACCCGCCTTCCGCGCCACGTCGGCAATGAATTGGAACTTGTTGTTCGAGACGTTGTCTTGATCGTCGTTTGGAAAACGCGCCTTGCACCTCTCGCACAGGCAGTGGCCGCCTGTGTCCCCGCCCTGCAAAGGATAGAAAAAGGGCTTGCCTTCCATCCGGGGAATCACGGCCTTGTCGGTCGGTACGCCGCCGGAAAAATTGCCCCAGCCTCCCAGCACGTTGCCGCCGCGATAGTAGGTCAGTGCTTCCCGCGCATAGTACGAAACGGCTTCCCCGCAACTGTAACACAGCTGCGGGGGCAGATCCTTGTCGCCCGGATAATTGCGGCTAAGAATCGGATCGACCCCCGCGCCCTTGCCTTCGAATCCCTTTGCGAAAATGTCGGCACGCTTCTCGATGAAGGCTTTGGCCAGGCGCGGGTCTTTGGCACGCCCCCAATGCGCGAAGTAGACGCTGTACTGGTTGTGGTTGACCAGCCCGAAGCACAGATTCTGGCGCCAGCGGAGCTGCCAGAGGACGCGGTCACGTTCAGAAATCTTGACCTTGCAGGAGGCTTTGTACCGGTCGTCGTCATACACCACGCGAAAGGCATCCAGCGGAGGCGTGAACGTCCGGTCCGCGCCTTTGACCGTTAACGTTTTTCGTTCGCGGTAGGTGGTCCCCAGTTCATCCATGCCGTAAAAACGGACCCCGCACTGATTTTCCAGAAAATCATAAACCGCATACAGAGAGCCTTTGCAGGTATACTCCACGGCAGGGAACGTCTCCGGCTTGGCGTAGTCCACAGTCCGGTCATCCGAGGTGTCGTGGCCGGCCAGGAGGATCGTGTCGCCGTTAAACTTGACCACGCTGGTCTCCCCAGAGAGCCCGCTGTTGTCACCGCCGATTCTGATGATGACCTTGCCGCGGTCGGCCTCCTGAAATTGCCCTCTGCGGATGGGGAGAACCGCGCCGGTGATGAGCTTGACATGATGCTGAAGCTCGAACGCTCCCATTTGCGCGCTCCGTGTCGGCTGATGCCCGAGCAGAATGACGGCTTCCGGACGTCCGTCCCGCACCAGCGTAAGGTCGCCCCACACACACCACGTCAACGTCCACACGCCCAGTGTAATGATCGTTTTTTTAAAAACTCTCATGTCGAATGTCGAGTCCTGCCTGTTGCGCCAGCGCGGTTCCGCGCAACCTTTCACCATACGCCGTTTATCTCCTGTTCTACCACTGTCACTAACTCGAAATTAGTTGATACACTATGGCATTTCTTCAAGACGATGTCTACCCCCGCGTTGCCTCACAATTCGTGACACCGAAATACTTTTTGGCTGGGGAGCCCGAGTTTCATTGAGCGCAAGGGAGAGCCACCCCTTAATACCCCAAGTGCACAAGATGAAAAGCTCTCGCGAAAAAAAGCGAAAAAAGCGAAAAAAACCGCGTTAATTGTTTGACACGGGCGGCTCAGTATGGTAAACATCAAATTATAGTTGGCTTGAATAATTTTTTAATCTCCCCTATTTGTTAAGGGGTTGACAGTGTAAGGCCTATGGTTTTTTGTTACTAAATACGTGAGAGGAGATCGTTATGCAGCATGGATTGGTTGATGGTTTAATTATTGGGACCGCCTTGTTTGCGGTCGCAGTCGCACAGGCGGACCCAATACCGGCGGGACAACTGGTGCAGAGACGGTTCATGAACATTTCCATAACTTCAGGCAGCGCCTACAACCCGCGCATATGTGGAGACGAGATTTTCGGCTCGCGTCTCGGCAGCACCGTCGCCCAACCCTGTGGCATCGCGCGTTTTCTCTCCGGGTCGACAACACCCGATGTTTTACAGACATACACGAACGACGCCCGGATGATCAGCGTGATGGGCGGGGGAACCAACAAGACCTGGGTCATCGCGGCAGGCGGCAACGGCAACGATTATTTCTCGCGCATGGATTACGCGACATTGTCTAACCGCGTGTTCGCCACAGGCGGAGCGATTCGCGCGAATACATTCGCTTGGGTGGACGAAGACACGATTATCGCGTCAAGCTATATGGGAGGGTCGAGGACTAATCTGTATCTGTTTGACATTACGGCTGATCCCTTCACCGTAACGCCGAACACCACCTGGAACGCCAACGGGTATGTTGCAACTCCGGTCACAGAACGTATCCGCAGCATCGCGAAA
>JAQVSS010000162.1 GCA_028700415.1 Kiritimatiellia bacterium
TGGCTGGCAGGTGATGATCCATTGCCGACACTCGCTCTGGGCGGCGATTCAGGCGGCGAAGATCTTGGGCGTGGACGAAGACCTGCGGCGTGACTGGCAGGACCGCCTCGACAACCTGCCGGGCGAATGGGGGCCGGACAAGAAGGCCACGCCCTACGCCCAATACTGCACGTACGCGATGCAGCCGGAACACACGCGTTGGATCCCGCCCTACACGTACGTCGAGGACGATTGGGACGGACAGCTCCATCCTCGCGGCGGCAAAAGCTACGACACCTGGTACATCGGCATCGGCACGATCTGGAAGTACGGCGTGCCGCGCACCAACAGCTGCAAACCAGGCAAGTCCTACGCTGAATTCCGCCGCACTCTCGCCGCATGGACGCACGCGAACGGTCTCGTCTGGGGCATGGCGATCGCGAACTACGGCCGCGCCGGCGCCTGGAGCGAGACGCTTTCCGTGATGGCCCCGTACCAGGAGATGATGCTGCAGAGCTGGGACGGGGCGGTGAACGTGTTCCCGCGCTGGCCGAAGGACAAGGACGCCGAATTCCGGAACTGGCGCGCGCAGGGCGCGTTCATCGTCTCCGCCGAACACAAGGGCGGCAAGATCGTACGCTGCGGCATCACATCCGACAAGGGCGAGGACTGCCTCATGCACGGCCAATGGACCGTGCGGGACGCGGCCGGCAAACAGGTCGCGGCGGACACGGACGAATTCGGCCGTCTCCGCTTCAAGACCGTCGCCGGCGGCAAGTACAAGCTCAGCTTCTTGAGCAGGAAGGAGGCGGGGGAGAAATGAGCGAAGCATTAGAACTGTCGTTTTTTCCCGCTGTCGCGACACCGGGGTTAGCGGTGCCGGTCGCAATTAAAAAATCGCTTTGCGTCCTTGCGGCGCTGGCGATGTCGTCGGCGTCGGTGGCGGAACCCGTGCGGCGCGTCAATTACGATGAGGCGAAGGTGCCGCCGTACGAGCTGGAGGACCCGCTCGTTTCAATTAACGGGCAACGGCTCGTTTCCGCTGACGATTGGCCCGAACGAAGGCGCGAAATGCTATCGCTCATCGAGAGTGAGCTTTATGGCAAGTGGCCAGCCGCGCCGGAAACGCTGCTGATCGACAAAACCGACGAATCGGAGACGTTCTACGGTCTCGCCCGGATGAAGCAGTTCTCCATGTATTTCTGTCCGGACCGTTCCGGCCCCCGGATAGACTGGATGCTGCTGGAACCGGCGCGAGCGAATGGCCCGTTCCCGGTGATCGTGCTACTCAACTACCGGGGAAACCACGAACTGATGTCGGATGAGAACGTGCGTGTGCCTGACTTCCGGGTGCCGAACCGGCATACACGCGGCAAGACGCCGAATCGGGTGGACGCCTCGGTGCGCGGGAAGATACGGTATCCGCTGGAGTCGGTCGTTGCGCACGGCTACGCCGTGCTCACCGCCTGCTACCTGCAGGCCGCAACCGATCCGGAGACGACGGAGATGTCCGTTGACGAATGCCGAAAGCACGGATTTTACAAGCTTTGGGAGAATACGGATGTCGGAACGCTTGCGGTCTGGGGTTGGGCGCTTTCGCGCGGACTGGATCTCGCGGAGCGTCAGCCGGAACTCGACGTGAAGCACGCAGTGGCGTTCGGTTATTCACGGCTAGCGAAGGCGGCGCTAGTGGCGGGCGCTTTCGACGAACGCTTCCGGGTTGTAATCCCGTGCCAGACAGGCGGCGGCGGCGTGCCGCTGCAGAAGCGGCAGTTCGGCGAGAACGCCGACTGGATGACGCAGGTGTTTCCGCACTGGTTCTGCAAAGCCTACATGAAATACGCGAACAACGAAAAGGAGCTGCCTCTTGACCAGCATTTCCTGCTGGCGGCGGTGGCGCCGAGGCACCTTCTCGTCGAGGGCTTCAACGAACCTTGGTACGATACGAAAGGGGAATGGCTCGCCTGCCGCGCGGCGTCCCCCGTGTGGGAATTCTTGGGCAAGCCAGGGCTTCCCGGCGGCGACCGCTTTCCGGAAGATTTCTCGGAGGCGGCCGTGGGCACGTACCTCGGCTACGTCCGCCGTCCGGGTTCACACGGCATTTCCGCCTACGACTGGCAGTGGGCGCTCGACTTCGCCGACCGCGCCTTCGGGACAGAATGAAATTAAGCGTGAAACGGTGTCTTAGTCTGATCTTAGACATTTGACGGACGGGTCACTGCGAAAAAACGCTCGTGTAGGAAATGGGTCTGACTTCAAGAGAAAATGCACGCAGGCGATAGAGCGGAGATATGATTTTAAAGCGGCGTTTTCCTCGAAGTAGCGTTTGACCTTCTCCTTGGAGGAGAGGCCGTCGAGGATTTGCTGGGGAGGTCGTTGATCCAGTCCTCGATCCGCTGAAAAGGGCGTGGACGGAGCGCTCGCGCCTGTCGAGCTCGCGGGTCACGGTCACCTGAATCCTGGCGGGCAGCTTGCGGACGATCTCTCACCGGGTCATGTGCACAGTCAGGGTGAGGTGGCACGCACAGCGAGGACGACTGGGACGGGGCGGTGAACGTGTTCCCTCGCTGGCCTAATTTTTCGTTTTACTTATTACTAGAGGCTGAACCCGGTATCAGGTGAAAAGGCGAGCGGGTACTGGCAGGTCGGGATTTCCCCGGAGCCGACATGGATCAGGTCGAGCGGGTTGTGGAACCCGATGCGCAAGAGATCCTCCAGCGTGAAAAGGCCGAGGCGGTGCAGCACGTTCATACAGTCGAACAGCGTGGCGGATGATCCGACCAGGCATTGTTTCTCCGGGTTGTGCAAGAGCCCGTCCGGCTCCAGCACGGCCATATTGCCAAGAACGTTGTATGTGCCGGGAGGAAGACCGGCGCAAGGCGATGCGTCGGACGTGGCGATCAGGCGGTCCGGGCCTGCGGCACGGGCGAAAACTTTGAGCACATGGCGCGGCAAGTGGTGCCCATCGGGGATAAAAAGGATTTTAAGCCGCTCTTCGGCAAGTCCTACCAGAAGCGAATTGTTGTGACGGTGGACAAGATTCGGCATGCCGTTGCCGAGGTGGGTGAGCGCGGCCACACCCGCTTCGGCCATGCGCGAGAGATCGTCGATCCCTGCGAGCTGGTGGCCACAGGAGACGGTTACGCCGCGTGATATGGCGTAGTGTGCCAGATCCGCCGCGCCGGGGAGTTCTGCGGCAAGTGTGAGCAGGCGCACGTGTCCTTCAGACCATGTGTTCAGACGGTCGAAATAGGCGCAATCCGGTGCGTGGACAGCAGCGGGGTCATGTGCGCCGACCGCGCCCGGTTCTTTAGAAATAAACGGCCCCTCCAGATGAAAGCCCAAAATATGGCGCGCGAGCGTGGCGTCCTTTTTGAGTACAGAAACCATCAGCGTGAGGTTGCGGCGCAAACACGGTTCGCCGCCCGTGATGAGGGTGGGCAGAAAGGCGGCGGTCCCGCGGGCGAGAAGCGTGTGGCAAGCGTGTCGGAAAGTTTCTTCTGTGAGTGCGTCGTCACTGAAGTCAACGCCCGCGAAACCGTTGACCTGCAGATCAATAAAACCGGGGATTCGAAGAGGTGTGGGAGTGTTCATGTCCGCTTTCATTTTAAGGGGGGAGCTACATGCCGCATCAACTTTTTTTCTTAAGTTGTTCGACCGATTTCATGCGTTTTGCGATCGTGTCCTCGTAACCTTGGTTCGTCGGCCGGTAATACCGTTTATCGACGGGCAGGTAATCCTGCTGAACCGTATGCTGGTCGAAATCATGGGGGTATTTGTACGCGATGTCAAGTCCCTCGCGTCCGACCGCTTCGACGTGAATATTTTTGAGGTGTTCGGGAACCGCCATGATCCGGCCCGAGCGCACGTCTTCAAGCGCCTCGTCGACGGCGAGGTACGCGGCGTTGCTCTTGGGGGCGGTGGCGAGGTACGTGGTGGCCTGGGCAAGTGAGATGCGTGCCTCCGGCATGCCGATGAACTCGACCGCCTGCATGGCGGCGACGGCAACGGTGAGGCCGCGCGGGTCGGCGTTGCCGATATCTTCGGAGGCGAGGATGATCAGGCGGCGCGCGATGAAACGCGGGTCTTCACCGGCTTCCAGCATTTTCGCGAGCCAGTAGACGGCGGCGTGCGGATCGGAGCCGCGCACCGATTTGATGAAGGCAGAGATGGTGTCGTAGTGGCCGTCCTCGTTTTTGTCGTAGAGCACCATCTTGCGCTGCACGCAGTCTTCCATCACGGGGTGCGTGATGCGCACAACGCCGTCTGCACCGGGGGGGGTGGACAGGACTGCGACCTCGAGGGCGGTCAGCGCGCGCCGCGCGTCGCCGTCGCAAATGGTGGCGAGGAAAGAGACGGCCTCGGGCGAAATGGCGGAGGGCTGGTGGCCGAGGCCGCGTTCGGTGTCGGAGAGGGCCCGGTGCACAAGCGCGGCGATGGACGACTCGTCGAGCGGTTGCAGTTCGAAGACGAGCGAACGTGAGGTGAGCGGGCTGTTGACAAAGATGTTGGGGTTATGGGTGGTGGCCCCGATGAGGGTGACGGTGCCGTTCTCAACGTAGGGCAAGAGCACGTCCTGCTGGGATTTGTTGAAGCGGTGGATTTCGTCCACGAAAAGAACGGTGCCGGGGCCGTCCCGGAAAAGCTTGGCGGTTTCGCAGATGTTTCTTAAGGTGGCCACATTGGAAAGCACGCCGCTGGTGCGTTCGAAACGGCGCCGGGTGACGCGGGCGATGACCTCGGCCAGCGTGGTCTTTCCGCAGCCGGGGGGGCCGTAAAAAATCAGGTTGGTAAGGCGGTCCGCCTCGATGACGCGGCGCAACAATTTTCCGGGGCCGAGAATATGATCTTGGCCGAGAACCTCTTCGATGCATTGCGGGCGCATGCGGGCCGCGAGCGGCTGGCGCATGGTGCCTGACGGGGCTGCATCACCGGCAGGCTCATGGTCATCTGTAAACAGATCACTGTCAGGCATGGCCAGCCCTATTCATTCTGTCGAACGAGTTCACACTTTCATCGTACGCGATTGAGTAAGTCCTGGCAAGCCGACACTGGCGTTGAGCGATCACGGGCAAGCGTCCATGCCGTCCCGGAGTTCACCTATTTTAGTGGCGACGAGTGCGGGGAGGTCAGCATCTGCGGGCGCTTGCGCGATAATACGCACGAGTGCTGAACCGACGATCAGCCCGTCGGCCAGCGGCGCAAGCGCACGGGCGTCTTCGCAGGTGCTGATGCCGAACCCGAGACAGACGGGATGGGGGCAGACCGCTTTAACGGCGGCCGCATGTTTGGCAACGTCGGCGTAATCGAGCCCGCCAGTTCCGGTGACCCCCAAGCGCGTGATGAGGTAGAGAAAACCGCCCGCGCCGTTCGCCAACATGCGGATACGTTCCGGTTTAGTTGTGGGCGCGGCCAGACGGATCAGATGGACGTCCTTCCCTTTGAGCGCGTCGGTGAGCGGTCCAGCCTCTTCGGGGGGCAAATCCACGACCAGCAGGCCGTCTACGCCAGCCTCCGCGACTTCCTTCGCGACCCTGTCCAGGCCGTATTTGAAGATCGGATTGTAGTAGCTGAAAAGCACGATGGGCGTTTCCACCGCTTTGCGAACTTCCGCCGCGAGGCGGATGCTTTTCGAAAACGACATGCCCGTCTTCAACGCGCGGGCCGAGGCGACTTGAATCACCGGCCCGTCGCAGGTTGGGTCGGAAAAGGGCACTCCGATTTCGAGCACGTCGACGCCGGACGCGCAGGCGGTGCGCAGGATGCGGAGGCTGGTGTCGAAGTCGGGGTCGCCCGCCGTAAGGTAGGCGACCAGCGCCTTGCGGTTGGAAGAGGCGAGCTTTTTGAAGGTTTGATCGATGCGGTTCATAAATGCGTCCTGTTTCTGAAATTGAAGCGGTTCAACGTTTCAAAGGCGTAGCCGCGACCGGCGGGGCGCCTACTACAGGTTGTGTGCCTTCATGTAGGCGGTGATGTGGTCGAGGTCTTTATCGCCGCGTCCGGAGATGCAGACCAGAATCGCCTGATCCTTCGGGCGCCTGACGGCTTCGTTGATGGCGGCAGCCAGCGCATGGGAACTTTCCAGTGCGGGTATGATTCCCTCAAAGCGGCAGAGGAGTTTGAAGGCTTCCACCGCTTCGCGGTCGGTGACGCCGTCATAGCGGACGCGGCCGAGATCGTGCAACAGGGCATGTTCGGGGCCGACACCCGGATAATCGAGTCCCGCCGAGATCGACCACGCCTCTTGAATCTGGCCTTCGTCGTTCTGGAGGAGGTAGGTCATGGCACCGTGCAGTGTGCCGGGTGCCCCTCCGGTGATTGAGGCCGCGTGATGCGGCGTGTTGAGCCCTTCGCCTGCGGCTTCCGCCCCGAGCATCTCGCACGGATCGTCGAGAAACGGGTAGAAAAGCCCCATCGCGTTGCTGCCGCCTCCCACGCAGGCAACCAGCAGGTCGGGCAGCTTGCCGACCTGCTCAAGCATCTGCCGCCGGGATTCGTCGCCGATCACGCGCTGAAGGTCGCGAACCATAACGGGATAAGGGTGCGGCCCCGAAACGGTGCCGATGATGTAGAACGTGTTTTCGACTTCCGCGACCCAGTAGCGCAACGCCTCATTCATGGCGTCCTTCAGCGTGCCGGTGCCGGAGGTGACCGGGATGACTTCCGCCCCGAGCAGTTTCATGCGCAGGACGTTGGGCGCTTGACGGCGCACATCTTCCTCACCCATGAAAACCTTGCAGCCCATTCCGAAACGCGCCGCGATCGTGGCGGTGGCCACACCGTGCTGTCCGGCTCCGGTCTCGGCAATCACATGGCGTTTGCCCATGCGGCGTGCGAGGAGACCCTGCCCGATAACATTGTTGATCTTATGCGCACCCGTATGGGCACAGTCTTCTCGCTTGAGGTAGATGCGCGCGCCCCCGACGTGATTGGAAAGGCGTTCCGCGAAATCGAGAGGCGTGGGGCGTCCCGCGTAGTTCGTCAACATAGAGCGGAATCCGGCTATGAAGGCGGGATCTTCCTTTGCTGCATTCCAGGCGGTTTCCAGATCCGTCAGGGCAGCGATGAGCGTCTCTCCGACATAGCGGCCACCGTAGAAGCCGAAGTGACCAGTGGCATCGGGGTAATGGCCTTTGATCTGTTTTGTGTTCATAGTGTTTGATTTGGAACCGAATGGCCATTCGGCATATGGGTTGGGGTGTTGGTTTTCCGGGGATGTCCGGCGTAGGAAGTGTATCGCTCTCCGAGTACCGTTTTGTAACGCTCGTGAGCCTCACGCAACAATGCTTCGGTGGTGTCCCAATCGATGCAGGCGTCGGTGACGGACTGACCGGGACGAAGCTGGGCGGGGTCTTTGGGCATGGATTGGCAACCCCATTCGAGATGACTCTCGAGCATGAACCCGCGGATGGAACGGTTCCCTTTTTCAATCTGCGAAAGAAGGTCTTTCAACACCATCCCTTGCCGATCTGGCTGCTTATCCGAGTTTCCATGGCTGCAGTCGATAATGATCTGAACCGGCAAATGTGCGGTCCGTAGGGCGTTTTCGCAGAAAGCGATACTTTCGGCATCGTAATTGGGACGCTTGCCGCCTCGCAAGACAATGTGCGGATAGGGGTTGCCGGTTGTGCTGAAAACAGCAGGCAGCCCGTCTTCGGTGACACCGAGAAAATGGTGGAACCCCATGGCGGTATGGATTCCGTTAATTGCGGCGGAAAGTGAACCATCGGTGGCATTTTTAAAGCCGACGGGTGTGGAAATTCCGCTGGCGATTTCGCGGTGGGTCTGCGCTTCGGCGGTCCGCGCGCCGATCACCGACCAGGAGATGAGGTCGCCGATGTATTGTGGCATGAGTGTGTCGAGCACCTCCGTGGCGGCAGGCAACCCGATTTCTGCGACGCGCACAAGGAAGTGGCGCGCCATGCGGATGCCCTCTTCGATGTGAAACGTGTCGTTCATATAAGGGTCGTTGATGAGTCCCTTCCATCCGAGCACAGACCGCGGTTTCTCGAAATACACACGCATTACCACGCAGATGGAGTCTGCTATTTCGTCGCTGAGTTTTTTCAGTCTAAGCGCATACTCTTCGGCGGCGGCGAGGTTGTGGATTGAACACGGCCCGACAATGGCGAGTAACCGGTGATCCTCGTCATCCAAGATATGCTCAAGGGTCTCTCGGCCTTTTGTGACAGTTGCCAGCGACGTGGTGGTATGCGGAACAGCGCGTTTCATTTCACGCGGCGTTGCCAGCAGCACAACCGATTCGATGTTGACGTTATCAAGTCTTGGGTGACTCATAGGTTCCTTTTTACGGACGGGACGGCTTTGGGTCCCGGCCTTTCCAGAAAAAATCAAAGGGAGGGGGGGGGCACGTTATCGCCGTCTCCACGAGTTTTCGTATCCGATCATGGCTTTTGATTCCCGGCTCGGTCTCCACGCCCGAACTGACATCCCAGGCATGCGCATGTGAGGCGTTTGCGGCCTCCAGAAAATTTTCCGAGGTTAACCCGCCCGCTACCGCAAACGGACGGAAGCGCGCGAGAGGCGAGGCCTCCGCCCAGCGCCATTCCGCGCCATTCCCTCCTGGCAAGGGGCCACGTCCGCATTCTACCAGAATTCCGATCGATTCGGGTAGCGCGCACGCGGCCTGTATCAGTTTTTCTCCGTTGGCGGCGATCACTTTCACCACGTGAAACCCGGCGCGTTCCACACGCAACATGTCGGAAAGGGTTTCACTTCCATGCATCTGGACGGTGTCGAGGTCCGCTTCCCGTGCGATTGCGATCATCTCCTCCGCCGATGTGTTGACAAAGACGCCCACGCGCGCAAGATGCGTGGGAAGCGCCTCAAACATGGCGTGTGCCTGTGACGCAGTCACGTAGCGCGGGCTTTTTTTGAAAAAAACCGTGCCGAGCGCGCCCACGCCGGCTTCCGCGCAGAAGTTGGCGGTTTCGCGTGTCGTGATGCCGCAGATTTTGAGGTTGGGGAGATTCATGATCCAGCGGGTGTGGTTTCGGGTTGGGGTTCAACGCCTATTCCGATTGTTGTCCATTCGCGGAGGGCGGACTCGGGATCGGATTGACGCACGAGCGCTTCGCCAATCAGAAATCGACGGATACCGTTTGTGAGGTTCAGACGGATGTCGCCTGTGCTATGAA
>JAQVSS010000163.1 GCA_028700415.1 Kiritimatiellia bacterium
TAATCATAACACGCCCTCCGGCCGAAAAACAAGCGGAAAAAAAGAAAAACGCTGCCATTCCGACGTCCGGGAGAAGAACTCCCGTCAGACTGCCGCTATCCCATCATCTATCTTGAATCCCACCCGGTTATCATTGACTTAAATTTTTTGTCTTTACGTAATGGCAGGAGTTTCATTATACAGTAAAAATGAAACTTAGAAAAAACATTGCTTTCCGGGGAGAGCGTAAATTGGCCCTTGTCCGTACAGGGACGGCGTTCCTTGGGGCGCTTCTGTTGCCGTGGACCGCGGGAAAGGTGTTCGCCGAATCTGCCGACGGGTTCAACTGGGCGAGCGCCTGGTGGATGCCGGTGTCGTCCTTTCCGGTCGATGCGCACTACTGGGATGGCAATGTGTTGCCGGCGGGCAATGGCGTGGGCTATTTCCTCGGCGTACAGTCCGCCAATCTCACCTTCTCCACGGCCGCGACGCTGCGCGGCCTCGATTTCGGGAACGTGAAGGTCTACGTAAATAACGGTAGAAAATATCCCTCCATCAGCGGGAGCGGCCTCACGCTCACGGGCGACGCCTTCATTTCTGGCACGGGCAGCGGCGACATCGCTACCGTCGACGGCGTCGTCCACGGCACGGGTGCGAACACGTTCACGAAGAAAGGCGCGGGCAACCTCACGGTGAACGCGAAGTGCGCGGACTTCGGTACAATCGCCGCAGGCGGCGGCGCGCTCATTACCACCAACACGGGCGCTCTCTACGCCTCGGGCGCTCCCGCGTTCGCCGTGCGTGGCGGCGCGTTCCGCTGGGCACCGTCCCTCCCTGCGGGTGGCACGGGCACTGCCTCGCTGGGCGCCACCACTTACGGCATCGGCTCGGGCTCGATCCGCTGGACGAAGGGAAGCGGCAACTTGGCCACGCTCACGCTCGCCTCGCTCGCATCCGAGGGCAACGGCTCCACGCTCTGCGTCCACAACGAAGGTGGCCTGGCCTCCCTCGGCGATACGGAGCGGCTGTTCGTCACCACCCCGCCCGCGCTCGTGAACGGGATGCTCGACCCCGGCATCGTCACGCGCGACACTTCGGTCGAGTCCTGGCCGTTCCGCTTCACCACCTACGACGCCGAAAAGGGCTTGGTGCCGTATCCGACCAACCAGATGGTCAACCTCGCGGTCGCCACCGAGACGGACGTGGCCGTGGTGACGGCCACAAACACGCTCGAGACGTCGAAGCGGGTCGCGGCGCTCGTAGTGGAGAACTCGGCGCTCCTGTCGCTCTCGAACGGTGTGACGCTCGCGGTGGGCGACGACAACGCCGCCCACGCCGCGGGCGTGATCTTCAACCTGCAGAATCCGATGGGCGGCGATACTCCGCTTGACTTTGCGGGCGACGGCACGCTCGACTTCGGCGCGAGTCCTGGCGTCTTCTGGATGTCGAGTCCCACGATGTCGGGCTGGGGCGGCAACCGGCGTCTCATCCTGAAGACCAAGATCACAGGCTCGAATGGCGTGACTTTCGCCAGCCGCCATCGGGGCGACGTGTCGCAGAGCGCGGGCATGATGACGCTGCTGGGTACCGGGCTCTGCGAATGGAACGGTCCGACGCGCATCGCGGGCGTGATCTTCTGGCTGGAGGGCGCGAACCTGCTGCCGGCGGGCGACGTCTACGTGACGGAGGGATCCGGTTGGGACGGACAGTTCCGCGTCGGCAGCGGCGGCTGGACCTTCAACCAGAACTTCTTCCTCTCCGGCAAGGGCCCCAACAACGACGTGTACGGCGTCTTCTACCTGCCCAACGGGTACACGACGCTCGGCGGCGTCATCACGCTCCTGGATGACGCCTCGTTCACATGCGCGAGTTCCGGCACGGGCGGCGTCATCTTCCGGCAGGGCGTGCGCGGCCCCGGCAGCCTGTACGTCGGCGCGGGCGGCACGTTCAACTTCCACGGCACGAACACGTTCGACAAGCTCGTGGTCTCGGGTCCCACCACGGTCAACGTCTATTCGAACGCCACGCTCGGTGCGGGGCTCGTGTGGTATCGGTCGAGCGCCCACACGCTCGCCTTCGGCCGTCGACCCGACACGCTTGCGGTGACAAACGCGTTCCGCGTGGAAAGCGCCGCGACGCTCGCCGTCAAGCTCGACAACGCGAAGGTCGCGTTCACAAAGGGCGTGCCGTTCACGTCGGCGAAGCTCGGAAACTTCTCCTCCCTCGCCGTGGGCGGTGTGACGAGCGTGGGGGCGCTGCGTGGCGTGGGCGCGCGCGACACGACGCTCGGAAACTTCGGACAGGACCAGGTGACCGCGTCCGTGCCCGGTGCGGAGCTGCGCGTGGGCGCGGCGACAAACGACGTCCTCGCCCTGCCGCTCGCGGACGGCGCGGGCACGCTCGCCCTCACGAAGACGGGCGCAGGCACGCTCGAGCTGCCGCCCGCGTCGCGCACCTACTCCGGCGCCACGACCGTGCGCGAGGGCACGCTCAAGCTTAACGCGAATCCCCTCGAATCGGGCTCACTCCTCTACTGGATGGACGCCTCGCGCGCCGAGGACTTCGAGAAGGACGCCACAACGGGCGCAATCACGAAGTGGAACTCCCGCGGGGGCTCGGCGAACGTCTCCTTCTCCACGATTGAGGGCTCGCCCACCTGGGGCACAGCCGCGAAGGTGAACGGCCTCGATGTCGTCACCACGAAGAAGACTTCGGCGGCGGACCGTCTCCGCGCCAACGTCGCGCTCGAGCAACGTACGGTATTCATCGTTTACCGCGCGAAAGCCATCGTGAACCTGGCCGGCCTCTTCGGCGGAAACGACTTCTACAACGACTACGGCGTGCGCGTAAACGGCGATTCACCCACCTCGAGCTGGGACGCGAACTCGAGCCATTACTGCTACAACACGACGGGCTGGATCCGGCGCGACGGCGCGAACGGGGGTCAGGTCCAAACGGGTGTGCCGCATATCCTCACGCTCGTGCACGACCGCGACGACTGGCCGCCGAGCGTCACCTGGGGCGCGAACACCTACGGCTGCACGTTCAAGGCGGACCTCGGCTATTATCAGAGCGCCGCACGCAACTACGACGGCGACTACTGCGAAGTCATCGCCTTCGATCGCGTGCTCACGGAGTCCGAAATGCGCGTCGTCGAGAACTACCTCTCCGAGAAGTGGCTCGCGAAGACGCTCTGGAGCGACCTCGCGATGCCCGCGCACCTGCCCGCCGCGACGGCGCTCACCGTGGCCACGGGCGCCACACTCGACCTGAACGGAAATTCCGTCACGGTGGCTTCGCTCGAGGGCAACGGCATTGTCACGAACTCAAGCGACGTGGCCGCCACGCTCACGGTGACGGGGGGCGGCTCGTTCGGCGGCCGCGTGGGCGGAAAGACGACGATCACCACGGCGGGCGCGTTCACCACGGGCACGGACCTGCTCATGCCGTCCACGACGGGCCTCGCCTACTGGTGCGACGCATCGCGGAGGGACACAATCCTTCTGAACGCCTCCGGCAACGTGACGAGCTGGGTGTGCCGAGCCGCCTCCACGGCCCAGGCGCTCCACAATACCGGCACGCTGACGAGCGGTGGTTCGAGCCAGAGTCGGACCTGCCCCACCTACTCCGCGGACGGTCTGGGAGGTCGGCCGTGCATTAATTTCGCCACCAGTGCCCAGAAGGCGCTCTGGGCGGACGTCAACAGCCCCGTGCGCACGGTGTTCATCGTGGCGGAGGCGAACGGTTCGCAGACGGGCAACTGCGCCGGTCTCTGGGGCATCGGCTGTCTGGAGATGGGTTTCCGCTTCTCGAACAACTCCACCTCCATCGAGAGCGGCGGCAGCTATGTGCGGCCCACGGACGCGAATGACTGGGTGCACATGGACGGCGTCTCCTATGGCAACAACTCCCTGCCCATGGGCGACAAGGTGCCGCGCGTGATCAGCTTCCGCTTCGAGGCGGCGCACCACACGGCGGCTTACATGGCGGACGTGCTCGGCCTCGGCACGGAGAACCCCAGCCGCAATACGCTCATCGGCTGCTACACCGGCAACCCGGCCTTCGTGGGCTACGTGGGCGAGGTGATCGCCTACGACCGTGAACTGGGCGACGACGAGATGCGTCGGGTGGAGAACTACCTGTACCGGAAATGGAAGACCCTCTCCTGGACCGAGGGCAACCCGCCCCCCGAGGCGGAGGACGGATCGGTCTTCGCGGACGGCACACTCGCGCTCGCCGCTGGCGGCTCCGTCACGGTGGCAGGCGGTCTGACGGTGGGCACGCTCTCCGGCGGTGGTTCGGTCGCCGGCGACCTCACCGTGACGGACGGCTTCGACGTGACGGTGAAGCCTGACGGCACGACCGACACGCTGGCGGTGGACGGCGACGTCACGTTGGGGCCGGACGCCTATCTGCGGGTGTACAACCCCGGCAATCTCCAGAACGGCGTCTTCGGCACGTTCCTCTCGGCGACGTCCATCACGGGTACCTTCGCCGGTTCGAACCTCGAGAAGCCGAACGCCTGGAGAGTCACAGCCAACGAGGCGAAGGTCTACCGCTTCGAGGGCACGGTCCTCTTCATCAAGTGAGCATAAGGCGCTCATAGGCTCTTGTGGCGATGAAACTTGAATACGGCAGAAAATGGTTACATGATGATGAAGTCAATATTGATGGTTACGGCGTTCTCATGCGCGGCTTTTGCGGGTGCGGTGGACTGGGACCAGGCGCTGATCAGGGGCACGACGCCGGACGGGAAGATCTTCTTCGAACCGGGCGAGGAGATGGCGTTCACGCTCACGCTCGAGGGCGTGAAGGAGACGCTGCCGGCGGACACCTACTTCGTCGACTGGGAGCGACGCGGCGACGACGGGCTTGTGGAGAAGGGACGCCTGCCGCTGCCGTTTCCAAAGGCCGGTCTCGTCCTGAAGACGGCGAAACCGGGCTTCGTGTGCCTCGAGGCGAACGTCGTCACGAAGGATGGCAAGCGGGTTCCCAAGAACCATCGCTGGGAGAAGCGCGTCTTCTTCCAGGGCGGCGCGGGGGTGCGTCCTGACGAGATTCCGATGGCGACGGAGCCGGCGGACTACGACGCCTTCTGGGCGGCGTGCCTGAAGGAGCTCGACGCGGTGCCGATGAATGCGGAGATGAAACCCGTCACCTGCAAGGACA
This sequence comes from Kiritimatiellia bacterium, assembly GCA_028700415.1. Lineage (GTDB taxonomy): Bacteria > Verrucomicrobiota > Kiritimatiellia > RFP12 > UBA1067 > JALHET01. The sequence continues at coordinate 5,149 of JAQVSS010000163.1, forward strand.
AGGAGGTGCGGCTCTACGCCGTGCGCATCCCCTGCGCGGGGCCGTGGCCGGTGACGGGTTACCTCACGATTCCCGTGAAGGCTTCGAAGGAGAACAGGATGCCGATTTCGGCGAACTACCGTGGTGCGTCCCAGGACGAGCAGCTGCCGCCGGAGGGAGGTCCGCACGACCGCATCTCGATGCTCATCAACCCGAACGGCTACGAACTCGGCCGCGGGACGGAGTACGTGAAGAACTTCTTCGCGGAGGTGAGCGAGAAGGGGTACGGATACGGGATGGGACCGAAGGGCAATGAGCGGAAGGAGACGAGCTACTGGAAGTGGTGCGCGTTGCGGGCGATCCGCTATCTGCAGTGGATCAAGTCGCTGCCGGAATGGGACGGGAAGGAACTCGTGATCAGCGGCGGCAGCCAGGGCGACTGGCAGTGCTACCACGCGGCGGCGCATGTGCCGGGCGTCACGCGGATGAACGGGAACGGCTCGTGGGGCGGCGACTGGACGGGCCAGGCGCAGCACGGCCGTCTCCGTTCGACGTACCGTCCGGCCGACTGGTTCCCCGACATGGCGTACTTCGATCCCGTCTTCGCGGCGAAGCGCATCACGTGCCCCGTGAACATCTCCTTCGCGGGGCTCGGCGACTACGTCTCGACGCCCGCCTCGCTCACGCTCATCTACCGGAACCTGAAGGGACCGAAGCAGATCACCTACGTGCAGGGTTCGACGCACGGATGGCGTCCCGATGACATGCAGCGCCAGACCGTCGACGGCGGCTGGGACGCGGCGATGAAGGTATTGCCGACTCCGCCGAAGGACGTGCCGCCGGGCTTCGTCGAGAAGCTCTTCACGTCGAAGGACCTCGTCTACTGGCTGGACGCCGCGCGCGCCGACACGCTGACGAAGGACGCCGCAGGCCGGGTGGTGAAATGGGCTTCGGCGAACGGTAACGGCTACGCGTTTCTGCCGGGCGCCGCCGCACCCTCCTGCACGAACGCGCTCAACGGGAAGGGCGTCGTCTCGTTCGGCGCGGCGGGGCCGACGAGTCTCGTCGCGACGGGGCCGACGACACAGCGGACCGTATTCGTAGTCTGCCGTCCGCGCCGCGTGGCGACGGACTTCTCGGGCGTGTGGGGCCCGAAGGGGAAGGACGGAGGCCTGCGCATGGCGCAGACGAGCCGGAACTGGGAGAACGTGCGCGGCGGCCCGGACTTCAACTCGACCGACACGCTGATGGTGAATGGCGCCTCCTGCCGGGGTGCCGTTCCGTTCCTGCCGGGCGACATCCAGGTATTGGCCCTGCGCCACACCGAGGACATCCAGATGTGGGGGGCGACGTCGTGTGCGGACTTCACGCCGTCCGTGGGCGAATACGTGACGGGGCGCTTCTTCGACGGCGACGTCGCCGAGATCGCGGCCTTCAGCAACCTCCTCTCCGAGGACGACTGCCGCGCCGTGAGCGAGGCGCTGATGGAGAAGTGGAATCCCGAGGGCGTCGCCTCCGCGTTCGATCCGCTCGACGCCGTCCGCGCGGCGGTGGCGCGCGGCGAGCGGCACGTCACGATCCCGAAGCGGCTCTATCTGGTGAAGCCGAAGGACGACGGCGTCTATCTTTCGCTGAAGGGCATCGCCGACACGACGATCGACTTCTCGGGCTCCGAACTGCGCGGCCTCGTGAACACGGGCTTCTTCCGTCTGGAGTGCTGCACGAACGTGCAGATCCGCAACGTGACGCTCGACTACCGCACGCTGCCGTTCACGCAGGCGACGATTCTCTCCAGCGACAAGGACAAGACATGGACCGTGAAGGTGATCCCCGGCTACCCCGTGCCGCCGGACGGCGGAGACGGCGCGTGGCCGTTCCAAGTGTACGACAGGACGACGCTCGAGCTCAAGAACCCGATGCGCTGCTGGAACGGATTCAAGATCGAGAAGACGGGGGCGGACACCTTCCGCGTCTCGGGCGGCGACAACAAGACCGGCGACGCGGGCGACTACGCCGTGTGGGGATTGCCGCCGCCGAAGGGTTCGATGGAGGGCGACCACGTGTCGGAACGTGACGTCGTCTACTGCCGTGCGACGGTGCGGTGCGTGTTCGAGAACATCACGGAGTACGCGACGCCGGGCGGACGCGCCTTCGAGGAACATCTCACGGAGGGAAACGTCTATCGCAACTGCAGTCTCATCCGGCGGCCGCCCGAGACGGATCCCGTGAAGCGGGGGTTGAAGCGCCTCCGGAGCGGCAACCACGACGCGTTCATGAGCCGGCGCGCGGTTGAGGGTCCGAAGATCCTCGGCTGCACGGCGATGTACCACTGCGACGACTGCGTGAACATCAGCGGCATGTACGGGGTCGTGTACGAGGTGAAGGGCAAGACGGTGCGCCTGCTCGAATACATCCCGAGCGTCTTCCACGTGGGGGACACGACGCAGGCGATGAGCTTCGAGGGGAAACCACTGCCCCAGATGACGGTGACGGCCGTGAAGAACGGCAGCGCGATGACGGCCGAGGAGCGCGAATACGTGAAGACGATCGGACTCTGGCGCGGGCTCGACGCGCTCTGCCGCACGGCGGTGGAGATCGAGGTGGACGACGCCTCGGCGCTCAAGCGCGGCGACGCCGTGGTCTCAAACCGCGCGCAGGGGAACGGGTTCGAGATCCGCGGCTGCCATTTCGGACGCAACCGTGCGCTCGGGATCCGTCTGCGCGCCTCGCACGGCACGATCGCGGACAACGTCATCGACCATCCCGAGGGGTGTGGCGTCTTCGTGGGACCCGAATACGAGTGGCTCGAGGGCGGACTCTCCGAGGACGTGACCATCACGAACAATACACTCGTGGGGTGTCAGACCCAGGTGGGCGGCGCGGCCGCGCACCGGAAGCGCCTGGAACGCGGCGTGTACCGAAACCTCGTGGTGGAGGGAACTGCCGACCACGGCACCTGGCTGGATCCCGTGGAATACGTGCAGGAGAAGATCGCGCAGGGTGCGAAGCGGATCTCCGTGCCGAAGGCGCGGTACTGGATCGCGCCGGCGGCGGGGAAGGGAGCCTACTTCGAGTTCGACGGACTCAACGGCGTGGAAATCGACTTCAACGGCAGCGAACTCGTGGGTGCCGTGGCGATCGGCATGTTCCAGGCGGCCAACTGCACCAATTTGGTGATCCGCAACGTGTCGATCGATTCCGCCGAGCTGCCGTTCACGCAGGCGGTGATCGAGAAGGTGGACAAGGACCACGCCTGGGACGTGCGTGTGATCAAGGGCTATCCCTGTCCCTCGCACGACCAGATCGCCCACGGCGACCAGAGCTTTTGGCCGATCCAGGCCTACGACGCGAAAACGTTCGAACCGAAGAACTACATGCGTTTCCGCGACAACGTGGCGATCACGCGCACGGGTCCGGCCACCTATCGCATCACGGGCGGACTCAACCGCACGGGCGACGTGGGCGACATCGCCGTGTGGAGCATCCGCGAGACGACGCGGTCCTACGCGTCGAGCGCCGTTTCGGCGCACGGCTGCAAGGACTGCCTCTTCGAGAACGTCACCGTGTACGCGACGCCGCACGGCTGTGGATTCGCGGAGTTCTCGGCGGACGGCAACACCTACCGCAACTGCCGCCTCGTGCGGCGTCCGCCCGAGACGGATCTCTTCCCCCGCGCCTTCCGCCGTCTGCGCAGCGGCAACCACGACGCGTTCAACTCGCGCTGCTCGTACAAGGGTCCGCTCCTCGACGGCTGCACGTTCCAGTACCACTGCGACGACTGCGTGAACATCAGCGGGTTCTACGCGTTCGTGACGAAGCAGGAGGGGCGCACGGTCCGCCTCGCGCCGTGCGCGGGACAGCTGCGGATCGACCCGGGCGACACCTGCCAGGTGATGACGTTCGAGGGGACGTGTCCGCCCGACGTGAAGGTTCTCAGCCTCGCCCCCGCGGGTGCCACGACGAAGGAGGAGCGAGTGCTCTTCGCGAGCTACAACCT
>JAQVSS010000164.1 GCA_028700415.1 Kiritimatiellia bacterium
TGGGCCAAGAACAACTTCGCGCCGCTCTGCTTCACCAACCCGGAGGTAGAGGATCTGATCGTCTCCGAGATGCTTCGCCACTACGACGCCGGTGCGGACTCCTGTCAGCTTGCACCGAGCGACAGCGCTCTTTATTGCGAATGTGAAAAGTGTCAGGACTACGGAGGACTCAGGGGGAATGCAGGGGTCTATCATTCCGAGCAGCTTTGGCTCTTTCACAGACATGTCGCCGAGCGCGTGGAGAAACTTCGACCGGGCAAGATCGTCCACATCCTCAGCTACGGCCCGACACGCCACCCGCCACGCGACTTTAAGACGTTCCCGCCTAACGTGATGATTGAGGTCTGCGAGACGACGGCGGAGACGCTCGGTCGGTGGCGTGACTTCAGGGTGCCGCATGGCTTGACGGCCTACATCTACCTGTGGGGCAACTACAAGCTTGTCGGCTACACGCCGCGGCACTCCTTCCGTGAACTCGCCGAAATGGCTAGGATGTACATGAGTCATGGCGTCCACGGCATATACCGATGCGGCTACGGGGAGCTTTGGGGGCTGGAGGGCCCCGGATATTACGTGTTCAACCGCATGCTGCGCGACCCTGGGGCGGATGTCGCGGCGACGGTCCGTGAGTTCTGCACGGCGGCATTTGGCACGGCGGCGGAGACGATGCTGCGCTTTTATTCCGCCTACGATATTAGGCTGGACAGAATCCGCCCCGTAGCCGAGGCGTCCATCGATCTTTCGGGCGGAGACGGGTTCATGGCGACGTTCGCAAAGGAGGCGAACCTGGCGATGCTGTCTCGGATGTGGACTGACGACGTCCTTCGCGAGATGGGCATGCTGCTGGCGACGGCCGAAACGACGGCAGGATTAGGCGAACGGCACAGGCGCAGGCTGAAGCTCGTTCGCCTCGAGTACGATTATCTCGTACGCCTGATGGAGGTCATCCGGCGCTATGGGACGTTCAGGGAAAATCCGTGCCGGGACACCGTCCGGCCGCTCCTTGACGCCATCGACGGGCGAAATGCCTTTCTTGATCGTCTGTGCGACCCGAAGACCGGCCATGTACGCATCTTCGACACCTGGCCGGAACTGCGCCTGTTCGGCTACGCGAGCCGCGACCTGCTCCGGCACAACGGCCGGTCCGCCGGAAAGATAGAAGAGCCGCTGGCCTGGAATACGGCAGATGTCCGTGCGGCCTACGATGTCGACGCATGGAGGAAGGGGCTTGAGGCGCGTACGGGCATTGTCCGCCTGACGGCGTGGAGGCTCTCCGAAGGACAGGAGAATGCGACGCTCGAGACGCTTGATGGCGGCCGCCGGATCCGTCTCGTCCCGGCGAAGGGAACGGACGACGTGCGCGTGCAGTGCGGCCTGGCGCTCAGGCCAAGGACACGCTATCGACTCTCCTGGCTTGTGAGGCTGAAGGGCGTTCTCCCGACGCAGAAAAGCCACGAGGCATACGCTCTCGTCAAGTTCGGGCCTGACGCGGCGAGCAGGAAGACATTTCCAGTGTCGGGGCTTAAGCTTGATACGACCGACTGGCTTAAGCGGAGTGTCCAGTTCGAGACGGGCGACGTCCTGACGGATCCCACTCTTGCCTTTCGCCTGTGGCATTGCCGTGGCGAGGCGTGGTTTTGTGATGTGGTTCTCGAAGAGGTTTCAAATATCACAAGTTCTCTAACCCTTGGAAACGACCGCACCCAATAGAACCAAGGGTGCGGCCGCTGTTTTGCCTCGGAAAGTGAAATGGAATTTTCATTTTCGAAACTGGGGACGCCACCATGCCGCCACCAATGGCGGCATTTTTGCTACAATACGGACATGAAAAAGGTTCAGCCGGATGATGACTTGTTTGCGCCAGCGGATCTGCGGTCGGATGTTTATAGTGGATCGGAAGCGTCTGTTGCGTCCGAATCGGTGCGGCTCATCGATTCGCCACTTGTCGCTGAAACTGCCGACTGGTTAGGCGACAAAACAAAGGAACTCGGCAGTCTTCTTTCTTCTGACCGTGCCGTCGAGTATGTGGCGATTCTGCGAGCCTTTGCCGAATTTCGTCGGCATCATGAGCCCGAACCGCTTCACGAGGACATTGTGCGGGCCGTCTGTGGCGAGATGCCTGATCCGTTTGCCGAACTGACGCTCAAGAATGATCTTCGTCAACTGAAGGACTGGAGCGTTGTCACCGAACGAATCGAAAAGGAGCGGTTGCGCGGCTATCGGGACAACCGCCGCACGAAATTCCGCTATCGGCTTTGTGACGAGGCCGCCCAATTCATTGACTGGCTCGCCGAGCGCCGTGTTCGTCCGCTGGATGTGTGCGGCGGCGATATCACCGTAAACCTTCTTGATCTTCAGTGCTCGCTGTTGCACGAGCTTCGGCGCAAGCTCCGCACGGTCACGCCGACGGGGACAAATGCCGATACCGCCGGTGATGTTCTCTATCGTGTCGAGCAGCTGCTGGGGGCATGCGGGCGAGGCGATCTCGTCGGATTGGATGAGGTTCTGATGAAGGGGCTTGCTGTTTTCTGCATGGTCGCGACACTGTCCGTCGCGCGGGCGGCGGACGAGTCGTTCGCGCCGGCGCTGTTCTGGTGGTGGAACTCGAAGCTGGACGCGAAGGCGCTCTGCGCACAGGTAGACGACTTCTACGAGCACGGCTTCCGGACGCTCTGCATCCACCCGTTCCCGAAGGGGTTCCGCCCGGCGAAGTTCCCGTGCGACATGGAGCCGGACTACCTCACCGGCGGCTACCTCGACGTCTACGCGGCGGTGACCGGCCACGCGGCGGCGAAGGGCATGGCCTGCTGGCTCTACGACGAGGGCGGATGGCCCTCCGGCGGCGCGTGCGGGCAGGTCGTGGCGAGCGACCCCGCGCGGTTCGCGATCCGCCGCGTGGAGCCCGGAAGGGACGGCCGGGCCGAGTTCACCGTGGAGAGGTACGATCCGCGCGAGAAGTCGCCCTACCCCTCCGTCATCGAGCCGGGCGCTACGGACAGGTTCCTCGAGCTGACGCACGAGCGGCTGAAGACGCGCGTCGGGCGCCACTTCGGGAAGGCGGTCCCGTGGGTGTTCACGGACGAGCCGTCCGCGCCGCACGGCTACGGACGCCTCGGCTGGTCTACGGACTTCGCGCGGGAGTTCCGCTCGCGCAAGGGATACGACGTCGAGCCGCTCCTCACGGAGATGCTGCGGAATGGCCCCGCCCGCGCGGAGGTGCGCCGCGCCCGCATCGACTGCTACGACGTGATGGCAGACCTCTTCGTCGAGCGCTTCCTCCTCCCGTGCCGCGACTGGAGCGACTACTACACCGGATCGAAAGATTTTTCAGCGGGGCTGAAGATGGCCTACGACGATGAAGGCCTGCTTCTCAAGTTCCATGTCAAGGACGACATGAACGTCCCTTCGAAGCCTGGCGTCTGTCTTGCCGAGGCCGACGCCCTCAAGCTCGCGCTCGCCAAGGTCTACCTGTACGAGAAGACCGGCAACAACCTGCTCGACGAGTACGAGGAGGCACAGACGCTCTACTCCTTCGGTTTTGACGCGGAGGGGAGACCCTGCGGCTGGCGGCACGTCTCCTACGATCATCAGAAGGACCGGAAGCACCCGGTTGGCGAGGTAAAAATCGGAGAAACCGGCTACGAACTCAAGCCGGGCTGGGAACTCCGGATACCCTGGCACGCAATCAACTGCAATATTCCGAAACCGGGCGACGTCCATGCGATCGGTCTGCGGATGTACGACTATGATGCGAAGCCAAACGGATGGTTCTGCGGCCACGGCGCTTTCGGCATGGATCTCCCGGAGACGTTCGGCGCATTCGTGATCGGGAGGTGAGGACATGATCATTCCTTTAATTCTCGCGGCGGCATTCGAATTCACGGGCATTCTCGGTCAGAGCGCAGCACCCAGCGCGGATCCCGTCGGCTTCCTCGGCGCAATGGCTGTGACGGACGGACCAGACGGCCGCATCTGGCTCATCGGCGACGATAACGGACTCTATTCGATCATCAAGGACGCGCTTTCCCCGCGCCACTGCACCGCGCCTTCGAGTTGCCAGTCGCTCTTCAACGACGGCAGACGGCTCTGGATCGTCGGCGGTGGCGGCGAAGGTGTCTGGCCGGTTGACATCTCCGCCGCGGGCAAACCGAAGATCGGCGGATGCATCGCGCCCGAGGTGTCGATGCGCGGCGGCACCGCGCGTCCCGAAAAGCCGTGCCATCCCTTCGCCTCGAAAGGCAAATTCTTCGCGCTCGACCAGAACCGCAAGACCATCGTCGGTCTCGACGAGGGTGGAAGAAAAGTCGCCGACATCGCCCCGTTCCCCTGCCTCTCCCGTCCGTCTCCGACCGAAGGCCTCGGTTTCCTGCCCGAGACCGGGCAACTCGTCGCCGTCACCGGTTATCCCGATGCGCGCATCTACCGCTTCAATCCGGATGGACACCGCGACGACACCTGCGGATGGCCGGTATTCCGCGGGTACGGATCGCTACTGCTCCGTTCCGGTGAACTCTACCATCTGTACGGCAAAGAGGTGATACGGCTCAAGAAGAATTACACCGAAACCGGGGTGGAACGTCTCGACATCGGCCCCGAGGATTCGACGCGCGGGTACGCCATCGACCGCACGACCGGTTACCGCTACGTCGCTTCTTACCAGGGGCTGAAATTCGCGAAGCCCGGAGAGGACGGCTTCCCGCATCGCATCGGCGGCATGGCGAAAGCGCTCACGACGCTCGCGCTCGACCACGGCGCGGTTCTCTTCTCCGCCGGAGGCGAACGCATCCGTCAGCTCTGGCTCGACGATGCCGCGGACACTCCGTTTTCGAGCGATGATTCGCTCGCGAACATCTACAGTTGGACGGACGCGCCGACTTCACTTTCGCCGTTCGGCACGCGCTATTTCGCTTCGGTCGGCAGGATCGGCCCGTCGCTCTTCATGTACTGGCCGGAGGCGGACACGAACCACGGGCGCCGCCGCTGGCGCGATTTCGAGTTCTCGCCGGAACTCGAAAAGGGGCAGTCGACTAGCGCGATCGCTGCGGACTTCCTCACGCGCGAGATCTTCTTCACCTGGGGCGCAAAGCTCTACCGCACCGTCTATCCCCTCTCCAACGACAAGAAGATGAAAATCGTCCTTGCCGAAGTGGCGAATCCCGCCGGGGCAAAGATCGAGTTCCTCGCGCGCGCTTCGGAAAGCGACGCGGTCGTCTTTGCGACGGAGACCGCCTTCGGCGCGTTCAATGCGTCGGACGGACGGCTCCTCTGGTCTAAACCCGCCGCGGGCAAAGTCGCGGGACTCGCGGCGAGCGGTCCGGCGGCAGCGGTTTCCGACGAAACGGGATTGAAGCTCTATTCCGCGCAGACCGGGGAAGAGTCGAGCGTGCTTGACCAGGCGTCGGTGCCGGGCGGATACGTGTCGGGACGCGTCGCCGCGGAAGGACAGTATATCGTGCTGGAGGACCGCAGGGGGCGCCGACTGCTTAGACTTTCAGTGAAGTGAAGGGAAAAAACGAAATGAATGCAAGGATGCTTGTCGCAGCCGTAGCCGTGTCAATCGCGATGACCGCCTCCGCCAAGGTCACGGTGAGCGGCGTTTTCAGCAAGGATATGGTGCTACCGCGGGATCGCGAGGTGCCGGTGTGGGGCAAGGCCGACCCCGGCGAGAAGGTGAAAGTCGCTTTCACGGACAAGTCCGCGACTGCGACCGCCGACGCCGACGGAAACTGGTGCGCGACGCTCCCCCCGCTCGCCGCCTCCAGCGAGCCTCAGGTGCTCACCATAACCTCTCAAACCTCTCAACCCCCTCTGGCTTTCGCCAATGTCCTCGTTGGCGACGTGTTTCTCTACGCGGGTTCGACCGCGGCGGATTCGCGTTTTTCGTGGGAACAGGAAAAGAAGTTCGACTGGGCCGGCGAAATCGGGAAAATGGATTCGGTGAAGGGCGTCCGTTTCCTGATGCAGCGGATGGCTGTTTCACTCGTCCCGACGACGTACTCGGTTGACGCGGGCGCGTGGTTCACGCCGAGCTCGAAGCCCGGCATCTGGCAGGGCTGCCCAATATTCCCTTGGCTCTTCGCGAGCGCGTACGTGGCGAAGACCAGTGTTCCTTGCGGCGTCGTCACCGCGTCGATGCCGTGGCGGCAGAACGAGATGTTCATTTCCACCGCCGCGATGGCGACCGACCCCGCCTACGCGAAACAGTTCTCCGCATATCTGAAACTGCTCGGCGGTTTCGCCGGGTTCGGCGCCGGATGCAAGGTGAAGGCGGGTGCCTCGGATGACATGCCGTACGTGGTGGAGTCCCGCGTCGAGCCGAATTTCAATCTCGCCCAGAACCATAACGCGATGATCCGTCCGGTGCTCAAATTCGCCTTCAAAGGCGCAATCTGGTTCCCGGAGCCGAAGGAAGGCTGGCGTTCCGCCGACGACTACGGGCGCATCAACCGCGATGTCATGGCGGGCATGGTACCTTTGGGGGTGAAGGAGTTCCCCGTCTTCGCGATCGACCCGAAGAAAGACCGCGTCGAATCCGCCGCGGAGCTCGTGAAGCTCTTCGCCGACGCCGCCGCGCCGAAAACCGTGCCGATCGCCGCTGCGAAAACCGCCGCGGACGACGATGCGGCGAAACCGGCGGAAGCGTTCTCGGTTTCGAAGGTCTTCGCCGACAACATGGTCCTGCAACGCGGCAAGCCTGTTCCCGTCTGGGGCAAGGCGAAGCCGGAGACGATCGTGAAGGTGCTCTTCGCCGGGAAATCCGCGACTGCCAAAGCGAACGCCACCGGTGACTGGTGCGCAACGCTCCCACCGCTCGAAATGTCCGCCGAACCCCAAGTCCTCACTGTCGTCCACCAAACTTCTCAAACCTTCTCCAACGTCCTCGTCGGCGACGTCTGGTACGCTTCGGGACAGAGCAACGCCGAGATGAGCTTCAACTGGGGCCTTGTCGACGGTGACGCCGACAAGGCGAAGGCGGCGGAGTATCCGAACATCCGCCATACCAAGTTCGACCACTGGACGTCCGTCGCACCTGTCAGGTTCGAGTCCGCGAACGGCGAATGGACGGTGTGCGGACCGAAAACAGTCGGCGAAGTCTCGGCGATGGGCTACTTCTTCGCCCGCAAAGTGAACGCCGAGACGGGAGTGCCGATCGGGCTCCTCGGCTGCAACTGGAGCGGATGCCGCATCGAACCGTTCGTGCCGTTCTGCGGCATGAAGGTGGAGGGCTCATTCGTCAATGACGCGGAGAAGCATCTGAAGTCGCTTGCAGAGGCCGTGGAGTTCGGTTGTCGAGCCGCCGCGAGGATAAAGGCGGGGGCGAAGGGACTGGAAGCCTTTGCCGAGGAGTCGCCTTTCTCGTTCACGAGCCAGTGGTGCCGCCAGTGGAACGCGATGGTCGAGCCGGCCGTCCGCTTCCCGGTCAAGGGCGTCCTCTGGTACCAGGGCTGCAGTAACAACGGCGAGGGGACGCTCTACGCGGCGAAGCTTCGCGCGCTCATCGCCGGCTGGCGCGAGAAGCTCGGCGACAAAGAACTCCCGTTCTACATCGTCCAGCTCGCCTCCTATCAGAAGGGCACGGGAAAGCCGGAGGGCGGGGACGGCTTCTCGGGAATCCGCGAGGCGCAGCGCGAAGTTGCCATGTCCGTCCCGAATTGCGGCATCGCCGTCACTACGGACATCGGCAACGAGGCGGACATCCATCCGAAGAACAAGCGTGACGTCGGCGAGCGTCTCGCCCTCTGGGCGCTCCGCGACGTCTATGAGAAGAAGAACCTCGTCGTCTCCGGTCCGATGTACACGTCGATGAAGGTCGAGCGCGCAGCGATTCGCATCGCGTTCGACCACATCGGCTCCGGGCTCTGGGCGGCGGACAAGGATCCGGACGGTGCGGGGAAGATGCCGGTCGCGACCGCGGACGGAAAGCTCAAGGGCTTCTCTATCCAGGGCGCGGATGGCAAATGGCATTTCGCGGACGCGAAGATCGACGGCGACACGGTCGTCGTTTCCTCGCCCGAGGTCGCCGACCCGAAGAACGTGCGCTATGCCTACCGCGCCAGCGTCCTCAAGGCCGCCAATCTCTGCAACCGCGAAGGTCTGCCCGCCTCGCCGTTCAAGACGGATGAGTGGTGAAGGGTTGAACGTTGAAGGAGAACGATGGATATGAAAACGAATGCGATGATGGTTGTCGCGGCGATGCTTGCCTCCGCCGCGTTTGCTAAGCCGACGCTGACCGGTGATACGTCCAATCCACGGGAAAGCCTGTTCATCCCCGGCGAGAAGGTCTATCTCACCTTCCGGATCACCGGGCTCGAACCGAAGAAGCCGGGACCGGAGCTCAGGGTGCGCGTCGTCGACGAATACGACCGGGAACTCGCGAAGTTCTCGAAGGAGACGCTTGCGGACTGGAACGGCAATGATGAGATCTACTGGGGCGAACCGCCGCAGGGGAAGCTCGGCTTCTACCGGGTGTACGCGGAGCTCTCGGACGGCACCAAGCTGACTTCGCCATGGGCTTCGCGCCGCAACGGCGAGATGAGCTACGCGATCGTGCGCGATCCGAAGGACCGCGAGCCGGTGGACGAGGAGATCCTCATGTTCTACGGCAACTTCGACCCGCACCTCGGCGGCACGCTGCCGCCCGCCCACGGACAGGACGGACTCAAGGGCTATCCCGCTGAAGGACAGTGGCGCGACCTCGACCGGAACCGCCCGGGCGAATACGCCGACAATCCCGAGCGCGACAAGATCAAGCTCGGACGCCACGTGATGCTCCTCTCCGGCGCGCCGAGCCGCTGGTCGGAGGCGGACAAGAAGCGCATCTTCAGGATGGATAACCACACGTGGGACGGACGTCCCCCGGCACTCACGCCGGAAGGCGAAAAGGAGTACGAGCGCTTCCTCCGCGCCTGGGTACCGAATTACCGCAAGCAGTTCATCGACCGCAAACCGCGCATTTACGAAATCTCCAGCGAATGGGAGAAGTCAGAAAACGGCTCGCGGACGACTGCGGACATCGTGCGCTGTTACGAGATCGCCTACAAGGTCATCAAGGAGCTCGATCCGGAGGGAATCGTCTGCGGCGTCGGCTACGGTCCGACCGAGGACCACACGC
>JAQVSS010000165.1 GCA_028700415.1 Kiritimatiellia bacterium
GCTCCAGCAGACGCAGGTCGAGACCGTGCGCGGGTATTTCGCGCGTTTCATGGCCGCCTTCCCGACGGCCGCCGCCCTGGCCGCCGCGCCCCGGCAGGACGTGCTCAAAGCGTGGGAAGGGCTCGGCTACTACACCCGCGCCCGGAATTTGCATAAAGCCGCGCAGGCGGTTGTTGCCCAAGGGGGGCGCCTGCCGCGGGACGTGGCGGGCTGGGCCGGGCTGCCCGGGGTCGGGCCTTATACCGCCGCCGCGGTCGCCAGCATCTGCTTCGGCGTGGGCGCGCCGGTTGTTGACGGCAACGTCATCCGCGTGTTCGCGCGTTTTCTCGGCTGGGGGGACGACTTCCGTAAACTCGCGGGGCGGCGCCGGCTCGCCGCGTGGCTCCAGCCGCACATCGAAGCGTCGCGGCGTCCCGGCGATTTCAACCAGGCCATGATGGATCTCGGCGCCACCCTCTGCACGCCGCGCAATCCCGCGTGCGCCGCGTGCCCGCTGCGGCGTGCGTGCGTGGCCCGCCGTGAGGGGCGGCAGGCGGAGCTGCCCGCCAAGCCCGCCAGAAAAAAGGTGCCGACGCGCATCGCCGTGGCGGCGCTTGCGCGTGGCGCGGCGGGGCGGGTCCTTTTCACGCAGCGCACGGGGGAAGGTTTGCTGGGCGGCCTGTGGGAACTGCCGAACCTGGTCCTGACACGCGTGCCGACGCGCCGCGATGCCCTGCGCGCCTTGAGCCTCCAGACGGGGCTGTCCGCCCTTCGGGCTGAACGCCTCGGCACGGTGACCCACCTGTTCTCGCACTTCAAGCTGCTGCTGTATGTTTACGCCGTGCCTGTTTGCAGAGGGCTCCCCGATGCCAGACGGCAGCCGCCCGCGCGTTTTGCCGTGCCGTCGGAGTTGCCGCTCACCACCGCCACCCGCCGCGCGCTCGCGCTGTGAGCCGCGGGGGCGCTCACTCCAGAGGCATGGGGTTGCAGAGGTTTTCCTCTTTGTCGGCGACGCGTCCGCAGTTGAAACAGATGAACTTGGGCTCTTTGGCGAGGGCCTTGATTTCCTCGAAGCGTGCCGCGCTGGCCAGCACGCAGAAATGGCCTTTGTGGTTTCCGGAACAGGTGTGTTCGCTCATGTCATTCCTTTCCTGATGATGATCGGCATACTGGTTCACACGGTGTCAGGGACAGTGCTTTAGACGCATATAAAGTACCATACCCTTCCCTATAACTTCAATGTCCGACATTCAGCGTTTGAACGGCGTCTTGAACGCGGGCCGTTTTTTTTGCTACCATGCGCACTGTCCGCCGAAGACTTGGGAAAGGGGCTGTTTTGGCGGAAAAGCGGGGGAAGCGCGGAGGAAAGGCTCCTCCTGAGAAAATTTTCCCCAATAAACCGGCCAGCCAGCCGTTCCTCTCCATGAAACAGAAGATGTCAGATGCCGAAACCAGCGACGCAGAGCTGTTGCGCGACTACGCGCAAGGGCATGCGGCGGCGATGGAGCAGCTGGTGGCCCGGTACCGGTCGGCCCTCTTTTCGTGGCTTTTGGGGATGACCGGCAACCGGGCGGATGCGGAAGACCTTTTCCAGGAGGTCTGGTTCCGCGTGATCCGTCACGCGGAACGGTTTACCGACGTGTCGTTCAAAGCCTGGATGTGGAAAATCGCGCGGAACCTGCTGATCGACTTCCGACGGAAGCGCAAGCCGGACATCAGCTTGGACGCGGTTGAGGACGAAGAGGACCAGCCGCTGGTGGACACGCTTGTCGCGAAGGGCGCGGGCCCTGCTGAAGCGGTGGAGAACGATGATTTGACGCGGCGCGTGATGCGGGCGGTCGGCACGCTTCCCGATGTGCAGCGGGAGGTGTTCCTGATGCGGGTGCAGGGGGATCTTTCCTTCAGCGAGATAGCGGAGACGCTCAACATCCCCCTCAACACGGCGCTCGGGCGCATGCACGACGCCATGATGAAGCTGAAGAAACTGGTGGCCGAGGAGGGACAGTCATGAAAACGCAAACGGCAGGTATCGATCCAGACACGCTCGAAGAAGAGCTGGCCGGGCTTGCGGCGCTCGTGCGGCAGGGATTCCGTTTGGCGGGAGATCCCTCCCCCGAGGTGGAGGAGGCCATCCGGCAGGAAGCGTTCCGGTGTGCGGGCAAGCGCCGCGCCCGCATCTTCTCGCCTTTTTACCTGAAATGTGCGGCTGCGGCCGGGCTCATGCTCCTGTTGGGGGGCGCCTTCCGGTTGCACCTGATTCGCCAGACGGGCGGCCGGGCGGAACCGGAGGTCCTGCGTCTCGCCCAAGACGCCCCGAAGCCGGCCTCAGGGAAAACCGAAGACAACGCCGCCTTCGCCAAAATGCTGCTCGACATCCAGGGGATGGATGAAGAGGGGTATTTTACGGGTGAGGCGGCGGAAGCTCTTTGGCTGTAGCCCAAAGCTTTTCGATCGCGTAATACGCCCGCGCCTCTGTAGAGAAGACGTGAACCACCGCGTGAACGTAATCGACCACCACCCAGCCGCTGTCGGGCTCGCCCGTTTTGCGGAAGGTGGCGATGTCCAGTGCTTTCATGCGGTGCTGTGTTTCCGCGATCAGCGCTTTGAGATGCGGAGCCGAGGTGCCGGTTGCCACCACATAAAAATCCGTCACGGACGACAGTCCGCGCACGTCAAAAATGCGGATGCCCTCCGCCTTTTTTCCCGCCAAAGCCGATGCCGCCTCAAGGGCTATCTGTTCCGAAGTAATGGTCACTCCTCCTTTGCCGCCCCGTACAACCCGTGCGTGCGGATATAAACTTCAACCACAGGACACACAAGATACCGGATTGTTTTCCCCTCCGCAATTCTTCTTCTGATTTCGGAGGAGGAAACGTCGAAAAGCCGGCCGCGGGTCACCTTCGCCAGCAGTTTGCCGCGCGTGGCGGCAGGGAAACCCAGGGCGTCCGCCGTCACCGGGACATCCAGTCCCGGGCGTTCGACCGTCACCACCTCGCATAGGTTCAGCAGCTCGTCGACGTTGTGCCAGTGGCTCAGCTCCCGCAGGGCGTCCATGCCGATGATGAAGGCGAACTGGTCGCCGGGACTGCGTTCACGCAGGGCGCGCACCGTGTCCACCGCATACGAGATGCCGCCCCGTTCGAGATCGGTCGCGCAGGGCTCGAACAGCGGGTCGCCCGCCACGCTCAGCCGCACCATTTCCAGCCGGTCCGCCCCTGAGGCAAGGCCGGACGAGCCTACCTTGAAGGGTGAGACGTTGCACGGCGTCAACAGCACTTTGTCAAACCCGAACGCCTCGGCCGCCGCGCGTCCGGCGAGCAGGTGGCCGAGATGGACCGGATTGAAGGTCCCGCCGAGAATCCCGATTTTCCCCATTCCGCCTCCCTTTACGCGTCACCGAGCACACGTTCGGACCGGGCGTCAAAAAAGAGCGCCTGTCCCATTTCCACCGGGAGGCTGACCGTTGTCCCCGGCCTCCACATGCGTTCCGGCCCCACCCGCGCGGTCAGGCGCGTGCCGTCCGCAGTCACGACCTGGACAAACGTCTCATGGCCCATGGGTTCCACGACGTCCACGGTGCCGAGTAGACGCGATTCCGGCCCCGCAGCGGTCTCCGTCCCCAGCGCCTCCGGCCTGAAGCCGAGCAAGGCCTCCTGTCCGACATAAGGTTCCAGAAAACGGGCGGACGCCGTCGTCACAGGCAGCGAGGCCCCCGCCGCAGGGAGGAACGCCAGCCCCTGTTCCTGCCGCGCGACCGTTCCCCTGAGAAAATTCATGGGGGGCGTTCCGATGAAGCCCGCCACAAAACGGTTCGCCGGACGCCGGTAGACTTCGGACGGCCGCGCCGCCTGTTGGATCGCGCCGCGGTCCATCACCACGATCCGGTCACCCATGGTCATGGCTTCCACCTGGTCGTGGGTCACATAGATCATGGTCGCGCCGAGCCTGCGGTGCAGGCGGCGCAGTTCGCCGCGCATTTCCACGCGCATCTTCGCGTCCAGGTTGGAGAGGGGCTCGTCGAACAGGAAGACCTTCGGCTTGCGCACGATCGCCCGCCCCACGGCCACCCGCTGCCGCTGCCCGCCGGAAAGCTGTTTCGGGAGCCGCCGCAGCAATTCGCCCAGCCCCAGAATCTCGCCCGCCTCATTCACGCGGGCGTCGATCTCGCGTTTGGGAATGCCCCGCAGCTTCAGCCCGAACGCCATATTGTCAAAGACCGTCATGTGCGGGTAGAGCGCGTAGTTCTGGAAGACCATCGCGATGTCGCGGTCCTTGGGGGGCACCGTGTTCACACACCGCCCGCCGATGCCGATTGTCCCGGAAGAGATCTCCTCCAGCCCCGCGATCATCCGCAGCGTGGTGGACTTGCCGCAGCCGGACGGGCCGATCAGGACCAGGAACTCGCCGTCCCCGATGGCCAGGCTGAAACGGTCGACGGCCAGCGCCCCGTTCTCGTACCGCTTGCAGACATCCTCTAAAACAACATCAGCCATATCGCTCCTAAAGCACCATACGCACGCCCGGCACCCGTTTGACCGCCGCGTCAAACGCCAGCAGCTCTTCCCGGTTCTCGATCTGGACGGATACGCTGTAGGCGCGGTAACGCCCGCCGGACGAGCCCCGCGAGAAGGCCAGCGGCGCGGTGACGCGGTACGGCGCTACCGCAGCCCCCAACGCCGCCTCGGCGGCGGACTCCGCCTCAGCCAAAATCCGGAAATGGAACTCGGCGGGATAAACCAATTCCCGCTCGGAAACGGAGGCCGGGAGGCGCCCGAAACGGTTGACTTCTAAAAGGCCCATGAGGCATCAGTTTAACGACTCTGCCCGACGACAACAAGCCTGTGTTCAAGGCTGGCGCGGGAAACCGTTTGCGAAACACGGGGCAGCTGGGGTGAGGGCGCCCCGGGCACGGGAAGCGTGACACGGGCAAGTTCCCAATCGCCCAGCATGGCCAGCCTCTCGACGCTCTGTACCGGCAGGCCCGCCAGGACCGAAGAGGCGTGGTGCCTGTCCACGATCAGCAGAACCGCCCCCGCCGTTTTCCGGCACGTTGAGAGCGTGATGGCCAGAGGTTCCTTGGGGTGGGGCATAACCCATCCCCGTGCATAGAACAGGGCGCTGTAGGGGGTCTTTCCCGCAAACAGCAACGGCCCTTTGAACGCATGTTCCTCAGCGTACCGCTGCGCGTGGCGGACGACATGCCGGGTGGAGCAGGTGTTTTGAAGAAAGGGGACGACGGCTATGCTGAGACAGCCCTGAAGCGACAGCAGCACAAGGGCTGCGCCGAGAACCCGGCGGTACACCGCGGGCGCGTTTTGCGCCTTCCGGACGAACCACGCCGCGAAGAGCGGCACCAGCGGCAAAGTGTAGGTGATCAACAATTGCCGCGCCAAACACCAGAACAGCACCCCGGCGGCGAACCCGAGAAAAAGGAAGCTGTCCCGTTTGTCGGCCTGTGCCGCCGTGCGCAAGGCCCACCGTTCACGCACGCGCCACACAAGGGCGAAAAGGCTCCACGGCGCTGCGGCGGCGGCGAACATCCACAGGGCGGAGCCGCGCGGGTACAGGTGCCCGTTGCCGTATGCGTCGCCGTAGTCGTGCCGGACAAAGCGCAGCAGGTTCTCGTTCAGGAAAAAGTATTTCAGAAAGCCGGGGTTGCGCTGTTCGCACAGTGCGAACCACGGTGCCGCCACGAGCAGAAAAAGGGGCACGCCCCCGATCCAACAGTGATCTTTGAGCAGCCCCCATTGCCGCCAGCGGATAGTCCAGAGCAGCACCGGCAAGCCGAAGAGCGCCACGGCCACAGGCCCTTTTGTCATAAAGCCCAGCGCCAATAGGGCGAACACGAGAAGGCTCCAGCGCTTACGGATGGCCCGCGAGGGTTCACACGTGAACGCAAAGTAGGCCAGCAGGCTCCCGGCGACACACGCGCTCAACAGCACATCGATCGCCACCACTCCGCTGACGGCGAAGAAAAAACCGCAGGACGCGGTCACCATGACACTGAGCAGTCCCGAGCCCTTCCCCCCGTAACGCTCCATGACGCGATGCAACAGCCACAGAAACGCGAGAGCCGCCAGCAGACTGGGCAACCGCGCCGCGAACGCATTCACCCCGCAGAGTTTCATGGCCGCTGCGGAGAGCCAGAAATAAAGCGGGGGCTTGCCCATGAAAGGCAGGTTCTCGCCATACATCCAAACGCGCGGGGTCACCCAATCGCCGGTGAGGGTCATCTCCTGTGCCACCTGGGCATACCGGCCTTCGGTCGAGTCCGTCAAAGGCAACACCGCCATCGCGAGCGCCCGTGCCGCGAACGCGCCGACCAGGATATACAGTGCCAAAGGAACCTGTTTGCGGAGAACGGTCATGACAGGGGTGTCTTTAACGGTTGGGGAGACACCGCAAACGGTGCGGTTGCCGCAACCGGACGCGCCGTCCGCATCCGGTTCCGTATCTGCCAGGCGGCGCGCAACATCCGCAGGCCGTCCCGCAACGGATGAACCGTAGAGCCTGGCCGTTCCTGCCATTCCACGCCCAGTTCCAACACGCGCAGGCCGCGCGCTTGAGCCTGCGCCAACAGTTCCAGATCGAAAGCGAACCCGTCGCATTGCAGGGCCGCGAACAGGTCTCTGGCGACATCTCCCCGGAACGCTTTGAACCCGCACTGCGTGTCCAGCACCGGCATCTTCAGGACCAGCCGCGTATGCAGGGCAAAGGCTCGCCCGAGAACCCGTCTGTGCAACGGCTGAGGCACGGTCAGACGTGCGCCTTTGGCGCGGCGCGAGCCGATCACGATGGGCGCCTGATTGCGGAGGATGGGCTGTGCCAGGCCCTCCAGCTCCCGGACGGGCGTGGCGCCGTCGGCGTCCATGAACGCGACCAGACGTCCGGTGCTCAGCGCGACGCCCTGCCGGACCGCATACCCTTTTCCGCGGTTGACGGGATAAGACACAACCCGTAACGGCAACCGGTCCGCAAACCGCCGCGCCACCTGCTCGGTGGCGTCGCTGCACCCGTCACAGACGACGAACACTTCGTAGGGCGCTGCATAGAAGCCACCCCCCGCCGCATGGGCGGCGACTGTTTCCAGCGTCGCTCCGATGCGTAGTGCCTCATTATAGGCGGGAATGACAATCGACAAGTTCATGCGGGTAACGCTTCCTGTGCCTTTTTTCCCATACCGCGCCGATACACACCGCATGCCAGACGCGCGTATGGCCATACCCCTTGAAGCGTCACTGCCTCAAGAAATATGGCCACACGTTAGCAGAAGGGGATTACCCCCGTATTACGCCGCGATTACATCTCTGCAATCGGTCCGGGCCGTTCACTTCGCCGGTTTTGCCCCGTCCTCCTCAAGGAGCACGTTCAGCGCCTGCAGGTAAGCCAGGATGCTGGCTTCGATCACGTCGGTCGAGATGCCGCGCCCGTGGTACACGCGCGCGCCGTCCCTCACGCGCACCGTGGCCTCGCACTGCGCGTCCGCGCCTCCCGTGATGGCGGTCAGCTGGAAGGTCTCCAGCTGCACCTTCACGCCGAGGAGTTGGCTGATCGCCTTGAACGAGGCGTTGATCGGGCCGTCGCTTGCCGCCACCTGCTCGATCAGTTTCCCGTCGCGGTTCAGGCGGATCGTGCTCACCGGCGTGACGACGTTGCTGGCCGTCACGTTGAAGCGGTCGAGCTTCACGTGTTCGGTCACCATCGTCTGCACGTCATGCGCCAGCGCTTCGATGTCCGCGTCGCCGACGGTTTTCTTGCGGTCGGCCAGGTCCTTGAATTTGGCGAAGAGTTCGGTCACGCGCGCGGCTTCGAGGCGGAAGCCCAGTTCCTGCAGCCGGTTCTCGAAGGCGTGCCGTCCCGAGTGTTTGCCCAGGACCATCTTGTTGCGCGGCAGGCCGATCGATTCGGGGGTCATGATCTCGTAGGTCAGCGGGTTGGCCATCACGCCGTGCTGGTGGATGCCCGCCTCATGCGCGAAGGCGTTTTCGCCCACGATCGCCTTGTTGGCCTGCACCTTGCTCCCCGTGACGTTGACGACGCAGCGGCTGGTCGAGTAGATCTTGGTGGTGTCGATGCCGGTGTCCGCCTGGTAAAACTCGCGCCGGGTGTGCAGCGTCATGACGACCTCTTCCAGGGACGTGTTGCCCGCCCGCTCGCCGATGCCGTTGACCGTGCATTCCACCTGGTCGGCGCCGGCCCGGACTGCCGCCAGCGAGTTGGCGACCGCCAGACCCAGATCGTCGTGGCAGTGCACAGACAGGCGGGCCAGGCCGATGTTCGGGACGTTGGCGCGGATGTCCGTGATCAGCTGGCCGAACTGTTCGGGCACCGCGTAGCCGACCGTGTCGGGGATGTTGACGGTGCGCGCGCCGGCGGCGATCACGCCTTCGACGACGCGGTAGATAAAGGGCCGCTCGCTGCGCGAGCAGTCCTCCAGCGAGAACTCAACGTCCCCGCAGAGGTTCCGCGCGTACGCCACCATGGCGACGGCCTGGCTGAAGACCTCGTCCGGGGCCATTTTGAGCTTGTACTCCATGTGGATCGGCGAGGTCGCGATAAAGGTGTGGATCCGCGGGTGCCTGGCGCCGCGCACCGCCTCCCACGCGCAGTCGATGTCTTTCGGAAGCGCCCGGCAGAGGCTGGCCACGGCGGCGTTCTTGACCACGCCCGCGATCGCCTTGACCGACTCTAAATCGCCGGAAGAGGCGATCGCGAAACCGCCCTCGATGACGTCGACGCGCAGCTCTTCGAGGTGCTCCGCCACCAGCAGTTTGTCGCGCAGGTTCATGGTGCAGCCGGGTGACTGCTCGCCGTCGCGCAGGGTGGTGTCGAACACATAGATGCGTCGCATGTTCTGGTTATCGCTCATGGCTCTTCCCTCTTTTTTGCCGCCCGGTGTGGGCAGCGGTTTTCTGTTCCTCTCCGCCTTTCACGTCTGTCCGCCCGCAGGCCGCCCGCAACGATTCCGCAAAAACAAAAACTCCCGCGGAATCTTTTGCGATTTTCCACGGGATCCTGCAATCTGGCCAGCCATGAAGCATCCCTTCTGTTCATCACCTTCAATTGCTGCCAGCCTTAAGGCTCCTGCACCCAAAGCTTCCAACTGTTCATTAGTTATACTAGAATCATA
>JAQVSS010000166.1 GCA_028700415.1 Kiritimatiellia bacterium
CCGCACGAGAAAGAGAAACAACGCCGCGCCGCACAGACCGCCTGACGGACGCGCCCCGACTTGCGGCGGCGCGATTTTTTCGAGAAACCCCGTATTTGTTGGGCTTTTTGCTGATTTATTGAGGTTTTGAATGGCGCCCCTGGCAGGACTTGAACCTGCGACCCACGGATTAGAAATCCGTTGCTCTATCCAACTGAGCTACAGGGGCACACAAGGAATATAACAAAGGGCTCACCCGTGACGCAACGGGCAAGGCGCTTGGCCCGCGTCGCCGGACATTTCCGGATCCGTGCCGGATTTTTTGAGGGGGGTGCGCAGCGTTTTCACAATGAAGAAAAAGCTGAACCCGATCACAAACAGCCAGCAGAGAATCATGGTGAACCAGCCTGTACAGGTCATGCGCGGCCTCGCTTCCATTCTTTGGGTAGCGCGTCGATCACGGTTTGCACCACTTCGTCGAGGGTGAGGTTGGTGCTGTCGATCTCGAGCGCTCCGTCTGCCTTTCTGAGAGGCGCGTATTTGCGCGTGGAATCGATCGCGTCGCGGGCGAGCAGGGATCGCTTGACCGCATCGGCGGATTGGTTGGCGATCCCCTTTTCGATTTCCTCTTTACGCCGGCGTTCGGCACGCGCCTCGGCGCTCGCCACGAGGTAAAAACGGGCAGGCGAGTCGGGGAAGACTGCGGTTGTGATGTCGCGGCCCTCGACGATCAGGTCGCCGAAGCGCGTCAGGTCACGCAGCCATGCCGTCACACGGTCGCGCACCGCTTTGACCGTGGCCACCGGGCTGGCGTGCGCGTTGATCTCCGGCGTGCGGATGGCGTCGCCTGGCGGTTGCCCGTTGACGAAATAGGCGATCGCGCCGTTTTGCGGCAGGCAGGTGACGTTGACGGTCTGTGCGAAAGCGGCAACGTCATCGGGATTCGCGGTGTCGATGTGGTGCAGCAGGCACTGCCACGTCATGATGCGGTAGAGTGCGCCGGAATCGACATGCAGGAAACCCAATTGGGCACCGACACGTTTGGAAACGGAGGATTTCCCGGCGCCGGAAGGGCCGTCAATCGCAATCACTCGGCTCATATGAACGTTCCCGTTTATCACTGTGTTGTCGTGGTGCCGGAAGACCGCGCATGAGGATCAACGGATGCCGGCATGATAGGCCTGGATGGACTTGACGCCGCCCGCGCTGTCGCGGGCCGCGCGTATGCCGTGCGCGCTGGCCAGAGCCGCCGCCACCGTTGTCAGATACGGCACCTTGTACTTGAGGGCCGCCTTGCGGATGGAAGCGTCGTCGGCCCGCGCGTCGCGACGGCCGGAAGGCGTGTTGATCACAAGGCAGATCTGCCGGTTCAGGATCACGTCCAAAACATTGGGGCGCCCCTCGTTGATCTTGTGGACGACCTCACCCTGCACGCCGTTCTCCGCGAGCCACTTGATGGTTCCTGACGTGCCGATCAGTTTGAAGCCCAGCTTGGTGAACTCCTTGGCCGCTTTCACGGCGGGGCCCGTTTTTTCCGAGAGGCTGATGAGGATCGTGCCTTCTTCCGTCGGCAACTTGGTGTTGGCGCCTTCCTGCGATTTGTAATAGGCCAAACCGAAGGTTGAGGCCAGTCCGAGAACCTCGCCGGTCGAACGCATTTCGGGGCCGAGCACGGGATCCACTTCCGGGAATTTCTCGAAGGGGAAAACCGCCTCTTTGACGCCGTAGTGCGGGATCGTCTTCTGGGTGAGCCCCAGTTCGCCGATTCCCGCGCCCAGCATAAGCCGGGTGGCGATGCGGGCCATTTGCGTGTTGCAGACTTTGGAGACCAACGGCACCGTGCGCGAGGCACGGGGGTTGGCTTCCAGCACGTAAACCTTGTCCTTCTCGATGGCGTACTGCATGTTCATCAGGCCGATCACGTGCAACTCCTGGGCGATTTTGCGCGTGTAGGAGAGGATCGTGTCGAGGTGCTTCTCCGGGATTGAGACCGGCGGGATGACGCAGGCGGAGTCGCCGGAGTGGACGCCCGCAAGCTCGATGTGCTCCATGACGGCGGGGATGTAGATATCCTTGCCGTCGGAGAGGGCATCGCATTCGCATTCGAGCGCTTCCTGCAGGAACCGGTCCAGCAGCAGCGGACGGTCGGGAGTGACGCCGACGGCCTTGGCCACGTATTCGCGCAGCATCGTCTCGTCGTAGATGACTTCCATGCCGCGGCCGCCGAGCACAAAGGAAGGACGGATCATGATCGGATAACCGATGCCTTGGGCGACCGTTATGGCTTCCTCGACCGTCGACGCCATGCCGGATTCGGGCATGGGGACGTCGAGCCGTTCCATCCGGTGGCGGAACAGGTCTCGGTCTTCGGCAATGTCGATGGAGTCGATGCTGGTGCCGAGGATCTTGACTCCGGCGTCAGAGAGTTCGCGCGCGATGTTCAGCGGGGTCTGGCCGCCGAACTGCACGATCACGCCCGCCGGTTTTTCTTTCTCGTAAATCTGGAGCACGTCTTCCGTGGTGACCGGCTCGAAGTAGAGTTTGTCGGAGGTGTCGTAGTCGGTCGAGACGGTTTCGGGGTTGCAGTTGACCATGATGGTCTCGTAGCCGGCGTCGCGCATGGCGAAGGCGGCGTGGACGCAGCAGTAGTCGAACTCGATGCCTTGGCCGATGCGGTTCGGCCCGCCGCCGAGGATCATGATCTTCTTCGCATTCTTGGTGATAGGCGTCTCGTTCTTCTTCCCGTTGTAGGAAGAATAATAGTAGAAAGAGTCCTTGACGCCGCTGACCGGAACCGCATGCCAGGTCTCTGCCACGCCGAGGTCCGTGCGGCGCAGGCGGACGTTCTTTTCCTTGATGCCGAGAATCTTGGCGAGGTACTTGTCGGAAAAGCCGTCTTTTTTGGCCTGGACGAGCAGCTCGTCCGGCGGCATGGCACCCTTGTACTGCAGCAGGCGCTCCTCCAACTCGACCAGCTCGCGCATCTGCTGGATGAAGTAATGCTTGATCTTCGTGAGGCCGAAGAGCTGCTCGTTTGTGGCGCCTTTGCGGATCGCCTCGTACATGATGAACTGGCGCTCGCTGGTGGGGAAGCGCAACAGCTCAAGCAGCTCGCCCAGGGACTTCTTGTTGAAGTCCTTGGCGAAGCCGAGGCCGTGGCGGTTGTTCTCGAGGGCGCGGATCGCCTTCTGGAAGGTCTCTTTGTAGGTCTTGCCGATGGACATGACCTCGCCGACCGCCTTCATCTGCGTGCCGAGCCTGTCCTCCACGCCGCGGAACTTCTCAAAGGCCCAGCGCGAGAATTTGATGACGATATAATCGCCCGACGGCGTGTACTTCTCGAGCGTGCCGTCGCGCCAGTAGGGGATCTCGTCCATGGTCAGGCCGCTGGCCAGTTTGGCGGAGATGAGGGCAATGGGGAACCCGGTGGCTTTCGAGGCGAGGGCAGATGACCGCGAGGTGCGCGGGTTGATCTCGATGATCACGATGCGCCCGGATTTCGGGTCATGCGCGAACTGCACGTTGGTGCCGCCGATCACGCCGATCGACTCCACGATGCGGAAAGCGTACTCCTGCAAACGGTCCTGAACCGATTTGTCGATGGTCAGCATTGGCGCGGAGCAGAACGAGTCGCCGGTGTGGACGCCCATGGGGTCGATGTTTTCGATGAAGCAGACCGCAATCATCTGGTTTTTGGAATCGCGGACCACTTCGACTTCCAGTTCTTCCCATCCCGCCACCGACTCCTCGATCAGGCACTGGTGGGTGAGCGAGGCATCGAGGCCGCGGTTGACGATGGCGCGCAGCTCTTCGACGTTGTAAACGAGGCCGCCTCCGGTGCCGCCCATGGTGTAGGCCGGGCGCACGACCACCGGGTAGCCGAGTGACACCGCGATTTTCTCGGCGTGCTCGAGCGTGTAGGTGATCTCGCTCTTGGGCATTTCGATGCCGAGCTTGGTCATGGTGTCTTTAAAGACCTGGCGATCCTCGCCCCGTTCGATGGCGTCGAGGTTGACTCCGATGACCTTGACGCTGTATTTGTCGAGAATGCCCTTTTTGGAGAGCTCGATGGCGAGGTTTAGACCCGTCTGGCCGCCGAGGTTGGGCAACAGTGCGTCGGGGCGCTCCTTGGCGATGATCTGCTCGATGCGCTCCGCGTTGAGCGGCTCGATGTAGGTCGCGTCCGCCATGACCGGGTCGGTCATGATGGTGGCGGGGTTAGAGTTGACCAGCACGATTTTATACCCGCACTCGCGCAACGCCTTGCACGCCTGGGTTCCTGAATAATCGAATTCGCAAGCCTGACCGATGACGATGGGGCCTGAACCGATGATGAGCACCTTCTCGATGTCATTACGCCGCATAAGAGGGAACCTGCCTTTTCGGACTTATGCGCACGCCGCGCTAGAACGAGCCAACTCGTTGACGGGGCAATGCACGCAATCGGGCTTATAGAATGCCAATATCCGGGCGGTTAGTCGAGTCAAAGCGCGAAAAAAAATGGGTGCCAATGTTTCCGGCTTGATTTTTCATGTCGCACATGGGGTTGGGGATGGTGTAATTTAAAGGGGTTAGAAGGACAAAGGGAATGACGGATGTATTGAAGAATATACGGATTGTTCTGGTGGGCACGCTGTATAGCGGGAATGTGGGCTCAGTATGCCGCGCCATGGCGAATATGGGTATTCGCGATTTGGTGTTGGCCGGCCCGAAACTCTGTGACAACTGGGACGACGCGGTGCGGATGGCCGTCCATGCGGCCGACATTCTGGAGGCCCGGCGCGTGACCGCAACCCTTGAGGAGGCGGTGAGCGATTGTGCCTTTGTGGCGGGCACGACGGCTCGGGGGGGACTGTACCGGCAGCATGTGAAGACGCCGCGCGAATGGGCGCCCGAATTGTTGAAGTTGGCCGAAAACGGGAAGGTGGCGCTGGTTTTCGGGCGTGAGGACAAAGGGTTGTCCAATGACGAGATCGGTTTGTGTACGCACCTGATCCGCATACCCGTGCAACCGGCGTACACGTCGCTGAACCTCTCACAGGCGGTTCTGATTTGCTGTTATGAACTTTACGGGGCGCTTGGCACATACGAGCCGCCTGTCGAGAAATCGCTTCCGGCCATCGCCGCGCACAAGCTGAAACTGACGGCCTTGTGGCGCGACATGCTGTTGCTCATCGGGTTTATGAAAGAGGACAAAGCCGGCCACATGATGCAGGGCGTTCAACGCATTTTTTCCCGCGGCGTTTATTCGGAAGACGATGTGGCGATCATGATGGGCGTGGCGCGCCAAGCCCAGTGGGCCGCAAAGAACGGTCCAGGCGCGAAACCGAAAGGCGCGGGCTGCCTGCCGCGCAAATAGCAGCGCGGTGTCCAGTTGAGGTGAAAAAACCGGGAGGTTATCTGTCGGCGAGGTAGAAGAAGACGCTGGTGAGGTTGAAAAGCGCATGCATGGCGATGGGGGTGAGGATTGAGCCGGTGGCGCCATAACCTGCGGAGAAAGCAATGCTGAGCGCGAGCAGCGGTAGAAACGACAGCGCGTGGAAATGGACGAGCGCGAAATAAAGGCCGACCAGCAGCGCGGCGGGGAAAAATGGGCGGGCTTTCAGAACCGCCGTAAAGAGGATGCCGCGGAAAAGCAACTCTTCCACCACGGGGGCAATCACGACCGCCGCCGCTATCATGAACATGCGCGTGCCGAGGGTGAGCGAACCATCGCCTAGCCAATCGAACACTTCTTGGAGATGCGGTTCAACACCGAGCGTTTCGGTTACGGTGGTTATCACCATGGAGAGCAACACCACGGGCGGAATGACGGCCAGTCCGTAAAACAGGCCTTTCCCGAGCGCCCTCCGTGCGGTGCAGGACGGCGAGAAAAAGACCTGGCTCACTGAGGCGTTCGAGTAGGTGAGGCAGAGGGTGGTGACCAGAAGCCCCATGACCGCGTAGAGCAGGGGACTGAGAATCAGGGCGCTCTCTTTGGGAGTGCCGGAGATGGGGGGCTGGAAAAAGGCCGGTAACGCGAACAGGAGCGTGGCGAACAGGACCAGGTTCGCATGGAAAACGGTGAACGGGCATTGGGTTAAGCGGGTGCACGCGCCGAGGGATGGTACCCGTCGGCGGGTCTGCACGCGCACACACAGATAGAGGTCAATGGTGGCGCCGGCGAGCAGAATGAGGCCCGCGAGAACTTGGAAGAGGAGGCGCGTCATATCGGCGGTTTCAAGAAACATGAGCGTATTGTGCCCCCTTGTGCCTTCCCCGGCAATGACAAATTGGTAAGCCGGCTTCACATGCGTTGGTGTGGCAAAAGGGCTCCGAATGTGATACCGTTTGACCGCATTTATGAGAGATACAAGACCAGTAAGAAAAACGTTTCCGATCAATGCGATGCTCGAGGGGCGCCGTGTGCTTGTCGTGGGGGGCGGGCGCGTCGGACAGCGAAAAGTCGAGTTGCTCTTAGACTCCGGGGCAGAGGTCAGCTTGGTTTGCCCGGACTGCGTCGACGAGTTGGCGGCGCTGGCTCAGGCGGGGCGTATCCGGCATGACGCGCGCGCGTTCGAAGAGGCCGATGTGACCGGGTGTGCGCTGGTTTTTGCCTGTACGGATGACAAACACGTGAACCGGCATGTTTTGGATGTCGCGAAGGCTGTCAGGATTCCGTGCTGTTGTGCGGATGGAAATTGGCCGGACGGGGATTTCGTAACGCCCGCGATCATCCGCACAGGCGATGTGCTGATCGCGGTTTCAACGAGTGGCAAATCCTGCCGCCAGTCGCGGCTCATCAAAGACAACCTGCGAAAGCATCTCGATTCGATCGAGAGTTCCGATCTGTTGGTGTTGGG
Organism: Kiritimatiellia bacterium; assembly: GCA_028700415.1. Taxonomy (GTDB): domain Bacteria; phylum Verrucomicrobiota; class Kiritimatiellia; order RFP12; family UBA1067; genus JALHET01. The sequence goes on from JAQVSS010000166.1 coordinate 6,822, forward strand.
AACCAGCCACGAATATCTGACGGCTGAAGCGCGTGCGCCGCTCCATTTGTTGCTGCGCGGGCGCGAGGCGATCGGGGAAATGATCCGGCAGGTGTGGGGCGTTCACGAGTTTTTCATTCTCAACACGTGCAACCGCATCGAGGTGGTTGCGGCTATTTCGAAAGAGGCCGGAACATGCGGCATTCTGCGCCGGTTGCTGCGGTTCGACCAGTTGCGGACGGATCAGTATTACATGAAGCACGGGTTTGAAGCGTTCTCGCATCTCTGCCTTGTGACGGCGGGGATGGATTCGCAGATGCCGGGAGAATTTCATGTGGTCTCGCAGTTGAAAGACGCGGTTGACGAGGCCGTCACGCTCGGTTGGGCAGGAGCGGTCATCCGGGAACTGTGTGATGCGGCCCTGCATGTTTCGAAAGACATCCGGCATGAGGTCGAGCCGCTGTTGGACATTGCGGAGATCGAAGAGATCGGCTTGCGTTATCTCGATACCGAAATACCCGGACTGGTTTCATGCCGCGTCGTGGTGATCGGCACCGGGATGGTTGGGAAAAACCTTGTTGCCGGTCTTCTGAAACGCGGGTACGGATGCGTTTGGGTCTATCACCGGAATGCGCCTGTCCTGAGCGCGGAAGAGGCGCGGCAGGTCGATCTGGTTCAACTGGACGACATGGGGCGCGTTCTGCCCGGGGCGGATGTGGTCGTGAGCGCGGTGGATGTGCAGAGCCCGGTCATCACTTGGGCGGGCCATCACGGACTTTTGAACCCCCGAGGGGTCGTCATGATCGATCTCGGGATGCCGCGCAACATCGATCCGGCGTTCGACGCGTGTGGCGGAGCCGTGCGCGTGGCGGACTTGGATGCGCTCAAGCGTTGGTATCGAACGGCCAACGGTACGTTGGATCAGGTGCTGAAGGTGTGCGGCACGATTTTGAACGACCACCGCAACATCTACGAGCGGATGCGGCAAAGTATCCAGGGCCAATTGCCGCAACAGGAGCCGTAAGTATGGGCAAACAGATTTTCAAGGCCGGGACACGGGGAAGCCGTTTGGCACTTGTGCAGTCGCAAGGCGTGTTAGATAAGCTGTCCGCGCTCTTCCCTGACATCGGCTTTGAGAGGGTTTCTGTCACGACGCCAGGCGACCGTGATCTGACCACCGACCTGCGCGTCAGCCCGACCGATTTCTTCACGCGCGATCTGGACGATGCGCTTCGCGGGGGACGCATCGACATTGCGGTACACAGCGCCAAAGACCTGCCCGATCCCATACCCGCGGATCTCGACTGGTTCTGGCTGCCGTGGCGCGAGGATCCTCGTGATGCGTGGATCCTGCCGACCGGGAAAACTTTGGAAGGCCTCCCGGTCGCGCCGGTGATCGGCGTGAGCAGCGAGCGGCGTGAGGCCTATGCGCGGGCGCGCTTCCCGCAGGCCGTGCTGAAACCGATCCGCGGCAGTATCCCGTCTCGCCTGGGTCAACTCGACGCGGGCGGTTACGACGCGATCCTGATGGCTGGTGCGGCGCTCAACCGCTTAGGAATGGGGGAGCGCATTTCGGAATGGGTGCCCCTGTCAGAGCTGGCCGTGCCGGCCGGGCAGGGTTGTCTTGCGGTCACGTTCCGTTTGGGTGACCCGGTCTGGACGCGGCTTCGGTCCTGTTTTGTGAAGGCCGTGCGGTTCGTCGGCGCGGGCGTGGGGTCGGCCGATTATTGCACGTGGGGCGGCATTCGGGATTTGCGTCAGGCCGACGTGTGCCTCTACGATGTGCTGATGGACGACACGCTGTTGTCGTTCCTTCCCCCGCATGCCGGGCGCGTGTTCGTCGGGAAAAGGTGCGGCGACCATGCGGTGACGCAGCCGGGAATCACCTCGCTGATTGCGCGGTATGCGCGTCAGGGCAAGCGCGTGGTTCGGCTCAAAGGCGGTGATCCGGGGCTGTTCGGGCGGCTGGCGGAGGAGACCGACGAGTTGGACCGGCTCGCGTTGCCGTACCGGGTACGGGCCGGCGTGAGCGCGCTGACTGTGGCCACGACCGGCACCGGGATGTTGCTGACCCGGCGCGGCGTGTCGCGCGGGTTCACGGCACTGACCCCGCGCGCCGAAGGCGGCGCGGTGGCCGGGGTGTCTTTCGACGTGCGCAAGCGCCTGCCGCTGGTGCTCTTCATGTCTGTCAAAGTCGCGGACGAAACCGCGCGGCAGTTGCTCGACGAAGGATGGGAGACATCCACGCCTGCGGCGGTCGTGTTCAACGCGGGCTCGGACGAC
>JAQVSS010000167.1 GCA_028700415.1 Kiritimatiellia bacterium
GCTTTTTCGGTTCAAGCGAGCGAATTACTTCACTTCGACCTTGGCGCCGGCCTTTTCGATCTGCTCTTTCAGCTTGGCGGCCTCGTCCTTGCTGACGCCCTGCTTCACCGGTTTCGGGGCGGCTTCGACCAGATCCTTGGCGTCTTTCAGCCCAAGGCCGGTGATCGCGCGCACTTCCTTGATGACCGAGATCTTGTTCGCGCCGACATCCGTCAAGACCACATCAAACTCGGTCTTCTCTTCGACCTGAGCGGCGGCGGCGGCGGGAGCGGCGGCAACCGCCACAGGAGCGGCGGCGGTGACGCCCCACTTCTCTTCCAACGCCTTGACCAGCTTGGAGATCTCGAGCACCGAAAGGTTGCTCAGAAAATCAATCACTTCTTCGTTTGTCATGTTCGTTTCCCTTTTCCTCGTGCAACCGCACGCGTTGATTCGCGGGCGGGGTTCCCGGTGGAGTCGCCGCTCACAAAAGCGGCCGCCGCGTATTCACGCGCTGGGGCACCGGCACCCGCCGGCAAGCCCACCCATCCGGTTTTTACGACACACATTATGCCGCAGATTCGCCTTTCTTCTCCGCATACGCCTTGAGGGCGTACAGGGTGTTCAACAGCGGGGCGTTCAACACGCGCACCAGGCTGGTGGCCGGCGCCAAGAGCGTGCCCAGCAACATGCCGCGCATCGCGTCCTTGGACGGCAATTTCGAGAGCTCCTCAACGTCCGCGGCACTCAGCAGCGCCGCCTCGAGGCTCGCCCCCTTGACCGATGCCTGGGCGTTCTTCTTGACGAACTCCACCAGCACCTTAGCCACTTCCGCCACATCGCCCTTGCCGGTGATCATCGCCGTCGGCCCCGTCAGCATGGCGGAAATGTCCGCCCACCCCAGGTCTTTCGCGATTTTCCCGAGATAGGTGTTCTTCACCACCATGGCGCGCGTGTCGAGCTTGTTCAGCTCCTTGCGCAAGGCCATCAGTTGCGTCACCTTCAGGCCGCCATAATTGAGCACAAAACAGAAATCGGAAGCCTTGACGCGCTCAATGACCTCATTCAGAATGGAAATTTTTTCGGTTCTCATTGCATCCGTCTCCCGGTTTATTCGCCTTCCTCGGCCTTGATCAGCACGCCCACGCCCACGCCCATCGTGGAACTGAGCGTCAGCGAGCGGATAAAGTTGCCTTTGGCGCCCGCGGGGCGCTCGGCCTTGACCGCGCCGATGACCGTCTTGATGTTCTCGGCCAGCTTGTCCGCCTCAAAACTGCGCTTTCCGCACACCACACACACGTTCCCGGTGCGGTCCATGCGGAAATCGACTTTGCCGCCTTTCGCGGCCTTCACGGCCGCAGCGGTGTCGTCGGTGACCGTGCCCGTCTTCGGGTTCGGCATCAGTCCGCGGGGTCCCAGCACGCGGGCGATCTTGCGCACTTCCTTCATCGCGTCTGCCGTGGCGATCGCCACGTCAAAGTCCGTCCAGCCGTTCTTGACCTTCTCGATCAACTCCTCGTACCCGACCTCATCCGCGCCGGCCGCCTTCGCCTCATCGGCATGGGAACCCGCCGCGAACACGATCACGCGCACGTTCTTACCGGTCCCGTTCGGAAGGTTCACGGTGCCGCGAACCGTTTGATCCGACTTCTTGATGTCCACTCCGAGCCGCATGGAAACGTCGACCGTCTCGTCGAATTTCGCGCCCGGGTTTGCCTTCACGAAAGCGACCGCCTCTTCCAAACTCACCGGCCCGGCGGGGGCTTTCTTCTGGGCGTCGATATACCTTTTGCCATGTTTAGCCATGATCCGTGTCCCCTTTATCAGTCAACCACCTCGATACCCATGTTGCGCGCGGTACCTTCGATCATCCGCATCGCGGCCGCTTCGTCCGTCGCGTTCAAATCCGCCTTCTTCATCGCCACGATCTTGCGGACCTGTTCACGCGTCACTTTGCCGACCTTGTCGCGGTTGGGAACGCCGGACCCCTTGGCCAGTCCCGCCTCTTTCTTGAGCAGGGCGGAGGCCGGGGGACTCTTGAAAACGAGAGAGAAACTGCGGTCCGCATACACCGTGATCACCACGGGGATAATCAGACCGGCCTTGTCTTGCGTCTTGGCGTTAAACTCTTTACAAAACGCCATGATGTTGACGCCCTGGGCACCCAAAGCGGGACCCACCGGCGGCGCAGGATTCGCCGCGCCTGCGGGAATCTGCAATTTCACGGTACCCGTGATTTTCTTCGCCATACCCTCACCTACTTGTCTGTCGTGGTTCTCCCGGCATCCCCACCGGTGCAAACGAACCACAGTTGACGAGCTGCCGGCGCGCGCCGGTTCCCGTCAGATCCGCTCATGCGTTTTCGTTCACCGCACGCTCGACCTGCCAGTACTCCAGCTCAACCGGGGCGGAACGCCCGAAGATCGCCACAGAGACCTTCAGCTTGCCCCGGTTAGGATCCACTTCATCGACGGTGCCGTTGAAACTCATGAACGGGCCGTCGGTGATCTTCACGGTCTCGCCCGGCTCAAACTGAACCTTGGGCTTGACCTTTTCCTTCTTCTCGGCCACCTGGTTGACGATCGCGTCAACCTCGGCCGCCGAAAGCGGCATGGGGCGCTCGCCTCCGATGAACCCGATCACCCCCGACGTCTCCTTGAGAAACCGCCAGGTGGGCTCCATCACATTGCGCCCGTCATCATAAAGCGCCAAATTGATCAGCACGTATCCGGGGAAAAACTTGCGCGTCACCGTCGTCTTCACGCCGTTCTTTACCTCGGAGACCTTCTCGGTGGGGATCACGACTTCGCCGATAAACTCCGACATCTCCTCGATCCGCACCCGCGCCTCAATCGAACGCTTAACCTTCTGCTCCTGACCGGTCAACGTATGCAAAACAAACCACTGTTTCGTCATGGACGACTCTCCGCGTTACGCATGGAAAAGCTTCAGGAAGAACAGGATCGTCTTGTCGCAACACAGCACAACCACTGCAAGAATCACAATGAAGGAGAGCACCACAACTGTGGAGTCCACCAGTTCCTGACGATCCGGCCAGGCAATCTTCTTGAATTCGACCCCGACCTCGCCCAGATACGCTCCCAAGCTCTGGAAGACTTGCTTCACGTTACTCATGTCTCAGGACCTTTCGGTCAATCTGCATCTGATGGATGGAACCCGCACCCCCCGCTTTGGCGAGACGGCGACAGGTGCCGCAGCGGTAAGTGGCAGGCCAGGAGGGACTCGAACCCCCAACACCCGGTTTTGGAGACCGGTACTCTGCCAAATTGAGCTACTGGCCTAAATGGGGCGCGGCTACTTTGTCTCCCGGTGCAACGTGCGCTTCCTCTCCGTCGGGCAGTACTTCTTCATCTCCAAACGGTTCGTCGTCGTACGTTTGTTCCGCGTCGTCGTATAATTGCGGCGCTTGCACTCCGTGCACGCCAAAATCGCTAATTCTCTGGGCATATCCGCCTCATCCCTTTGTGAACCCGTGCCGCGGCCGGGGCGCCGAAACGCCCCGGCCGGACACGCTCACAGGAAGCTCTTACTTAACAACCTTGTCAACGGTACCGGCGCCGACCGTGCGTCCGCCTTCACGAATGGCGAAACGCATCTTGTCTTCCAGCGCGACCGGCGAGATCAGCTTCACGGCGATCTCGATGTTGTCGCCCGGCATGACCATCTCCACGCCTTCGGGCAACGTGATGTCGCCCGTCACGTCAGTCGTGCGGATGTAGAACTGCGGACGATACCCCTTGAAGAACGGCGTGTGGCGGCCGCCCTCTTCCTTGCTGAGGACGTACACCTTGCCCGTGAACTCGGTGTGCGGGGTGATGGAGCCCGGCTTGGCCAGAACCTGGCCACGCTCGACATCTTCCTTTTTCGTGCCGCGCAGCAGGCAGCCGATGTTGTCGCCAGCCTGACCCTGATCCAGCAACTTGCGGAACATCTCGACGCCCGTGCAGGTCGTCTTGGCGGTCGGACGCAGGCCGATAATCTCGATTTCCTCGCCCACCTTGATGACGCCGCGCTCGACGCGGCCCGTCACCACCGTGCCGCGGCCCTCGATCGAGAACACGTCTTCGATCGGCATCAGGAACGGCTTGTCCAGCGCGCGCACCGGTTCGGGAACATAGCTGTCCAGCGCCTCCATCAGCTTGGTGATGCACTCGCAGGCCGGGTCATCCGCGCTCGTGGCCTTGGTGGCCGGCAGGGCGGAGCCGCGGACGATCGGGATGTCATCGCCAGGGAACTCATACTTTGACAGCAGCTCGCGGATTTCCATCTCCACCAGATCCAGCAACTCGGAGTCATCGACCAGGTCAACCTTGTTCAGGAAGACCACGATCGCGGGCACGCCGACCTGGCGGGCCAGCAGGATGTGCTCGCGGGTCTGCGGCATCGGCCCGTCGGCCGCGCTCACGACCACAATCGCGCCGTCCATCTGCGCGGCGCCGGTGATCATGTTCTTCACATAGTCGGCGTGTCCGGGGCAGTCGACGTGGGCGTAGTGACGGTTCGCCGTGCCGTACTCGACGTGAGAGGTGGCGATCGTCAGGATCTTGGTCGGGTCACGGCGACCCGCCGACTCGGAGGCCTTGGCCACCTGGTCATAACTGATCGGGGCGTTGAAACCCTTCAGGGACTGAACGTTGGTAATCGCTGCTGTCAGCGTGGTTTTACCGTGGTCGACGTGACCAATTGTGCCGACATTGACGTGCGGCTTTTCGCGAACAAATGTCTCTTTCGCCATTCTGGTTTCCTCCTGTGAGAGTTGACAAAAAATCCATCGTCAAAGCTGGAGCCAACAATCAGAATCGAACTGACGACCTCTTCCTTACCAAGGAAGTGCTCTACCAACTGAGCTATGTTGGCATCGTACCTTACCCCTAACGGAGCAAAGAACCCCTTACCCAATCTTCCTCCGGCTTCAAGGAAAACCGTCAGTCAATCGTGCGGGAGTCCGTCAAACCTTGCCAATGTTCCGTTTTCCCCCCATCCAAGACCGAGTCCCGGATAAAAAGAAAACTTGTTAAGCTTACCGGATGCCCATGCGGATGTCAATGCGCCGCAAAATTTTTTTTGGCAAACGGGCTCCTCCCTGTTTCACCGACTTGGGCTCAGATGAACATTCAGCCTGAAACTGGAGAAGGGGTTACGAAGGAACCTGAAACCTGAAACCTGAAACCCAACCCCGCGCGGCGGCTTTCATGTCCGTCGCCCGCAGTGCCCACTACGTATCTGCCCCTACAGGTCGTTGAACATCTGGAGGGCCTCGGCCGGCTTCAGGCCCTGATGCACGACCGCCGAGACCGCCTGGATCATCGCCGCGGGCTTCTCCGACTGGAAGACGTTGCGCCCCATGTCCACGCCCGCCGCGCCGCTTTGGATCGCGTTGTAGGCCAGCTCCAACGCCTCCCGTTCAGGCAGTTTCTTGCCGCCCGCGATCACAATCGGCACCGGACAACACGCGACGACCTTTTCGAACCCTTCGGTATAGTAGGTCTTGACGATGTTCGCGCCATTCTCCGCGCAGACCCGCGAGGCCAGCCCGAAGTAACGCGCATCGCGCGCCATGTCCTTGCCCACAGCCGTCACCCCCATCACCGGGATGCCGGACGCCTGCCCCGCGTCAACCGCCTGATAAAGGTTTGCGACCGTTTCCGCCTCCGCGCCCCGATCGCCGATCGCCACCATCACCGCGATCGCCGACGCGTTCAGCTTCACCGCGTCCTGGATGTCGATGACCACGTTGTGGTTGAGCTCTGTCAGGATCGATGTCCCGGCATCCGAGCGCAGACAGACCGGCTTGCGGCATGTCGGGGGCACCAGCGAGCGCAGCACGCCTCGCGCGCACATCAGACAGTCCGCGTACTCGATCAGCGGCACAATGCTCAGGTCGATGCGCTCCACGCCCGACGTCGGCCCCATAATGAAGCCGTGGTCAAAAGCCAGCATCACGGCCTTGCCCGTAGCGGGGTTAAAGATGCGGCTGAGGCGGTCTTTCATGCCCCAGTCGAGATGGTTCGACCCCTTGAGAAAAAAGCCTTCGTTTTTCTGCGCCACGCCGACGCCATAGTTGTTGCCGTCGCGGATATCGTCCAAATCAGCCATGATCGTTTTCCTTTTTCGGGGGAACCGGCGAATCGATTCAACCGTTTGACCCGGCTCTCCCGGCGTCACTTCACTGTTTTCGCGAACGCGGCGAAGATGCAGGCCATCGAGGCCGCCCCCGCGTCGCGCGGACCGACCGAGCGGTCGCCGAGGTTTTTGGCGCGGCCGAACTTGGCGCGCATCGCGCAGGTGGCCTCGGCCCCCTTTTCGGCCGCTTCCGCGGCTTGCCGGAACATCGCGCCGATGCCCCCGCCCTGAGCCGAAACCAGCGCCTCCGTCGCCGGGATCAGCGCATCCATCAGCGTCTTGTCACCCACGCGCGCCCGCGTCGTGAACCCGAGCTCCTCCAGGCCGCCACCGAAAACCTTGGCCAGCGCCGCCGCATCGAGTTCCGCCGCGCCTTCGGGCGCCGCATCGCTCATGCCCTGCAGCCAAGCCCCATACAGCGCGCTGGTCGATCCGCAGGCCTCGTTCTGCAGCGCGTCGCTCAGCGCTTTGAGGTAGCTTTTGAAATCGTCGCCGCCGGCCTTTGCCATCGCGTTGAAGGCCGTCACGATCGCGGTGCCGTGATCCCCGTCGCCCCCCGACGCGGCATCCAGTTCGGAAAACCGCTTCTCCCCGGCCCGGATGTCCACGCCAGCGGCGGCAACCATCGTTTTGAATTGCGAAAGAGAAAGCATGGGCAATCCTTTGTCCGCTTCCCCTCACGCCGTCCAGTACGGCGTGCGAGCCTTGGCCTTGAGGCACTCGGCGTGATCCGCGTCGAGCTTGCAGAGGATCATCTGGAACCCGGCCATTTCCTGCACCGTCAGATATTCCCCGCAACCTCCGCTGACCAGCTTGACGCCCTTGGAGGCCAGCAGCTGGGCGGCCTTCCGGTAGACGATCAGCATCTCCATGTGGGTGGTCGCCCCCGTGCCGTTGATGAGCAGCAGCGCCGTGTCGCCAGCCTTCACGCCGGTCGCCTGGACGAGCGGCGCGATCATGCGCTCGGCCGTCTCGTCGGCGGTGAGGATCTTGGTGCGGCCGCCGCCGGCCTCGCCGTGCTGGCCCATGCCGATCTCCATCTCGTCGTCGGGCAACACCGCAATCGTGCCGCCGTTCTGAGGATGCGTGCAGCCGGACATCGCCACGGCCAACGTCGCCATCTGCTTGCTGAAGCGCTCGCCGATTTCAACGACCTCATCCAGGCTCTTGCCGGCTTCGGCGGCCGCGCCGATGATCTTGTAGAGGGGAATGCAACCGGCCAGCCCGCGCTTGTCCTCTTCCGGCGTGTCCACGCCAGCCGAGATGTCCTCGTGCGTGACGATCTCGCGGACGTTGATGCCCTCTTTCTGCGCGTCGCGCAGCGCCTTGCTGGCGCTCATGCGGTCGCCCGCGTGGTTGAGCGTGACCAGCACGATGCCGGCGTCACGCTTGAACATGCGGAGAGCCTCCAGCACCTTCGGGGCGCCCGGCGCGGCAAAGATATCGCCCACCACGCTCGCGTCCAACAGGCCCTCGCCCACGAAGCCGCTCAGCGCCGGCTCATGCCCCGCGCCGCCGAGCGTCACAATCGCGACTTTGCCCGAATCCTTCGGCGTCGCGCGCACCACGATCTTCTCGCTCACGATCTTGACTTTTCCGCTGTAGCAGAGCGCCAGCCCTTCCAGCAACTCCTTGGTCAGATTGGCGGGATCGTTGATAAACTTTTTCATCGGCATAATACGAATCCTTTGGTTACACGCACACCACCACTCAGCTCAGCTGCATCAGTTCAACCGGCATGCCCTGGTCGTAGATGAACGCGATTTTCAGCCCCGGCATCGGCTCGCAGACCGGCCACAGGACGCTCTTGCCCTTCACGGCCTCGGCGATGTTCTCGACGACATAGGCCACGTGCGTCTCGTCCTGAATGGCGGCGGCCATGGGGCTGTCCGGCTCGAAATAGAGCCACTCCACCTTGTACGGGCTCGCGCCCGCGTCGGTGACCCACACCTTCAGCGGCTCCACAAACATCATCCCTTCCATCTTCTCGAAAACGGGGATACCTGTGTGATGATACGTCATGTTCTTTCTCCCTTGTTGAACTCAAAAACCCACGCCCGGCACCGAGAAGCGCAGACCCGCCCCATCGTGATACGTCGCGTACTCGGTCACGATCGCCCCGTCCTTGCCGCCCATCATGAAGTGCCACGTCTCGGGGGCCGCCAGCTTGTTGATCGTGCCGTCCGCCTCCCACCGCTCCACATGCACGCTCTTGAGGTGCGGGATCTGAACCTTGGACAACATCGCCTTGGCTTCAGGATACTTGTCGAGATTGGGCTCGCCGATTTCGCTGAACCCGTACACGTACCCGTGCCGCACTTGCCAGCTCTCGATCTTGCAGCGGACGGCTTTGCCGTCCTTGTCCGTCGTGGCCACATGGCGGTGTTCGGCAATGCTCTGGCACGGCAGCAGATAGATGTCGTGGCCGAAATACCCCTCGGCCTTCTCGTTCACCCAGATCACGCCGCCCATGCCGAACGAGGCGAAGTCGCCTTTGGCGAAATCGACGGCCCAAAAGAACCCGTCGTCTTTCTTCAGCGCGGCATAGACCGGCACATTGAATTTCTCCATCAGCCCGAAATAGGCCTGCTTCGCTTTTGCGCTGTCGAACTTCCCGTCCTTGTAATAATCCCCGTTGTTCACCCGCTTGCACCCTTTCTGCGCCGCGCACCCGCAGCACGATGATTGCGCTTCTGTTGTTTTGCACCCCGCCGCTAAAACCATCAGCCCCACACCGGCTGCCAGCACGTTGGTAAACACGCCTTTTTTCATCGCCCCCGTCCTTTCAGGTTAGTGATGTGCCCGACCGGCACTTAAACCCAATTTTCTCACTTAGCGTAATGGGG
>JAQVSS010000168.1 GCA_028700415.1 Kiritimatiellia bacterium
TTGCTACGGCCATCACCGGGCGCGTGTGGAACTGGCTTCCGGGGCTGACGCCGTCGCCCTTTATGTGCCGTGGCGGCGGCGGGACGATCCCGCGGGAAAGCGGTTGATCATGGTTGGGCCGGGTGAAAAACCGGTGCGCAACATTCTCCGCCGCCGCATCGACCTGGAATCTGCGGAGATCGTTTTCGGCCCGGCTCCGGAAGGCGGCGTGTATCACCTTTACTATCTCCCTTTCCCGGTACAGCCGCAGACCGGCAATTACAACCATCCGTACCTCGCGCCGGAACCCAAGCCAGAGGAAGCGTGGCTCCAGCGCAACCGGCTTGAGCCGGCGCGGCCGTCGTCTTCCGGACCCACCTTGCCACGGGCCCGTGTGGCCGCCTTCGAAGCGCGCACCGCGTTTGACAGTCTTTACCCGATGGGCGTTCCGCTTACAGCCGCCGAGCACACGGCTTTGCTCGCGGCCACACCGCGCCCCTTCCTGCTCTTTGCCGAAGACCGGACGCGCCCGATTCAAATGCGCTCCGCGTTGCCGGTGTGCTGGCGGGAAGGTGAAAAGACGCGCTTTTCAGGGACCGCGCAGCGCAACGAGTACTATGTGTTTCAGGTGGGGGTGTATGCCGCCCGCCAGGGCTTGGAAAAACTTTCCGTGCGTTTCAGCCCGCTGTCCGGCCCCGGCGGCGCCCGTCTTCCCGCACAGTCGCTGACGTGCCTGAACCTTGACGGCGTGGATCCGTACGGGCGCGCGTTCACGAATCTGATCCGTGTGGCCCGGGGCGAGGTCCAGCCGCTCTGGATCGCGGTGGATATTCCCCGTGATGCCGTGCCCGGCGAGTACACCGGAACGGTCAGGGTCTGCCCGGACAACGCGGAGGCCCGAAACGTTGAGATCGGATTGACCATAGCGTCCGGTCTGCTAGAGGACAGGGGCGATGGCGACGGATGGCGGCTGGCACGGTTGCGTTGGATCAACTCTGGGCTGGGCATCAATGAAGAGCCCACGCCGCCGTATACCCCTTTGAAGCGGAAGGGGCAAAGACTCTTTTGCCTGGGGCGTCAGGTGCGGCTGGATGCGGGCGGGTTGCCCGCCGCCATTACCACCGCGCAGGCGCCCGGCGGCATTCTGGCCGCTCCGGTCCGCTGGGTGGTTGAAACCGCCTCCGGCCCTGTGGTTTTTGCCAAACCCCGCACGAAAATCCTCACGGAGTCGCCCGGGCGCGTCACATGGCGCGGCGACTCCCACGCCGGCGGGCTGCGGCTGGAGTGTTCGGGGAGCATGGAGTTCGACGGCCACCTGCACTACCGGATCGCGCTTCACGCCACGGAGAGGATGCAGGTTCAGGACATCCGCCTTGAAATCCCCTTCCGCCCGGAAATTGCGGAATACATGATGGGCATGGGGGTCACGGGTGGACGCATGCCTGCGCGGCATGACTGGAAATGGGAAGGGCCGCAGGACAGTTTCTGGGCCGGCCACCCGGACGGCGGACTGCACTGCGAGTTGCGCGGAGGTTCCTACCATGGCCCCATGCTCAATCTCTACCGCACCCCGCCGCCGCCTGTCTGGCACAACGGCGGCAAGGGCGGCCTGCGGGTAAGGGGCGACGCGGCAGAGTCGGTCGTGAGCGTCTACAGCGGCCCGCGCGAGATCCTGCCTGCCGCGCCCGCGTGTTTCGAATTCGCCTTCCTGATCACGCCGGTCAAACCGCTCGATCCGGCCCGCCAGTTCACGGAGCGCTATTATCACCATACCGAACCGGCGACAGCGGATCTCGCCGCGGGAATCAAGGTGATCAATGTCCATCACGCCAATTCCCTCAACCCTTTCATCAACTATCCCTTTATCGCCAACGATGCGCTGAAAGCCTTCGTGGACCAGTGGCACGCGCGCGGCATCAAGGTGAAGATCTACTACACCCTGCGCGAGCTGACGAACCATCTTCCCGAGATCTGGTTCCTGCGCAGTCTCGGGTACGAGGTGCTCGCGGACGGCCCCGGGGGAGGATATCCGTGGCTGCGGGAACATCTGGGCGATCACTACCTGCCGCAGTGGTATTTCCGGTTTGAGGACGGCACGGTCTGTGCCGCGCTCGCCAACAGCGGGGAGACCCGGTGGTATAATTTCTATGTCGAGGGGCTGGGGTGGCTCATGCGGAACATCGGGATCGACGGGCTGTATCTCGACGACGTCAGCTATGATCGCCGCACGCTTCAGCGCATGCGGCGTGTGATGGCGGCAGCCCGCCCGGACTGCCGGATCGACCTGCATTCGAATACGGCGTTTTCTATCGGGCCCGCAACCCAGTACGCCGAGTTCTTCCCGTATGTGGACAAGCTCTGGTTTGGCGAGAGTTTCCGGTATGACCAGATGACGCCCGACCAGTGGCTGGTTCAGGCGTCGGGCATTCCCTTCGGCCTGATGAGCGACATGTTGCAGGATGGCGGGAACCCCTGGCTCGGGATGGTGTACGGAATGACCGCGCGGTTGCCGTGGAGCAACACGAATCTGAAAAACCCGCGGACGGTCTGGAAGGTCTGGGATGATTTTGGAATCGCGGATGCCCGGATGAGCGGGTATTGGGATTCCCGCTGTCCGGTTCAGACCGGCCACGCGGAGATATTGGCCACTGCGTATGTCAGGCCCGGAAAGGCCCTGTTAGCGATCGGGAGCTGGGCCAAACAGGAGACCGGCATCCGTCTCGCGATCAATTGGAAAGCGCTCGGTATCCGCCCGGACCGCGCGACGTTTCACGCGCCTCCGGTGGATCAGTTTCAGGAAGAGCGCCGGTGGAAGCCGGATGACACGATTCCCGTCAAACCCCTGCGCGGCTGGCTGATTATTGTCACGGAACGGTAACCCTTCAACGCTTTTCAAACATCTTGTTGCAGATGTCGCTTTGTGTTACTTTTTTAACGCTGCATTTCATTTCTACAATATGCCCGCAGTGGCGTCGCTGCGGTGAAGCATGAGAAAGGAATGGTATGAAAACGCTTGTGGCACGGGTGGCTGGAACGGCGGTGGTGTGTGCGGTGGCATGGTGCGTGCGGGCAGACGTCTCCGCCGCATGGGACCTGGACGCGGACGGGGGGTGGTCGACGCCCGGCAACTGGACGGGCGGGAGCGCTCCTACCGGCACGACCGGCACCGCCACTTTCGGCAACGTCATCACGGCGAGCCGCACGGTGACGCTCGACGCCTCGCCTTGGACGATCAACGCTCTGGCCTTCGCCAACACCGGCTCCTTCGGCTGGACCCTGACGGGCGGCACCCTGCTTCTCGGCGGCGACACGCCCTCAATAACCGTCCAGTCCGGGGGCGCGGCAAAAGTGGCGTCCATCCTGTCCGGTTCCTCCGGGCTGACTAAAGCGGGCGACGGCTCACTGACGCTGACCGGCGCGAACACGTTCAGCGGCGACCTTGTCCGCCTCGCGGGCGAGTTGCGGGTCGGCGACGGCTCCAACGCCACGGCCAGCGCCGGGCGCGGCACGCTCGTTGCGGGCAACGGCAGTTCGGTGCTGCTGAATTTCAGCGGCCCGGCCACCTTGGCGAACGCATCGGTCACCTCCACCGGCAGCATGATCCAAAACGTCGGGTCCGGCGCGGTGACCCTGACCAACGGCGCGATGGTCTGCACGATCGACGGCGGTGCAGCCGGGATCATCCTCGCGAAACTCCTTTCGGCGCAGTTCACGGTACGGGGCGATGTGACCTTCGGCGCGGACACTGGGTCGTATGTGGCCGCGCCCGGTACTGCGGGCGCCACGATGCGTATCGTGAACAAAGGCGCCTTCTGGTGGATTGGCAGTTCGTTCGCCTCGACCGCTCCGACGATCGATGTCGCGGAAGGCGTGACGGTCTCGCTCAATTCGAGCCAGGGGGCCGGACTGATCTACTACAACAACCTGACCGGACCGGGCAGTTTCACATTCAATGGCGCGAACGCCAACCAAGTCGGCCACATTATCGGCTCCTGCTCGCTCGGCGGAACCCTCACGGCCATGCGGCCGGTCTCTTTCGGCAACGGCGGCGCGGGCGGGATGCCGGGCGGCACCCGGATCGTCTCCACGGCCAACGGGCCGGTGCGTTTCAATTCCACCACGGACATAACCTATTCCGGCGAGATGAGCGGTGCCGGGGCATTGGTCAAGACCAACGCGAACACTCTGACACTCACGGGGGTCAACACCTATACCGGCCCCACCGAGATCGGCGGCGGCACACTGGCGATCGGCGGAACAGGGAAATTGAATAGCGGCGCGTATGCCGGCGACATCCTCAACAACGGCGTCTTGCTGTATTCCGGTAACGCGGCGCAGATCCTTTCCGGCAAGATATCCGGCACGGGCAGGCTGGCTCAAGCGGGCCCGGGAACGCTGACGCTCTCCGGCTACAACACCTACACGGGCACCACGCGCGTCGATGCCGGCGAACTGATCGTCCATACCGGCGGCGCATGTGTCAACAGCGTGATTGTGCTGGCTGACGGCGCCGCGCTCAAGATCGACACGGTGGGGTATGGCGCCCAATGGATTTGCGCGGGGATCACGGCGACCGGGGGCGTTTCCACGCTTGAATTCGATCTGGCAGGGTTTCCGGTCCGGACCTCGCCCGCGCCGTTGCAGATCAACGGCGACGTGAACCTTACGGGAACCGTCAGCGTGGTGGTCAGCAACGGGTTCTGGACTGCACCCGGAACGTATGCGTTGGCAAGTTACACCGGGAACCTGACGGGCACCGGTGTTTTCACCCTTGGGGATCTGCCGGAGGGTTTGGAGGCGACGCTGGTTAACGATACGGTTGCCAAACGGATCGGTCTCAGCGTCACGGCGATTCCAACGCCTCTGGAAGCTTCAGCGAGCGTCTGGACGCGGTTGGTGTCCGGCGTTGCCAGCGGCGACTGGGGAACGTCAGGGAACTGGTCGGACGCGGTTCCGGATGGCGCGGACACGCTTGCGGATTTCGGCACGCTCAATCTTCTCGCCGCATCTTACGTCAACAATGACGCACCCCGCACCGTCGGCAGCCTCCGTTTTGCCGACGCCGCCCCGAGCCATGACTGGTACGTGACCAACGCGCCCTTGACGCTGTCAACGAGTTTGGGCGTCCCCGTGATCTGCGTGAGCAACCGTCAGGCGTATGTATACGCCGGCTTGTCGGGGACGCAGGGTTTCATGAAGGATGGTCCCGGCCTCCTCTCGCTCTATGGTTTTACAGCCAACACCATCACCGGCCCGATTATCGTTCGCGAGGGAACTCTCTATGTCTATAAGGGCTCGTCGCTTAAAAACACCTCTGGCTCCATTACGGTGCTGGAGGGCGCCTGTCTCGACGTGTACGCCTCCTGGGACGGCAATCCGTTGGAGAGGTCCGTCTACTTGAGCGGCAATGGGATCAATCCGCAGGGCGCGCTTCATATCCAGGCCAACCTCACGGTCAACGGCCCTCTTTCCCTGCAAACCGATTCCACGGTTTCGTTTGAAAACTTCAGCACCATCAACGGGAACATCTCGGCCGCCGGGATCGGAAAGAACTTGTGCCTGTCCCAGCCGGGACTCTTCGAAAAGCGCTACGCGCTCAATGTCTATGGCACGGTCAATTTGGGCACAGGCGCATTGACCTTCCGGAGTGTTCCTGATGGGGGGAAGGAATTAGGGTATGGCTTGGCGCTCTATGCGGCGAATGTCTACTCCGGGGGGACGGTGCTGACCAATCACGCGTCGCTGCGGGTGGGACACTCCGGCGCGCTGGGTAGCGGCGGGGTCACGCTTGCGCCGACAACCCGCCTGGATCTTTATGCCAACAGCGTTACCCTTGCCTGGTTGAGTGGCGGCGGGGGCGCGGTGACCGACGTGAATGGCGCGGCCGGAACGACCACCCTGACCGTGAATCAGGCGGTCGACACCGTCTTTTCCGGGGTGATCAGCAATGGCAACACGCGCGTGATCGCGCTGGTCAAGAACGGGGCTGGTACCCTGGCGCTCTCGGGAACAAACACCTACACCGGCGCGACGACGGTGTCCAACGGTGGCCTGTGCGTGGACGGTTCGCTGGCGAGCGCTTCGGTGACGATCGGCCCGGGGAGCGCGTTCTCAGCCGCTGCCACCGGTGTGGTGGGGCAGGCCACACTCGGCGGGACGCTGGCCTTCAGCAACAACAGCCGCTTGCTGGTGGATCTTGCCCCGCCGCTGGCCGATGCCGTCTCGGCCGGTGGAAACGTGACCATTGGCGACAACGTCGAAGTGCGCCTCAGCGGCGACCAGACGCGGGCGGGAGGAACCTGGAAGATACTGGAATCCGTGAACGGCACACTTTCGGGCGACCTGGTGCTCATCGGCGGTGAGAGGGGAACCCGACTGTCAAAGGACGGAAACGCGATCTGGTTGACCGTTCCCCCAAAGGGAACGATGATCCGAATTTTATAACGCGCGGGAGAGGACAACGCGCAGCCGCTTCCGCTTCACACGGCGGGGGATTTTGTGTGTCATTTATTCACTCGGTTGAATAGGGGGGTATCGTGAGCAAAAGAGTGTGGGAATTCCGGCGGGGAGGGGCACTGTCCCGCCCGCTATGGCGGGTCTGGCTCGCAGGCGCTGTATGGGTGATGGTCGTCTCCGGTGCCCTCGGTAAAGAGGCGGTCGGGGTCTACCCGCACCGCATGGATCCCCGCCGCCATCCCGATGACGCGCGCCGCGCTGTCAAGCCTCCGGACCAGGGCACGTTCAAGAACACCCTTCAATTCATCGCCCTCCGCAGTATTCCCCAGAACAATTACGCCGAACCGCTGGACCGCTATACCCGGAAAGACCGGCTGGGCGACATCCTCTGGCCAGCGGTCACGCTGATCCATCAGACGAACGTGTCCGAGATCGTTCAAGAGATCAAGCGAAGGGATCTCTACCTCTTCGACCTCTGGGGGTTTGTGCCCGGCTCATCCGGTCCAAACGCTTATTGCAGTCAGTTCGCCTTGCCGGACACGCTGCGGGATATGTTCGAGCGGGAACTCGGGGACCGCTGGCTGGGGATGGACAACGGTGAACAGGATGGACGCTATGTCGGAGGATACGCCTGGCAAATGTTGCCGTCCGGCGCGGGTCATGCCGAACAGTATCTGAATTTTCAGCGCTTCTTTGAACGCATGGGAGATTTGCTTGGCAACCGGTTGGCCACGCTGGTCTCGCTGAACTTCGGCCACTACTTCCTGCGCGAGGGCATCTATACCATGATCGGCGCGGAGACCGCGCAGGCCCTTCCGAACTCGCAGGTCTACTATGCCTTCATTCGCGGCGCGGGAAAGCAGTATGGCGTGCCGTGGTTCGGCAATGTCTCCATTTACAACCGTTGGGGGCACAAACGCTATGTCGCATCCAGCAGCGATCCCAGGGCCGGGCCGACCAAAGGAACCAGTCTGTCCCTGATGAAGCGGCTCCTGTATTCGCATATCCTGTACAATTGCGTGGCCGTGGGATTCGAGGCGTCGCTTTACGATCATACAGGCGCTCTGAGTCCGATCGGGGCTATCCAACAGGGGGCGGTGCGCTGGTCAGAGGCCCACGGCGATCCGGGAGTGATGCATACGCCGGTCGCGGTGATGACGGATTTCCTCTCCGGCTGGAGTTTTCCCCGGCACCTGTACACGCCGGACGTTTACAAGGTCTGGGGCAACCTGCCCTATGCCGCGGGCGATTACCTGACGGACGGTGTGCTCGGCATGCTTTATCCCGGTTATACCGACGCCTCCTATTTTCATGACGAGCGGGGCTTCATGTCTTCCACGCCGTTCGGCGATATCGCGGATTGTGTCTTGAGCGACGCGCCCGGCTGGGTGCTGCGCCAGTATCCCGTGCTGGTTGTGGCGGGGCGGCTTGAGCCTTCCGCCGAGCTCTCGGACACGCTGGCGGAGTATGTGCGTCAGGGCGGCCACCTGGTGCTGACCGCCGTCAACGCCTCCGCCCTGTTCCCGGACGGGATCGCCGGAATCCGCGTGTTGCCCGAAACGCAAACCTGCTCCACCGGCCAGGGCGCGGTCACGTTGCATGCGTTGGACCTCTCGGCGGGTGCGCGGGTTGTTTGCAGGTTAGCCTGGAGGCGGCCCGCCGCCGCGCGCGGTGTGTGGGGGAAGGGTCAAGTCACGGTTTTCGCTTCGCCGTATGGGATCGCGGAGGAGCCACAGTGTGCCTTGCCCGCCCGAGGCGGAGTCGACCGGAGCCTGGACACGCCGTACCCGCTGCTTGCTCATGTCCGTGAAACACTCGCCCCCATCTTCCGTTCTCAGATGCTCTTCGCGCTCTCCGGCTCGGATGAGGCGGACGGCCTGAGTTTCGTGACGTGCCGCCGGGCGCCGGGCGAGTATACCGTCGGGCTCTTCAACGCCGCATGGGACGAGAAGCCCTTCGCACTGTCCGCACTGGCCGGCACCGTCACCAACATGACCGAGCTGGCGACCGGTACGGCAGAGAGAAACGCTGTGGGCTTTCTTCCGGAAGGGATTGACCGTGCCGTTGGCCAGGATGCCGCCGGACGCATCGCAGGCGGCGCGGTGCGCATTTTCCGGGTTTTCACCGATGAGGCCCGCGGTGAAAAAAGGGTGCGGGAGACACCTTTGGCGCAGCCGTCCCCCAATCCTCGCCGTTGCGCGCTGGCCCTTCGGAATATTGATTCCATCCAGCGGGAGGTGCTGTTGCGCCCCACGTTCTTCCGCCATTTCGATACGGTGATGGTGGATGCGCGTTATCTGGCCCGGCGGGAGAAAGGTGCCTTGGCCGCCGAGTCAGGGTGGCTGACGCGGCAGGGCGTGCGGCTGGTGGTCGATCTTTCCCCATCCATCAACTTGTTTCCCGACCTGAGGCTGGTCAACAACGACACCAACGAGTATGCGCGCTCAATGGCAGTGATAGACGTCGTCATGGAGAAAATGCAGGTCATGGGATCGAAAGACCTGGTGATCGGGCTGCACCGCCCT